>CAYWSJ010000109.1:4665-9256 GCA_964461045.1 uncultured Bacteroidales bacterium | reverse complement strand
TATCACCAAGTGGGTAGAATGGGAACATGTTTTCCTCCATCCATTCGTTTGCATCGTTGGGTGTCATCTTCCAGCCAGAGTTACAATTAGAAACCACTTCAATAAATGACAATCCTTTTTCCTGTTTTTGATATTCAAAAGCTTTCTTCAGCGCTTTTTTGGTCTTTCTGACATTTGCCGGCTTATGAACAGCTTGTCTGGTTACATAACAAGTTCCTGGAAGTTGTGCAACCAGTTCGGTCATCTTTAATGGATTTCCCATTTGTTGTAAATTTCTTCCGTATGGAGAAGTGGATGATTTCATGTTCTCCAGTGTTGTTGGAGCCATCTGTCCACCTGTCATACCATAGATACCATTGTTAATAAATACGATGGTAATGTTTTCGCCTCTGTTACATGAATGAATCGTTTCAGCAGTACCAATAGCAGCAAGATCGCCATCACCCTGGTAAGTAAAAACGTACTTGTCGGGCATGGTTCTTTTGATTCCTGTTGCCAGGGCAGGAGCACGTCCGTGTGCTGCTTCCTGCATATCGATATCCATGTAGTTGTAAGCGAGAACAGAACAACCTACCGGTGCGATTCCAATGGTTTTGTCCTGAATATCCAGTTCTTCAACGATTTCCATTAGTATTCTGTGCACGACACCATGTCCGCAGCCAGGGCAATAGTGGAAAACGTTTTCTGTGAGGAGATTTGTTCGATCGAAGAACAAATTTTCTTCCTTAACTATATCTTCGGTTTTTAAATTTTCAGCCATTTTTTTGCCTCCTAAATTTTTTGTTTTACAACTTCGAGAATTTCATCCGGAGAAGGAATGATACCTCCCATGCGTCCGTAATAATCAACAGGTACTTCACCGTTTACGGCGAGTTTAATATCTTCAACCATTTGCCCGGCGCTCATTTCAACAGAGAGCATTCCTTTCACCTGTGATGCCAGTTCCTTGATTCGTTTTTTGGGGAATGGGAACAGTGTGATGGGTCGAAGCAGTCCGAGTTTTATTCCTTCTTTGCGAGCCAGTTCTACTGTTTTCTGGCATATTCTTGAAGAGGTACCATAAGCAATCATGAGGTATTCAGCATCTTCACACTGGATTTCTTCATATCTGGTTTCATTTTCTTCAATCTTTTTGTATTTATCAACAAGTTTTTGGTTGAATTTTTCCATTTTGGCAGAATCAAGTTCCAGGGAAGTAATGATGTTTCTTTCTCTGTCCTTGGTTTTTCCGGTAGTCGCCCATGGATACTTTTCCTTGATTTCTTCTTCGGTCATTCTGGGTTTTTGTTCGCCCAGCTCTACTTTTTCCATCATTTGTCCGATAGCCCCATCAGAAAGCACCATAGCCGGGTTTCTGTATTTGAAAGCCAGGTCAAATCCAACTTCTACGAAATCATACATTTCCTGAACAGAAGCAGGGGCAAGGACGATCAATTTGTAATCACCATGTCCTCCGCCTTTCACAGCCTGGAAATAGTCTGATTGTGATGGCTGGATTGTTCCGAGACCAGGGCCCCCACGCACCACGTTCATAATCAAGCAGGGCAGTTCTGCGCCTGCAATGTATGTAATGCCTTCTTGTTTGAGACTAATCCCGGGGCTTGATGAGGTAGTCATCACGCGTTTTCCGCAACCAGCAGCACCATAAATCATGTTGATTGCTGCGATTTCACTTTCAGCTTGTAAAAAAACCATCCCAGTTCTTTCTTCGGGTTTTTGAGCAGCCAGGTACTCAATAACCTCAGATTGTGGAGTAATCGGATATCCGAAATAACCGTCGGCACCGTAGCGAATAGCTGCTTCAGCTATTGCTTCGTTGCCTTTCATTAATTTTAATTCTCCCATATTATTTAATTTTTCTTTTAAGCGTTAACTTTTGTTCTATACACTTTAATAACTGCATCGGGGCAAACCAGTGCACAATTTGCACAGCCTATACAGGCTTCCGGATTTGCCATATGCGCATAATGGAATCCTTTTCCATTAACTTCTTCTGCTAATTGAATTACATCGGTAGGGCATGCAGGTACACAAACACCGCATCCTTTACATCGTTCTATATCAACGACAATTCTTCCAACTGTTTTAGCCATTATTTTGAAATTTTAATGTTATAAATTTGATTGTTTCCCAAAGATAATAATATTTACCTAAAATTTTGAACTCTTGTTCTTAATCAAAATCTGTTTTTCAACAGTGTTTATAAAAAACTAAAATGCAGATTTTTATAATTATTTAAACTCAGTTTGAATGATCTTTTTGAAATTGTTCCAGGCGTTTTTCCAGGTCATCCAATTGGTCTCTGCTAATTTGAGAAACACATGCTCTCAGCCCCTCGTTTCTTTCGCTGCCTGTTATGTCCAGTGTAATAGCGCTAATGCCGTAATAAATCAGGTTTTCAAGAAGCTCGCTTCCACTCATTCCCGGATAAGAGAAAGTAAAGTAAAACCCGTCGGCCAGTTCCACATCCTCGTCTTTGTCGTAAACAATTTCAAATCCGTATTTTGTAAATAGCTTTTTCATGATATTCGCTCTTACTCCATATTCCTTAACATTTTCCACAAAGTTGTATTTTCCTTCATTGACAGCTTTCAGAATTTCAAGCAGACCATACTGTGCAGAATGATTCGTACCTGAAGACAAGGTATACAAAGCTCCGTATATCATAGAATAGCCAAATCCTTCATTGGGGTAAAACTTTTTGAGGTTTGCGAATTTGCGATCGAAAAGCTTATCGGATATGGCCATGGTTCCTATTCTTTCCCCTGCCAGGCTGAATGATTTGGAACTGGAAATAAGCAGGATATAATTGTCTGTGTAATTAGCCACAGAAGGCTGATACGGTGGTTTGCCCGGCTGTGATAAATCCATTCTGAAATCCATTCCAAAATAGGCCAGGTCTTCCATAACCACTACATCATATTTTGTTGCCAGTTCGCCAATAATTTGCAACTCTTTATCTGTAAAACAGATCCATGAAGGATTGTTGGGGTTTGAATACAGAATGGTTGAAATATTTCCTTTTTTCAGATAGGATTCAAGCTTGTCTTTTAATTTGTCTCCTCTGAAATTGTAAACGTCAAATGATTCGTGTTTATAACCAAGAACTTTATGTTGTTGTTTTTGTACTGGAAACCCCGGGTCGATAAATAGTGTGGTGTCCTTTTGCGGGTCTCTGCGACAGGAGACCAGGAAGGAAGCAAAAGCCCCCTGCATAGATCCTACGGTTGGTAAACAACCTCGCGGATCTACATCGATATTCATAAAATTTTTTATAAACTTTGAAATCTCTCTCTTTAATTCACCTACTCCCTCAATCATTGGATAGCTGGAAGCAACCCCATTTTTCAGGGCATTAATTTCACCTTCAATAGCAATCTGTGGCGGCTGCAGCCCGGGAACACCCATTTCCATCCTGATATACTTTTTATCAGTTTCTTTTTCTATTTCATTCACTAATTTAACAATTTCACGTATTGAGGCATTGCCAATGGATTCGAGTCCGCTTTCCGCTACTTTTCTTTTTACAAGATCCGGATCTATTGGTGTATTGGCAGGTATATTCATAAATAAATATTTTATTATTTTTTGACCGTAAAAATCTGTCAATGTTTAAATGAAAACATATTTCTGTTCTTTATTTTTTTATTAGCCAGAGGGCTGTGTTGCCAACATTCTTAAAACCAAATAAAGACAGGACAAACCTATCTTTTTCTATTTCATTTTTGGGATTATCTGATCTACCCATCTTTTAATTCTGTCATCTGTCTTTTCAGCTTCAAAATCTTCATCAATGGGTAGTCCAATAAATTTTCCGTCATAAATTCCCTGTGATTCCTCGAACTCGTATTCATCCGTTTCTACATAACCAACAAATTCAGCGTTGTGAGGTTTGATTTCTTCTGCCAGCATTCCCAGGGCATCAACAAAGTGTTGGGGGTAAGTTATGTGATCACCGAGGCTGAACATGGCAATGGTTTTGTTTTTATAGTCTGTTTTACCAAGTTCGGGTCTGAATTTATCCCAGTCACTGGCTGTGTTATATCCATCCCAGGTTTCTTTACCAATGGTTGAAATGCCAAAAATAATATTGTTATATTTTTCAAGATCTTTTGCTGTAGCGTTGCGTACAGGGATCATATCGATTTTGTCGGTTCCAATGGTTTCTGCTAGTTTTTCAGCCACTTTTTCTGTGGAACCTCCTTTGGGACCGTAAAATAAACCTATTTTTTCCATATCTGTTTTCTTTTTATTTCTATAATACAAAGATAAAATTATTTTTGACTTTTCAGGCTTGCAACAGCAAGCAGTACACCCAACACAATTCCCAGAACAGCAGCAAATAATACACGCCATTGAGGAGGCAGCATAAATGTAATTGTATGTGCCGGAATCCAGAAAAATGGAATTGTTTTTTTGAAAACAAAGTTCCATTGCACCGCCCAATCAAGGTTTACAAATATTTTTTTAAACTGAATGGGTGTAAAAAATCCTCTTAATGTTCCATTATTCTGAATAATGTGTGTATCCGTGATTTTGTGAAAAGTCATAAAAACCGGGGCAAATATTAAGTTCATAGCTACACTGGTGC
>CAYWSJ010000109.1:0-4565 GCA_964461045.1 uncultured Bacteroidales bacterium | reverse complement strand
TTGTGAAAAGTCATAAAAACCGGGGCAAATATTAAGTTCATAGCTACACTGGTGCAAAATGCAGTTAGTAGCTTAACTCCGGAAAGATCGCCCTGAAGTGCGGTTGATGCATTGTCAACTCCCAGGTAAACCAGCACTGCAGGAGTTCCTTTTGAGAAAATTATAAACGCAATTTTTATAGTAATTCCTATAAATCCCCATACAATACCCCTGGGGAGGATCCCAAAGCCTTTGCGGTTATAGACTCCTTCTTTAATTCTTAGCGCAATACATTCGCCGAGCGTGGCGAGGATGGCAAATTTGATAAAGCTGGCGATTATACCATGTGCTTCGTTAAATGAGGTATAGAAATTGTAAACTGATTGAAAAAGGAAAAACGGAGAAAATGCAATTAAAACAATTACTATAAAAAACAGGTCTTTTTTTTTCATTTCGATAAAATTTAATCTTTACTAAACCAATTTACGATATTGTAATTTTCCCACCCCCTGATTACGCCATTTTTTATTTTTTCCCAGTTCAGGGCAAACGTAACTATGGCAGTAACCAGCATTACGATCAGTATAATTTCCGATCTTGAAAAATTACGTTTAAACTTCATGTTATTTTTTTTCAATTCTTATCCTTGCATCCACTGTAACCACTTCTTTCGCATTACCAAGTAATGGATTAAGGTCCATTTCTGTAATTTCCGGGGCTACAGCAACAAGGGCAGAAATTTTTTGAATGGCATCAACGAAATCATCTTCATTAATTCCTTCTTGTCCCCTGGTTCCTTTAATAATTCCATAACCCTTAAGATTTTTTATCATTTCCGAGGCTTCTTTTTTAGAAACCGGGGCAATAGCTGAGTTAACGTCTTTCAGTACTTCGACAAAGATACCACCTAATCCGCAAAGCACCATGTGGCCGAATTTAGGTTCTTCTTTTGCTCCTATGAATAATTCCTGGCCTTTCAGCATAGGTTGTATCAGGATGCCTGTTGTATCTTTTATTTTAATCATGCGGTCGAATTCTTTGGCCACGTCTTCCTCATTGTCAATATTCAGGGCTACACCTCCTACATCTGATTTATGAACAGGGCCCACTACCTTCATTACTACAGGAAGCCCCAGCTTTAAAGCTTCACTTATAGCATCTTCCTGGGTTGATACCACTGCTTCACCGGCTCTTTTTACACCAGCGGCATCCAGTAATTCCTGTACTTTCTCCGGGTCAATATAGCCATTCTCAGCCTTGTCAATGATGTTTCTTATTTTTTGTTCGTCAACCTCCGGAAAGTCTTTATCTTCCCCGGCAGGATCGGGTGTGTTGTAAACCTTTGCCAGTGCATTTCCAAAAAGAACTTCATCCGGGAAGTTGATTCTTCCTTTTGAAATAAAATGTTCTATTTCGTCTTTAACATTAATCACAGACGGCAATATCGGGTAAATAGGCTTTTTGCTTGTTTTCATTTTCTCATCAAGCAGGTCGTACACTTCAAAAACCGGGAATAACCCGGGGCTTCCGAATATCACAGCCATTCCGTCGATATGGTCGAATTTGGTATCGCAATAGTCGATAATTTTTCCCAGTTGCTCGGCTGTTCCTGTAGCAAGGAAATCGATGGGATTTGCTACAGACGACCCCGGGAACAGCTCATCCAGCAGTTTTTTACTTTCCGGTCCTTCAATGGCTGGTATGTCCAGTCCGTTATTTGAGAGCGCATCAGTAAGCATAACAGCAGGTCCTCCTGCATGCGTAATGATGGCTATGTTTTTTCCCTTCAGTTCCGGGTGCATAAAGATGGAAGCAACGGTTGTGAGTTCTTCTCTGCCGTAGCAACGGACAATGCCGGCTTTTCTAAATAATGCGTCAACAGCAGCATCAGAGCTTGCCAGGGCGCCTGTGTGCGACGAGGCTGCACGGCTTCCTGCTTCGGAACCACCAGCTTTAACTGCGGCTATTTTACATCCTTTATTGATTAAGGAGCGGGCATGCTTAAGCAGCATCTGCGGTTTATCAATACTTTCAATATATAGCAGTTTGATCCTCGAACTTTTTTCAGGATCGAAGTTTTCATCCATGTATTTTACAATCTCTTCAACACCCATTTGTGCACTGTTACCCACAGAATAGACACTTGAGAATGTCAGTCCTTTGGGTATTCCGGATTCCATGATAAAAACCGCAGTGGCTCCTGATCCTGAGATGAAATCAACGCCCTGTGGATCTAATTTTGGGATAGGAGTGGTGAATACACCATTGTAGTTTTGATTTAAAACACCTACACAATTTGGGCCAATGAGCGCTCCATCAACCTTGTTGACTAACTCAACAACCTCCTGTTCAATTTTGGCTCCCTCTTCATTCTCTTCGCTAAATCCTGCTGAGAGAATAATAAAAGCCCTTGTATTTTTTTCTTCCGTTAATAATTTGACAGTGTCTGTACAAAATTTTGCAGCGATTGCCAGAATGGCAAGATCTACATCAGGCAGGTCTTTAGGGTTTTGGAAGCTTTTTATTCCCTGAACCTCTTCTTCCTTAGGGTTTGATACGTACAAATCGCCTTTGAAATCACCTTCAATAAGGTTTTTAAGTACTTTTCCACCAGGTTTGTTTATATTGTTAGAACCACCGACAACTACTATACTTTTTGGATCGAGTAATTGTTTATTTATCATATTTTAAAGATTTTTATAATTTGTGTCACAAAAGTAATAAATTAGAATTAGATTTTGGCTTTTGATTTATAACTATCACAAATAACAGGAATGGCTTAGCTAAATTCTTTAAAAGCCAAAATATCATGTTTTAAATAGTTACAATCTCTAAGAAACCGTTTTGATTTTATTAAAAAATTATACTTCATTAAATTTTGAAGATGGTATTTCACTAGCCCCGTCCTTTAGGGCGGTGGATAAATTAAGCTATAATATCCTTCCGATTTCCATATATTTTGTATCTTAATTTACAAAATTTATAGAAATCATAGACGAAAGAGGCATTTGAATCCCCTAAAGGACGAAGCTATCCAAAATTATTTCGTTAAAGCAGGATAAAATCAAAACAGTTTCTAATTAATTTATTTTTTCCTTAGGGAAGATTCTCTTATTAATAACTCTGTGTCAAGAATTTTTGTTATGGGTTTTTCCGGCAAATCTTCAGAATTCAGGATTCTTTTTATGATTAGTTTGGCAGCTTCCTGTCCGAGTTCATATCCTTTTTGGTCTACTGTAGTTACCTCAGGGTCAGATATTAAAGAGATGTATGAATTTGTAAAACCTGCTACTGCTACTTCACCTGGGATATTAAAGCCCATTTTTTTTACAGTCTTTAATACGCCAATTGCTGTAGCATCATTTACACAAAAAAAAGCATCCGGGGGATTTTTCGATTCCAGTAACTTTTTAGCTTCTGCCTGGGCTTTTTCGTATTGGTCGCAAAATACTATAAAATCATTGTGCAGTGGTATATTGTTTTCGTTCATGGCCCTTATAAAACCATTATAACGATTGTGCCCAATAAGAAGGTGTAAGGGGCCATGAAAATGTGCAATCTTTTTACAGCCCTGGTCAATGAGATGTTTTGTTGCATTGTACCCTCCCCCGAAATCATCCACAATAATTCTGTCAGTTTCAACTTCTTCAATAATGCGATCGAAAAAGGCCATTGGAATACCCATCTCCTGGATGTTTTGCAAATGACGATAATCAGTAGTTTCTTTCGTTACTGAAATCAACATCCCATCAATATGACTGGACAACAATGTATCTACGTTCTTTACTTCTATTTCATATGATTCCTGGGATTGACACAGCATTACATTAAATCCGTTTTCATGGGCAACATTTTCTATTCCGCTAATAACTGAGGAAAAGAAATGATGAACAATTTCCGGGATAATAACTCCTATAATATTGCTTTTATCAAGTAGAAGCCCCTGTGCAATTCTGTTTGGGACATAATTATATTTTTTTGCTATCTCTTTAACAGCTTCTTTGGTTCTGAAATTAATATCAGGATGATCTTTCAGGGCTCTGGAAACTGTTGAAGGTGAAATATTTAGCTTTTGTGCTATGTCTTTTATGGTTATTTGATGCTTCTTCATTTATTTCTTTGTTATTTGGTGCTATAATATACGAAAATTTTGCAAACGTTTGAAATCACATTAAATAAAATTTACTAGCCAACAAAGTACTGAAAGTAAGCCGATTGAGTTATATAATCCACTGGTAATATTTCCTCAAAGTTAATTTTTCCGTAATTTTACTTAAACCAAAATAGCATACTAATCTATGATTATTCTTGCTATTATTTAATGTTTTAAAAGATATTGAAATTAAATTTATTTTTTATGAAATATCAATCTATACTTTTTCGAATTATTTTATTAGGTTTTTTATTATTCTTTTCAATGTCAGTTTTTGGACAGGATATTACACTAAGCGGAAAGGTGAAGGATAAAAAAACCGGAGATCCCTTACCCGGGGTTAGTATTATTGAGAAAGGTACGCAAAACGGTACTACAACAGATATGGAAGGGAACTATAAGATTAGCGTACCTGAAGACGCAGTTTTAAAGT
>CAYWSJ010000108.1:0-9281 GCA_964461045.1 uncultured Bacteroidales bacterium | reverse complement strand
AAAGACAAATATCAAATATCCTTCTCTATTAAAAAATCAATAGATCCACTCACCTTCTTCGTTTACTTTAATCACCAACACATCATTTGCTTCTGTGTTGACACCCGAAGTGGATACATTACCGGCTATAACAAAACCTCTTCCGCCAGGTAGGTCCCTGATGTATCTGCCTTCGCTCAAACCTTTTTCTCCGTAGTCTTTTTCAACTTTTACGGCTCCTCTGAGTGAAGTACGCACCAAAAAGATTTTTGAGTTTTTACTGTCAATTACTTTTTTACCGGTAAAAACGAATTCATTATCATTGTGGAGTTTAAAATCGTGGACAAGGCTGTTATCTCCCAGACTTACACCGTTTTGACCTATTTCCTGCCCCGTGTTATCGAGCTTCAAAATATATGCAGAACCGGTAGCCTGGTTAGTTTTCATTTTTGTTCCGCCCAGAAACAAAAAATCATCCTTGTAAACAATCCCCGCCGCTTTTTCGGAAACGCCCTCTTCACCATAAATATATGACCAAATAAAATTATCACTTTCCAGGCATGAAACTAAAATATCTGTGTTCTCATCTGTTCCGGTTTCGTCAATCGATCCGGAAAAATAAATATTACCATTGTCTCTCTCATAAAAATACAACCTGCCTTCTATAACCTTAAAAAGTCTGTTTGCAGACACAAGGTTAACAGCATTCCTTTGACTTATCTTATAAATTAATACTTCATCCTGGCTGTTCTTATTCACATGCGCCAAAAAACGCATATTGACTCCTTCGTTCAGAAATTTCATATCTTTTACGGTTTCAGCTTCTATATTGAATGATACCGAATCGATAAGTTTCCCGGCCATACTATATTGATAAAGAAAACCTCTCTGCGAAGTAGCCCCCTGGACTTGTTCATACCCGACATAATAAATATTTTCATCCACGAAGAGTCCGTAACCCCGAAAATTATTCACCCCCGAAAGTTTCTTTTCCCAGTCAACCATTCCGTTTTTATCGGTTTTAATAATCCAGGCTTCATCGCTCTCTCCTACAACCTCCCGGTAGCCGGTCAGAATAATATTTTCGTTTCCGGAAACAACCACATCACTCAATTGATCGTTGTGAAAATTTCCGTAAAACTTCATGAAATAATCAAGATTTTCAGGTTGTTCAAGTTTAATCTCATTACAGGAAAAAAGCACAATAGCCATAACCACGAATAATCCGGCAGTCATTTGTTTCATAATCCAAAATTTAAATAATACTGATTCTAATATTTTTTTAAAACTTTTCTTTTTCATATCTGCTAAATTTATTTTTTCGTTTCTCCCCATTCTGTATATAAAGGCTTTTCCATCCAGGGATAATGGATCAGTCCGAAACCCCAGGGCAATCTTTCGAGCAGAATATCATAAGCTTTCTTCTCAATACGAAGCATCCACCCAATTTCTTCTTTTCTCAGGCTTCCTTCACGCATCAGGAAAGATGTTCGCAAGCCATCAATACTTGTATTCTTCAGGGCTGTCCAGTTTTTGATGACTCCATCGAGCAAACTATCGCATAATCTTTTCTCCTCTTCAGTAATACTTATATCGAATTTAAATGGTGCACTCAAAGGCAACCCAACAAGCAATTTATTCAGAGTCAACTCATGTTCTTCCGGAGCTTCATCCTTCCTGGCCAGGTATTGAAGAAGAAGGGCTGCCTTCTCCTTTTTTTCTTCGGAAACAAACTTCTTGTTTTCTGTCAGTTTTAATCTTTTAAAAAGCATCTTCAGGTAAGGATTTAACAAGACCAGTCCTGCATTATGCACAAAAAATGCTTTCTCTTCAGATTTGCTATCAAATTTTTTATATTCTTCGCTGCTTTTTCTCTCATTCTCTTCTATCTCTTCTGCCATGCTTACAAACTTCACTCTGTAATTACTCACCAGCTTCCTGATATAAAGCTTTTGCTGTCTGTCAAAATTATGTAAAAGAATATCCATATACTTTTTATCGATACTTACGAGCATAGCAGCTGTTTCGTATAATGCCCTCCTGGCTGCTTTCTTTATTTCCTCAAAAACAAAGTCTGCATGTTCTTTCCGGGCTGACCCTCCTTTTCTTTGTTTTCTTCCAAACTCAACAATTCTTCCCGCAAGCACATCAACAATGTTTTCTGCTTTTTCATGAGTTTTTCCTTTTAGGGATATCTCTCCTTTTTCGCGCACCAAGTGGCTCCTGAGTTTCATAAGTTCTTTATTAAATTCGACAGGCATTATAGAAAACACTTTAGCCATGTTCTTCTTGTTCTCAAAGAACCCTTCCTCTTTTATAACTTTAATAAGTTCATCTCTTTTCTCAGAAGAATCAATAAAACTATTTATGATATTTACAAGGTATTCATATCCTTTATTAATAATTTCAGGCCAGGGAAAAGAACCGGTACGAATAAAAGTTTTCAGAAGCAAAGAATTGTAATTCAATTTCCCTGGCAGAATACCTGGTTTTTTATCCCTGATTATTTTTTCAAAAGAAGCAGCCAGTTCCTCACTTAAAATTTCTCGCACTCTCCAAAGGCCTAAAAGATTGTCATCACCAATCCTTGATAAAAGTATATCTTCAAGAACATTTTGTTCTTCTGTAAGAAATCTGAAAAACATTTTGTTCAGTTTCAGAACAGGTTCTTTATAAAGTCTTTTAAAAGGTTTCAGACCAGATGTTAAAAACAAATCAAGGTAATTCCGGGCTACAGAAAGATTTATGTCTTCCTTCTTTTTAATTTGTAATTCTTCCTGCTCATACTTTGCTTTTTGTTCACCAGGAATTTGCTTACTCGTTTCAGAAAATTGAATTTCAGGGATTCCTAATACCTCACTTACATTTTCAGCCAGTGCCGAAGCCCATTTCTTAACATTTACCGGTTTAATGGTTGTTGCAGGTAAATTCTCCTGCGCTATTCTCCAAATAATTTGTTCTAACTTATCTTTTTCAATACCAGGAAATGACTGGATTGTTTTTTGCAGGATTTGTTCCACAACCCTCCATAAATAAGGATCTTTTTTTGTTAACCACTCCCGTGCTTTTGCTTTGCTCAATGGCTCCTTTACACTGTAAAAGGTTAGAAACAATTCATTCTTCTTCTCAAAAATATAATCTACGTAATATTTTCTCATTGTCTGCACAACCCAATAAGCTGATTCCTTAGGTCCTGTAAAAGAAGCCCTTCTCCTGAAAAACAAGGGCATCCATTTCTCGGGTGAAAGGTTTTTCTCCTTTGAAACAAAAGAAATAAAATGATTTGTTAACTCTACCAGGTTAAAGGACTGGTTATTCTTCAGGAACATCGCATAAGTAATCAAAAGAAATTCTTTCAGGTATCCCTTCAAGTATTTCTTATGCTTTCCTTTAACATCCGAAGTATTAGATATAAGATCAAATAATTCGTCATTAAAACTTTGAAGTGTGTCCTGGAAATCAGACGTAAGAGTTTGTTTAAAAAGAGACTTCATTTCTTCTGTATTTAAAAAACGAACAAACCTTTCCCTGGTAGCAGAATTGTCAAGCAAACCAGTTATTCTGCTTTTAAATTCTTCAGTATTTTTTTCAAGCAAATAGCTAAATAATTCGCTTATTGTATGTTCCCCAATCACATCCTGCATATACCAGGGCATGGTACCATATTTAAGGTAGTGTGTAAAATAATCAAGCAAAAGCTTCTGCTCATCGATAATATCGACTTCCTCGCTTCCTTCAAAATTATAAATCTCGTTGTTGAAGCCGGAAAATATTTTCCGTATCTCTTTTTCAAATTTTTTCGGAAGCTGTGTGCTCAGATCCTCTTCAGGAATGTCGCCCAGATCAATCTTCATCTTTCTTACCCTGATGAAAAGTTCTTTTCCGTAAATATTGAAAGCCTCTTCGAGTATGCTTGCCAACTTGTTTTTGACAATTCCGGATATCTGCTCCTGGGCACGCCTCGCCCCTTCGGCATCAGGATAATCAACCTGAACCATAAACCGATTAACCGAGTGATTGTCTTTTTTTAGTTGCATGATATCAATTTGTTCAAATTTACGGCCTACTCGGCTTTTTTATACAGGAACTTTGCCAGTTCAGCGCTTCCAGCCGTGTTTGAATAATCGTCTTCTGCCGAAGCCTCTGTCCGGTTTGCCTTCCATTTCTTATACAATTTCTCAAAACGTTTCATATCTGTGGGCGAAAGCCAGTGTATATCTGCATAAACAGTTGCCGGCTTTTGTTCCCAAACCACATCCTTAACAATCGAGCGGAACTCGGGATTGCTGAAACGAGCTGTCCACGAAGGGAATACAAGACTTATTTTGTAGGTATAATAACTGTCAGGAATGTCGGGTTCATCTTCATTATACTGAATGTAAAAGCCTGTCTTCTCCTCGAAAGAGGTAACTTTGTCTTTATCGGAGAGAAAACGATACAGCCTTTCCATCTGCGAGTGCGTCTCTTCTACTGAAATATCAGGCTTGATACTGGTAAAAGTGAGGTCTTTTTTTGGTACGTCGAAAATGATGTTCATATCCCTGTTATCATCTGCCTCAACGGAGTAATGATCATAAACATGCAGATTCTTCTTAACAGTCTGAAGAATACTCTCCCGTTCTTCCAGCGAATATTGTTTTTTACTTTTCAGCAGGTAATTTCCTTTCTCGTCTTTGATGTAGATCCCGTATTTCTTTTCTGTTTGTTTGGGTCTTAACAGGATATGCTCGACCATGTGAAAACCTTCTGTTTCGGTGTTGATCATGATCAGTTTTTTCATCAGCAATTTTACCCCTTGCAGCAATTCATTCTCGTTTTCAAATTTACCTGTAACCTGCCATTCTTCCTCATTTTTATTCCAGTGAACCAGTGCAAAACCTTTCTCTTCACCCTTAACCGGACCAAATTTGTAGCTCATTAATTCGATACCCGAAACCATAAAGTCGGTTGGAAGCGATTTTATTCTAAACGGCAACAGTTTCTCCAAAAGTATTTCCTCGTTAGGTTCATCAAGATCTTTAAAATCTTCATCATCGATATAATCAAAAGAAGTGTTGATGGATTTCTGCGTATGTCCAATGGTTTTGGCTGCGCTTTCCTCTTTCCATTTCTTCATGGCAGCAGAAGAAGAGCCTGGATTAATCAGTTTTATTCCGTAAGGCTTGAGCACCTCAAACAGTGTCTCCTTTTTCCGGATGGTGATTTTCCCTTTCTCATCTTCCTCAAGACCCAGCCCAAGGATTACATTAAGCTTTTTCTCAATACCCGTAATGTCTGTGTCTTCCTGGTCGTAATAATCCATCCCGGCTGCCCGGTTATAATTGATGTTTGCCAGTTGTTGTAAAAGCGCCGATTTACATTTAATCTGAAACTTCTTAAACTCATCTTCCGTGAAATAATAGTTGAACTGGGTAAGCGAATATTTGGTGTACGACTCGCCGTGAACAGCCAGCAGAAAATCGAGCATCCGGTTTTTACGGTCCACAAAATCGTCGAAATAATCATTCAAGCCTGCCAGACCCTGACGATAGTTTTTCGGGATGTCGCCAAACTCGAGGTATGCATCTTCGATGTGCGTATGCTCGCTGGCATAAAACTTTTCTGCGCCAGGCACAGCATCGAGAGGTTGATAAAAATAGGTATTATCCAGCTTTTTATGAATAGAGAGCAGATCTTTAAAATGAGCCAGTTGCGAAAAATAGTTGGCCATGAATTGCTCAAACAGCATCAGGTAGCCTTTCAACTGGTTAGCCTTCGCTTTTCTGTCTACTGTTGGCTTGTTGGGCAGGCCTTGATGACCAACACCATATACAGCCGGGAAATGTTCCTGTATGGAATAGTACTCTTCAAAATTAAGTCCGTGCTGCACCTCAGGCGCCTCAAAAGTGGATTCCTGAATACGGTACGATTTCTTATGTTCTGATACCAGTTCGTTCAGGTACTTTCTGAAAGCACCGGGCTTAAATCCGTTGTATTCTAGATTGCCCTTGTAAAATTTAATGGAATGGTCTTGTGCATCCTGCAACACATCGTTGTGTATAAATTTTGGAATTTTTCCATGGGGAATGGTCAACTGGTTATGATACTTCTCGCCATCCAGCTCCAAATGCAGGTTTTTAACACTTACCACACCTTCCACCTGCATAATAAGTTTTACAATATCTGAAATGATGATGGTTTCTGGCTGAGAGATCAAGGCCTCATCCAGCACAAAACCATGTTTCAGCATAGGACCTTCGAAAATCTCGCTGTAAGTTTTGTTTTCCTGTAAAAGCTCACCCAGTGAATGAAATTTTACCTCAGGGTTAATAAATTGCTCCACAGAGAAATAAATATTGGCCATGATCTGCCCCAGCTCCGTAAGCCCGTCTGTTTCAATCTCAGCACTAATTTTTACAGGAAGCTGGTCTAAAATTTTTATCTCAAAAATATCTTCGCACAGGTTTCTGTTCTGACTGAATATCCGGTGTATCTTATCCACCACTTCCTGCTCTTCTTCTTTTGTTGCCGAGATCAGTGATGTGTCTACGAGAATTCTGTAAAGACCGTTAAATCCTGCTTCGTATTCCCTTGCCGGTTCAAACCAGATATTCTTAATCTCGGGGATGTTATCAAGCAAAAGCTTTCTTAAATCGCTGGTTGAAAGCGGATTGTTCGTAAGAATCTCCTCGGGCCTGAAAAAAGGCAAATCCTCTTTTCCTTCGCGGAACAGCAGTTGTTCAATCTCAAAATCTGTTCTGAACGATAGTTCTGTGAGGGCATAACACAGTTGCTCCAGGATGGTTACACCAGGGTCGTGCAGGTTATAATCGGTCCAGAACGAACCGGTTAGTTCCTGAACAATTTTAATCCCCTCCTTTCTTAACTCGTTAAAATCTAACGAAGGATCAACTTTTTTATCCTTATCTAAATAGCTTACTTGATTCATAGACACAATCTAAAAACATGTTCGTTTATTTCTTTTTGTCTTCCAGCACGCAATCATCCATAAACTGGTCGTGCCATAGTTTCTGGATGTTATAGCATATTGCTACATTCTCACCGTAATTGGCGCGGGTTTTAATTTCGAGGTTGAACTTGTAAGTACTGCCGGTCCACCTGAGTTTTATTTTATTGCCGCGTATTCCGTATCGACCCTGTGTAATTCTGATCTTATTCTTCGATTTGCCATAAGTACTGACAGCAGTGGCATGCACAAGGGCATATTTTCCTGTTTTCTTCTTTCCAACGCCGGCAATTACCTCGAACATCTGGCAGCCATTCAGGTCTGAAACGATCTTATGCCACTTCCCGTCGGCAGGCACTTTGCCTTTGTAGGCATTTCCCTGCCGGCCCGACATAGCTACCGAGCCATTCACATCAAGGTTGGTCTCCGGATTTTCCTGGTTCACACCAACCTTGCCATCATCCTGCACGTTCAGAATGCCATCGCCCACTTTGTTTGAAAAGCGCAAATCGGCATCGTTCTCTTCTACTTCAATTCGCCATACCGGACTTTTGTCCTCGATATTTTTAAAGAAACTAACAAGTTTCCGGCTCTCACCAATGGGTGCAAGCATCAAACCATCGTCCATTGTTTTCGACATTCCGTCATCAACTTTGTTGATGGTCGAATCAATCAGGTCGTGGAAATGGCCTTCAGAAGGCAGTTGACCTTTTTTAAAATAACCTTTTAAGCTTTCCCTGTTTTGTATTGACATACGTTTATTCTGTATATTTAATGATCCTGTTTGTTATTCATTTATGATGAAATCATTACCCAGCTCGAGGTAATCAATCCCTGCCTGGGTTGAATCTTTATCATTCTTAGAAGACAAAATAGTAAACTGATGCTGATCCGCTGGAACAAGCACCGACCATGGTTTTGTCGCTTTCAGTCCGGCCTTGTCTTCGCCCTCGGCAGCGGTATCAATCAGCACATAATTACCGGTAATGTTTCGTGCCGCCTGCACCATAGAGAAGCGTGTGATGTACTCCACATAGGGCAAGGTTCGCAAGTAGGTAATCACATCAGAGCAATAGATTACTTTATCCATCTGGTGCCCAAGTGTCATGTTACCAATATTACCGGTAAGGTATTCGTTGATATGATCGTTTAGCTGCTGAATATAATAGCCCTGGTTATGCGCATTCACGAATTTGACCGAACAGATGATCCTGATCCGCTCATAACTTGGGTTTCTTACCTCTATCCTTGTGAATGGAGAGGCATGTTGCTGAACAAAGGACTTAATGTCGAAAAGCAGCTCGCTGCTTGCTTTGGGTTCTTTTGAGTTCAGCACAGAAGACGCAAACGGACTTACCACTACCAGTACGTTCCCCGGTGCATTCAGACTGTTACTTGTCATATTCGGCAGGCAAACCGCTTTTTCAATCTGGTGGAACTGGTCCAGCACCAGTCTTTCGTAATCCCACGAAGTAATTGCCCTTTGCCTGTGTTTGAGTCTTTCTCCTGTTCGTGCCTGGAAAGATTTTTCCTTCTCGTGAGAGATACCGCCAAACGATGGCAGAGGCTGCAACACAGAGCGCACTCCCGTAATGTTTTTCACCGGCCGTTGTATGCTGTACCTGGGCAATGGCTTGTCAAGATAATCGGACTTGTAAAGATAATCGTTTCCGACCAGTGTGACTGTTGTTACCTGCGAAGCCACGCTAAGATTCCTGGATGCCACCTCGATGTTATCTTTTACAGTTACTTTCAGCCAGTAATATTCATCGCTCAAAACAGTGTTTTCCCTGTTGATGGCCTCGGGCAAATCAATCTTTATAATTCCTGTTTTCAAAAAGTTGTTGGTATCATCCCGCAGAATGCTCGACTGCTTGAGCGCATACCATTTGTTGTTTGCCAGGTAAGCCCACTCTGTAACCGGAGGGTCTTCCTCCGAAGAGATGTTAAACTCATCGAGCATTTCGAAGAGCATAGAAACTTCCTGCGGTGGTTTCACATCGGTTAGTCCGAGATACAACTCACCCTGCATATTGTAGGAAGGAACCACAAAAACATTTTTCACCGATTTGTTGGGAAAAACCCTGGTAAAACCAAACGGATGCAGGTGAAACAGCTCGCCATTTCCCGAATTTCCACCTGTTACCTGGTAATTTTCCTTCATCGAAATAGAGGTTGAACTTTCATAATCCAGAGAGATGCTTCGTACTTGTGGCGTAAAAGCCTGGTTTGGCAAAGGTTTTTTGCTTTTGCCCTTCAGAAATCCCGATTTTGAATTCTCAAGCGTGATATCCGATACGATAGCCGGATAAACAGCATGTCCGAAAGCATGCGTTGGGCCTGTAAGCTCCACTTT
>CAYWSJ010000107.1:0-9455 GCA_964461045.1 uncultured Bacteroidales bacterium | reverse complement strand
TTTATATATTTTTCTAATTTATCCAGGGCTTCCGGCATGTTTTTGCGTGCAAAACCAATTCTGAAGTTATTTCCCTCAAAATCGTACTGATCAGATGGTAATAGCAATACGCCTTCTTTTTCGATCAGGTCTGCACAAAATTCGGAAACATTTATATCTCCCTTTAATTTTGGAAAAGCTATTGGTCCTGCTTTTGGTTTGTACCATTCAAAAAGCTGTTTATATTTTTCAAAAAAGGCGCCCAGCAGTTTAAGGTTTCTTTCAATGATTTTAAGGTTTCTTTTAATGATTATGTTTTTCGATTTAAGGGCCATAATGGCCAGAATTTCAGAGGGTGCGCTGTTGCAAATGGTAGTATAATCCTTAAAAGCAGCAATCTGTCTGAATAATTTGTGGTTTTTTGTGGTCAGCCATCCAATTCTCAGGCCTGCCAGGGCAAAACTTTTCGACATTCCGAAGAGCGAAATTGCTTTTTCAGATAGGTCGCATGCGGAAGCGGTTCTGTCAGTAGGCTTGTATTCAAGAAACCGGTACATTTCATCGGAGAACAGGAAGATGTTATTTCTTTCAGCAATTTCTATAATTTTTTCAATCTCGTTTTGTGAAATTGTGGCTCCCGTGGGGTTGTGAGGAAAATTGATTACCAGGAGTCTTGTCTTTTCTTCTATCAATGATTCCAGATCGTTTATGTCGAAGAACCAACCGTTCTTATATCTTGGTTTCCAGCGGGATACTTTACAGCCGATGGAATTTGCTATTTCGTAAAGAGACTGGTATCCCGGGAAAGTTGTTATGACATGATCCCCTTTTTTCAGCAGAATATTCATAGCAATATAGATGCCTTCTTCAGGGGTGAGAACCATGACATCTTTTGGTTCAATAGTTTGATACAATTTGCTGATCTCTTCTCTTAAGGTTGGATGCCCCTGTGATTCGGTATAGCCAAGTTTTAAATCGTGCCACATTCTTTTCGTTTCTTCATCAGCCATTTCAAGTAATTCTTTCATTGGCAAAGGCTCACAATCAGAGCAGCAAAGCAGGTAGGGCGCTGAGAATTCATGTTTCGCAAAATATCTTTCGAGTTTGAAGGGTTGAATTTTCATATTTTGGGTTTAAAGAATAAAATCAGGTTGCAATTTTGGGCACAAAAACGGATACCCATCTATTTTTTATTCAAAGGGAGTATTACAGTAAATTTGGTTCCCTTTCTGAACTCAGATTCGAATTGAATGGTTCCTTCATGTTCATGTATGATCTTCTGAGATATCGAAAGCCCAAGTCCAATGTTTTTATCAGGTTCTTTTGTGGTGAAAAACGGATCGAAAATGTGTTTTTGGTGTTCTTCTTTGATTCCGGAGCCATCATCTGAAATATAAATTGTGAAATGTTGTTTATTATTCCGTGTTTCAATATCGATCTTTCCCTTTTCATCAATTGCATGCACAGCATTTGTCAGAATGTTTAGTAATACCTGGTGGATTTGACCTCTGTTGGCATTGATTACAGGATTTTCTTTAGTGTATTTTTTTTCAATGGAGATTCTGTTTTTATGCTCGTTTTCCAATATTGTGAGGCAATTATCCAGCACTTCATGAAGATTAAATTCTTTACAGGGCAAATTTTCACTACGCGTATATTTTCCAAGACTTTGTATAATGTTAACTGTTCGGTTTACACCAGCTTTTATCGCCTCAAAATAAGAATTCAGTTTTTTCTTTTCCTCAGGATAATGTTCTTTCATATGTTCTTCAATGGCATAACTTCCATTATATATGTAGTTCAGTGGATTGTTTATTTCATGGGCAATGCCAGCTGTCAGAATACCCAGTGAAGCCATTTTTTCTGATTGTATTAACTGATCTTGTGTTTTCTTCAAAGATTCAAGTGTTTTCTCTAACTCTTCCCTTTGATCATATAGTTGTTCATTGGTACTCTTTAATTCTTCATTGGCTGTTTCAAGATCTTCGGTACGCTCTTTAACCAATGATTCCAGATGATCCCTGTATTTTTCAACTTTCGCTAATGAGTCAGCGTATTTTGATATTAATTTTTTTATGATGATCAGTATGATAAAAGCAACTATTGAAATGTGTATGGCATTGATTATCCAGGGGTATATTTTACGAATATATTCATCGGGTTGATAATCTGCAGGGATTTCCCGGATTCCTTTATGGTGGAGGTATCCGATCACTAAAAAACCTAAAATGGTTATAATATGGAAGATGATTACTTTACGGAAAGAGAAATACAAGAAAGTAAAAAATGGGATTAAAACGATATAAATTCTTGCTGCTGAAAATAATCCGAAGAAAAATGCATCATAAAGTGAAAAAAGTAATATGATGGACAATAAGCCGGCTGCTTTAAATTTGGTGGTGAGTCTTTTTCGAAATAAAGTGATTAATCCTAGCGATGCAATAATCAGAAACTCAAGAAAGTAGGTGATTGACAGCTCATTGTTCATTAACCTGGTAAGACTTATTAAGTAAGCCAAAGATCCAAGACTAGCGGCAATGATCAAAGTGTTGTCCAGTATATTTTCTCTTAATTTATCAATTCCTTTGCTCAAGATGTTACTTTTAAGTATTATACAGAATAAATTTAAATAAAATATGAATATGGGGCAATACTTGTAATTCAAATAATTTATAGCATCTGTTTTACAGATTATTTTTATTTCAACAATAAGTTAGATTATGAAAAACATGAAGAGATCAAAAAGCAATAAATTCATTTACCTCATCCTTATCAATTGGTCTGAAACATTTCCTAAATTGTGCGAAATTAAGGCAAGTAATACACTACCGCTTTTTATAGTAATCCAGCCCCAGATGTATCCCAGGATCATTGTTCTTAAAACAGGATATACTTTAAACACAATGCTGTAAGAATCAGTTATAAAGAATCCATGAGCAAAACCAAATAAAATGGCTGTAACTAATATTGCTGGATTGAACTGAAGGTATTTACTTAATCTGATACCGGGTTTTAATACTTGGGTTAATAACCCCAGCATAATTCCCCTGTAAGCAATTTCTTCATCTATGCCGGGCATGGTTAACTGGAATAAAATGGTTTCCAGATTCCATTCTTTTGGGGTACTGTAAATATAACTTATTGCTGATCCTATGAGTAACAATAAGGTTATTATGGCTACCCCTTTTTTTAAAAATACAGGATTTTGTTTGAATGTTAAAAAATAGTCATTTAGTTTGAACTTTCTGTAAACGATTAAAAAAAGGACTGAACTCCCCACAGCCATTATTTTTCCTGACCAGTTCCAGTGACCGGGAATAAAATTAGCCTGGTGACATTCAAATGGTAAATGCAACAGGCAGGAACGAATTAAAAAATAAATTGTAAAGACCAGGATAATCTCCCAGGTTCCTCTTTTTTTGTTTTTTACAGAGAGAAAGACTAACGGACTGATGATTAATAAGTGCAGAATATGTTCGAGAAGACTGGGAACCATAACAGAGATCTCTTTAGAATTCTTTATATACCCTGGCCAGGGAAAACCCCGCAGCTTCTATTTTAAGGTCCAGGAAATAGCCAAAAGGTGTTTGTGAAACGTTATAACCTCTTTCAGTCAACCAATCGTCAATCATGTCAAGAAAGGATTTCGTATATTTTGGTTCTGCTTTGCTGTTTGAGAGGTGGGCGAAAGAATGAAGAATGATGTGATCGGGGTTGTTTTTCCGGTGAATCCATTTTAAAAGATTCCTAAGGTTTTTCTTAACAGATTTTTCTTTTTCAACATCTTCTTCCTCAACCTGGATGAACGCAGCCTGGGCGTTGCTGTAAGCAGCTCCCTCTTTCACTTCATCGGCAGAATCCAGTGTTTTAACAGTAGGTTTATATTCAAAGTGATTACAATAAATTAGCAGTACTCTCATTTTTCTATGACCTCCATTATTAATCTGAAACCAACCCGTGGATCGGGCAATTGATAATTCTGGGTTTTATTTATGTAACATTCATGAAGTTCATTGTACCAGCTTCCGCCCTTTATTTTAGCTTCCTGGGTTAGTTCTGCCACATTTCCGACAATATCGTATATTCCCAGCTGGTTTTCTTCGTAATTACCAACAGGTGCTGCAATGAGTGATTCGTCGAAAATATAACTGAATTCACCTGAAGCATGATTTTTTACCTTTAGATTGGCCAAAGGTTTAATCTGATTATTTTCATCAGCTACATAAGGGAAATTCCCATACCAGGGTAATTTATGACCCGGTAAGGGGGAAAAGCATTTTTTCCATTCTTTTTCCGATGGAAGCCTGAACAGAACTTTTTCATATTTCCTCTCTGGATTTTTGTTGTACTTATTGGTCATCCAATTGCAGTAAGTTTCAATGGCTTTTTTGTTAATGTTCACAACCGGATAATCATTGTAGGCAGGATGGTTGTGATACAATTTTTTAAAAGGGACATTAAAACTTGGTTTAAACTTTTCTGTCCACATGGAAGAATCTGGTAAGAAATCATTAAATTTTTTAACCTGGTTAGTCTTTTTGAAGGTATTCAGGAACTCACTGTACTCTTTGTTGGTTACTTCATATTTTGAGACCAGTAAACCTTCGTCAAACCTGACAAAATTTTTATCAGGTTCACCAACCATTGCGGTATTTAGCAAAAACAGAACAACCCCTGTTGTTATAAGTAAAGCCTTATTTTTCATGCTGTTATGGTTTTGGGTTAACGTTATTATATTTAAATATCATCTGCTTTTATAAAATATGATAAAAAATGAAGTACATCATCGTTATATTGAACCCTGCATGGCTGATTACTGCCCCTAATATTGAACCTGTCTTTTTCTTACAAATATAAAAAATCCGGCTTGTAATAAACATAAGGAGTACCCAAAGAATTGCCGGGATGATCAGAAATTTCCAGTTTCCACTGTTGTATACAATTCCAAAGTGGGCGAGGTGCGTAACAGCAAAAGCCAGGCTGTCCAGGCAGGATGCTTTATTGTCGCCTACATTTACCTGGAAGCTCCCATGTACAAAGCCTCTGTAGAACAATTCTTCTCCAATTGGGCTGAAAGTCATACTCATAATTCCGCCTATAATAAAATAGGTAAGTCTTTGCGAACTGTTGATATCGCCCGGAGCTGTTTGATATTTTGAGATATAAACGAACCAGTTATGAATGGTTCCATCGTATAGCAAAACTCCAATAAAATAAACTATTACACAGATTCCGATGCCTATCAGAAATGAATAAAGAACCCACATCTTGTTTTTTACCCGGGTGATGCCAATAAACTTTCTGCCTTTTTTAGACAGGAAAATAAATGGCAAAAACCACATAGTTAGGAATATGAGGAAGATATAATAATAATTCCCCGTTATGTTGCTTTTTAAAACGATGATAAATCTTGGTATCCCGAGGGCAATAATC
This sequence comes from uncultured Bacteroidales bacterium, assembly GCA_964461045.1. Lineage (GTDB taxonomy): Bacteria > Bacteroidota > Bacteroidia > Bacteroidales > UBA12077 > JAGXLC01. The sequence goes on along the minus strand of CAYWSJ010000107.1, from coordinate 4,043 downwards.
ATTACTAAACCAAGAATCCAGTTGAATTTGATGTTTTTGCCCCAGAACTTATTAAGAATTGATCGGTATTGCATTTTTGCTATTTCTTAACGAGATTTATTTTATTATTCTTTAACCTCTTTATGTAAATTAATCTGCTAATATGTCCCAGCATAATGAGGGTTCCATAGTTTAACCAGATCCACGGCGACTGGTCGATGAAGAAAGTCCAGTTTGACTGATTGCCGAAGATTATTGGTATTACTGCAATATATACAAGACCATCAAGAGCAAATGAAACAACGATCCAGAAAAGAATTAATTTGTTTGTTTCGCGGAATGAATTTTCTTTTGTGCATTTGCTGTTTTTCAGGTATAAATAGAAGAAATAGCCGAAAACTACAGGCATTATTGTAAAAAGCGCAATCCACATGACTGTGAGGTGTATATAAAAGGTGACAAATCCTACTATTGTGCCGATTAAATAGGCCAGCAGGAAGTACTTTAAAGCTAATTTAAGGTTTTTCATACTTTAATAGTTTAAATCAATGATGGTATCTTAAAAAAGGGCATATAATTGTTCCATCCGAATAACGAAAAGACAACATGTATCAAGGGAGAAGCTATAACTATTAAAATTATATATTTCAATGTTTCTTTTTTAGCCATTTTAAAGTAAATGATAGGGACGAATAAGGTTAAAATCATCGGTACCGGGTAATAAATCCACCATGGAAAACCAAAATTTGCCCCATATTTTGCAAGAATCATGCAAAAGGTTTCAAGAAAAATAAGCAGGGCAATACTTTTTATGTTATTGACAGGATTTGGTTTCCTTGCTCTTAATGATAATCCGGCTATTAAAATGACAACGACAATTGATACTATAGTGAATGATACAAATTCAATCAATAACATTTTATTTTTGTTTTAAAGTTTGATACCTTTAATTGTAGAAATGGAACGACCTTTTATATAATGAATATAGATAAATTTTCTTTTAAGCAATCGTTAAAAATACAATGCGGGTTTTCGATACAATTCTTTGAATACCTGCTTTTAAGTTTTGAAAAACGAAGATACTAAATATATCGATAACCCCCATTGAAATTATGTTTTATATTTTAGTTGGTTTATTTATTTTTTGTATTATTGGCAATAGAAGCAAGCGCTCTAAACTGTTCTGCAAGAAATCGTGCAAATACTATTATCAGGAACCCATACACAGGCATTAAAATAATTTGAAGAACTCCTGATTGTAAAAAGTCAAGTCCTATTTGTCGTGATAAAAAATATCCTTTGTCTCCTAAGATTAGCGTGGTAAAAAGAGCCGATCCAAAACCTACAATAGCAAGCCAGGTTCCTAACCATTCTCCAACAGTTTGAATCAAATGTGAAAATACCGGGGTTGCAACAAACTCATCTCCTTCACCAGAAGTATCTATAATTTTTGATTTTCTGTCCCACCAAAGCTGGAAACTTATCCAACTTGCAAAAGCAATTATAATCCAAACAATGATAAATACAGCAATGAATTCCCCTGAACTTTTAAAAATTCTACTGTCAATGGCCCTAATCAGAATAAATATGGGTAAAATTAAATTTAAAATAGCAATTATCGTATAAAGCCAGCTAAATGGTTTACGATAAAGATGTCCATTGTCAATAAAAGACAAATAAGGTCTGATAAACGTCAAGAATTTATTTTCCATACCAAATGTTTTTGTTTCCCTACTCGTAAGGTTTTTCGGATTTCACCCCGTTTTTTTAAGTGGGTTCTGGACTCCACTTCATAAATATAAATATATTAATTTTTTCAATGATTAATTGTTGTTTTTAATAATAAAAATATCTTTGGAGCTAAAAGAAAATATATGAAATTTTCTGAATTTAAGCTAAATGAGGATATACTTGAAGCCATTTCTTATATGGATTTTGATGAAGCCACTCCGGTTCAGGTAAAGGCTATACCGGCTATAATTGAAGGGAATGATCTTATTGCGTGTGCTCAGACCGGGACCGGTAAAACCGCAGCATTTGTTTTACCTGTTTTGGATAAATTGACTAAGAAAGAAAAAACATCAGTTAGCACATTGATTATCGTTCCAACCCGCGAGCTGGCAATACAAATAGACCAAGAGATTCAAGGGTTTTCTTATTTTACTGAAATAAGTTCCTGCGCTGTTTATGGGGGCGGTAGCGGCCAGAATTTTGAAACAGAGCGAAATGCGTTGTTGGGTAATTCTGATATTATTGTAGCAACACCTGGCAAAATGATTTCACATTTAAAAATGGGATATGTTAAATTCGATGATATCAAATATTTAATTCTTGATGAGGCTGACAGAATGCTCGACATGGGGTTTTACGACGATATCATGAAAATTGTATCCTATATCCCCAAAAAACGACAAACGCTTATGTTTAGCGCTACTATGCCACCCAAAATCAGGACGCTTGCAAATCAGATACTCAAAAATCCTACGGAAATAAATATTGAACTTTCTAAACCTGCAGAAGGCATTCTTCAGGCATCTTATTTGGTGTTTGAGGAACAAAAATCAAAACTGATAGACTATTTAATTGAAGATAAACAGGAGTATGAAAGCATTCTGATTTTCACATCCACCAAAAGCAATGTGTCCAGGATTGTCAGGAAACTGAAAAAGAAAGATTTTTCTATTGAAGGAATTTCATCAGATCTGGAGCAGCGTGAAAGGGAAGAGGTCTTATCGCGTTTCCGGTCCAGGCGAACACGGGTTTTAGTAGCTACTGATGTTATTAGCAGAGGAATTGATATCAAAGACATTCACTTGATTATTAATTATGATGTACCCCATGATGCCGAGGATTATGTACACCGTGTTGGCAGAACAGCACGTGCTGAGGCAACGGGTGTGGCTCTTACCCTTATCAACGAAGAAGATATGATTCGGTTTAAACGAATTGAAAAACTCATTGAAACTGAAATTATAAAATTACCTGTTCCTTCTGAAGTTGGGCAAAGTCCGGAATGGAAAATAAAACCAGGGCGCAAACATCAAAAACCGAGGCGTAAAGGAAAGCGGAAATAAACGAAAAGCCTGCTGATAAAAGGATAAAAACAAAGTAATTTTACATATTTATCATCCGGCTATAACGGAAAACTTTTACTTCGCCATGTTGGGCATAGTTATTATTTATGTTTTTTTATCCAATCCATTAAAAGAGACTTATCGTGGGACTTTTGATATTCGGAAATAATCCGGGGTATTTGGCCAGAATACTTTGGGTTGTTTTTAAATAATTGATTTACAGAAAGTAATCCAGCTAGTTGTATTTTTGACTGGTCAGATTCATGCATTTTATGGATTATGTACCTTATTACACCGTATTTATAGAAATCCAGGATATACCTGTCTGTCTCTGTTTCTGATTTCAAAGACTCAATTATTTTATTATTAATTATCGCGGAGGCTGAGGTGCTCTTAAAGACAAAATTTTTAACTTCCTTTCTTTTTTCTGAATAACTCTTTACAGAATTTGATATTAACCAATCTAAACAACAAATGTGTAATTTATCAAGCCGGTTCATATGATTTACTGACTTATGAAATGAATATCTTGGCCAGCTAGCTGTATCAATCAAACCAGACTTTTTTTGGTCTTTTTCGTCAACGAATCTTTTCAATACTTTAATTGTATCTTCTGATACCTTATCATACCGGAGTTCATACTCATAAACTACTGCGGTGTCTGCATTAAAGTACTCATAATCTTTGCAGTCGAAAGGTTCTTGACTTAAACTGTTTAAGGCAAAGAAAACCAGAAACGGGATAAATCTTATTGTTTTCATAAAAGTTAGGTTTTAGTTAGTAATATTGATTAAATTTTTATTTAGAATTCATGGTACCGCCTTTCCGTTAATCGTGTGTAAATGTCAAAACAATATACTATTGCCGGATAAATGAAGATGTGTCCTGTTTGCTTCCAGCTTGTGATGAATCTATCGTAATTTAAATTCTGATAGTAACTTGCTTTACAGGCTTTTCTATACACATTTTAATGACACATTACTGCATTTT
>CAYWSJ010000106.1:0-9526 GCA_964461045.1 uncultured Bacteroidales bacterium | reverse complement strand
TATGGCGGGCAGTTTATTGGACCACTGCAGCTCTGCTCATGTTTTTTATCTTCAGTAACCGAAGCTATGATCTTCAGATAAGATTTGCCCTGGTTGGTCTGCTTATCGTATGCAGCTACTTTATCTCTTATGCAGTAAATCAATACCTTATCCCCAACCTGCTTTTTCAGGGAAAAATATTTCTCTTTGTCTATGCGCTTTTTGCTCTTTTAATACTTACATTATGGGTCATTTTTCTGGCTATCTTCTTTATTCTGTTATATAGTTCTATTAATCTACCTGATGTTGTCATTCCCCAGCGGGAGGATATCATTATTCTTGTTTCCGGTAATTACCTGATTGTCACAATGGCAGCAGTAATTCACTTCATCAGGGAATCATACAAAAGGTATATTGAAAAAAATAATCTTGAAAGACAAAAACAGGAGACAGAGGTAAAACTAAAAGAAGCGCATCTCAGGCTCCTTCAGGGTCAAATACATCCGCACTTTCTTTTTAATATGCTCAATAATTTATATGTGCTGGTAAAAGAAAATACTAAATACTCGCAGCAGGTTATACTGAGGCTTTCTTCATTGCTGGATTATATGCTTTATGAATGTAACCAGGAAGAAGTTGCATTGCAAAAGGAAATTCAATTTATTCAGAACTATATTCAACTCGAAAGGATAAGGCATGATGAGGATTTTAATGTAAACACAAATTTTCCTGAAGATACAGGAGATTTAAAAATCGCTCCCCTGATACTTTTCCCTTTTGTTGAAAATGCCTTTAAACATGGTTTTCAGAATGCACAGGGAAATTATGTAAAAATAGATTTAGAGCATAGCACCAATCATCTGGTTTTTAAAGTTGAAAACAGGACTTCTAAAGAAACTGCTGATAAATATCTTAACCAGGAAGGAAAAGGTATTGGATTAAGAAACATTCGGGAGCGCCTGGCGCATTTATATCCAAATGAATATAAACTGCAAATTCTCCCGGAAAAAGAAATATTTAAAATACGTCTTGAAATTAAGTCGAACTGAAAATGAATAAAGAAAAATACAAATGTATTATAATTGATGATGAGCCATTGGCCATAAAAGCCATTCAGGACCATCTGCAGTCATTCGCCAACATAGAATGTCTGAAGGGATTCACAAGGGCAGTTTATGCAATGGAAGTGCTGAACTCAGAAAACATTGATTTGCTTTTTCTTGACATTAACATGCCCGGAATTTCCGGCGTCGAATTTCTTCGATCATTAAACAACCCGCCAAATGTAATTTTTACAACTGCTTACCGGAATTTTGCAGTGGATGCTTTCGATCTGAACGCCCTGGACTATCTGGTAAAACCGATTTCATTCGAAAGATTTTTAAAAGCCATTAATAAATTCTTTGCACAGGTGAAACAAACCAACCCCAACTCTGGGCAAGAACAGAAGAATCATATTATCCTGAAAGCCGACAAGAAAAACCACAAAATACCCGTGGAAAATATTCTTTTCATAGAAAGCCTGGATAATTACATCAAAGTTCATACTGAAAGGGAATCACTTATTTGCTATGAAAAACTATCCGGCATAGAACAAAAATTGGCCGGAAATAACTTTATGCGTATTCACCGGTCTTATATTGTCAACCTGAATAAGGTGGAGGTGTTTACTTCATCTTACCTGGAAATTGGCAACCGGAATTTTACGATTGGAAGAAATTATAAGGAGAAAGTATTAAAAAGTTTAAATAACGACAAATAAATCTTTATTTTACCAATTTTCTGGTAACAATTGAATTATCCTCCAGAACCATCTTCAAAATATAAAATCCTTTGCTTAGATCACTTACATCTACCACTTCTCTTTTCTTCAATGCTATTTTTCCCGAATTTAATAAAATACCGGTATTGTTGTAAATATAAAAATTCTGAAAATATTCACTGCTCTCAAGGATCAGATTATCAGTTAAGGGATTGGGATAAACACTGATTTCATAATTCAATTTTTCTGCTTCATCAATTTCTGTTGGTATTTCGGATAAGGAATATTCTTTAAAAAAGTTCCACAGCTGAAAGCTCGCGTGAATGTCTTCGTTTGTTTCTCCCAGCAGCGGCTCCATATCAGGAATTTCAACGCCGGGCCAGGTATGTCCGCCATTATTCACCTTAAAAAAGCGAACCATTACCCCAGCGTCACAGTCAGTATAATCATACATATCTACCGTTGAGCTGTCATCTTCAACATAATCCGGGATATTTACCACAGGTTCTTCTTTAGAACAGTTGTTATGATCCACCCAGTACTGCACAGCATCTTCTACTGCTACAATAGGTTCAACGGCAGGATTATTCATATAACCTCCGTTATAAGGAACCTCGGGGTCATTCGTGCCTGATACGTACATCATAGGAACCGGCGTTGATGGAGAACAATTTGCGTACAGGGTACTGTCAAGCGAGCAGCCCAGACCACCAATAGCTGCAAAATGATCACTCAATTCACAGGCCAGTCGCTGGGTCATAAATCCACCATTGGAAAAACCACAGACGTACACTCTCAATTTGTCAACATTATAGTCATCGGCCAGCTTGTCGATTAGTTTGTCGAGAAAACCGACATCATCAATGCCTGCATCGTCTGCAGTCGTCCCTCTTCCATCTGCCCATGAGTAACCAGGAGGAGCTTCACCAATTCCCTGAGGATATACTGCCAGAAAACCTTTTTGATTCGAAGCGTTGTTCATCTGAGTAAAGCCCTGAACGTTGTACATGTCACCACTACCACCGTGAAGTGTCAAAACGGCTGCTACTGCTGTATCACCAGTATATCCAGAAGGTAAATGGACAATATATTTCCGCTGATAGTCCTGGTGAAGCAGGCTGTCCTGAACATTTTGCTGAGCCATGGCGGTTAATTGAAACAAAACAATTAAGATGAAGCTGGTGGTTATTATTCGTGTCATAAATATGTTTTTGTTTTATGTTTAGAGCTGAAAAGAAAATCAACAGGGGAATTTCAAAATTAACACTCGAGCTCTAAAACCCTATACTAATTTTTAGAGAATAGGGTTTCTGATTTATGGTAATTGTAAAACATTATTTTCTTCTTCTGCTTCTTTTATTTTTTATTTTTCTTCTCATCTCATCAAGCTTTTGCTGTTGTTGTTTTGTCAATTTGTTTTTGACCTCAATATAAAGATCCATTCGAAGCACTTTAATTTTTCTTTCCAGTTCCAGGAGATCTTCCAGATGCCCAATAGCTAGATTTTTATTTACCTTGGAAGCGCTTAGTGCCTCATTTAACGAGACTTTCGCATCCGAAATTTCCCATTTAAGGTTGTTGAATTTTTGTTGAGACTCATTATAAGTCTGTTTAATAAATTCTTCCTGTTCCGGGGTCAGATTGATATTTGATTTGTATCTGATAACCAGTGCCGGAGGGTAGATGTTTTCTTTCATTTCATCCTGACTGAAAGCCGGAGCTGCCATTAGGATCATTGACAAAATAATTACTGTTTTTTTCATGTCTTTTAATTTTTTAGTTATTGATTTCATTTTCAAGTAAAAAATCGGTTGGAGAACTCCATTCCGAAATGTCCTGAAATGTTTCTTTATCTTCGGGAAGAATTTCATTCTCCCATTCCAATTGCATATCTGAGGCCTCTGCGACAAAAGATTTTTCAGTTTTTGAAATTTCAGTCTGAAAAGTGAACCACAAAACAAATCCAATTATCAATACAACCGAGGCTGCCACAGAGTAGAACAATATAAACTTTTTCATTCCGGAACGACGCTCTCTTTTTCGGCTCATCACCTCTTCAAATGAAGGAGCTTCTTCTTCCAGCTCACTAAACTGGGCTTTTAGCCAATCTTTGTATGCTTTATCTTCCATTTTTAGTTTGTTTTTTCTTTTTCCATCAATTTTTTGAGGGCCTTTTTGCCTCTTTCATAATGAGTCCTGGCAGACCCTAAAGAGATGTTCATAATCTTAGCTGCCTCATCTATGGTTTGATCATGGTAAAATACCAGTGTAATCAATTTACTTTGTTTTGGAGAAAGCTGATTTAAAAGAACTTTGAGTTTTTCTGCCTTTGACTGTTGAATCAGGCCTCCTGCATTTTCCTGATTGTCTTTTAGGTTCCTGATCACTTTCAATGTTTTTTGCCTGTTCTTGTAATGATCAATGGATGTATTTCTAATAATGGCAAACAACCATGTTTTAAAAGATGATTTTGACTTAAAATTTGCACTGCCCTCCAAAACCTTCAGGTAGCTATCCTGCAAAACATCCAAAGCTGTTTCCCTTTCGAGTCCGCAACATTGCATGGCCCATGCATAAGCTTGCTTGTGATGTTTTTTTATTTCAACCTGAAAATCCAATGGTCAAGCATTTTTATAGATTAGACTGAAAAATGAAAATTTATATGACATGAAAATTACTTTTTTAAAATTTACGTAAAATGCGTACAAAGAGTATATTTTTCATCAAGCTTAACATAAACCCCTAATGAATAAAAGTCTAGGATTATTAAATCATACTTAGGGTGTCTTCATGCGATTTTTATCCTGAATCTTCATTTCTTAATATTTCTTAAGTAAAATTTGAATAAATGTAATAAATTATATATTTTTGCAATAATTTTATTACATTTTATTATCAAAATGGAACAAAAAGTTAAAATTGATAAAACCGACCGGAAGATTTTATCTTATCTCATTCATGATGCCAGGAAACCTTTCCTGGAAATTGCTCGTGAATGTGGTATTTCCGGTGCAGCCATTCACCAGCGTATGCGAAAGCTGGAAAACAATGGCATTATTAAAGGTTCCAAGTTCAAAGTGAATCCACAAGCCGTGGGATACGACCTGTGCGTTTTTGTGGGTGTTTACCTGGATCAGGCTCACATGTACAAAGATGTGGTAAACCAGTTTGAGAGGATTCCGGAGATTGTTGAATGCCACTACACAACCGGCGAATACGCAATCCTGCTCAAAATGTATTGTCAAAGCAATGAACACCTGATGGATATTCTGGTAAATACCATCCAGAATATACGGGGAGTTTCAAGAACGGAAACGTTTATCTCACTGGAACAAACCATAAACAGAGATATTAATATATGATACCGTAAAGACAACCCAGTGGGTTGTCTACCCACTGGGTTGTCTGCCCACCGGCTTGTCTTCCCATTGGGTTAATTAACAATTTAAATTATACGAGATTATCTCAACCAAAACAAAAAACTATGCAAGAAGTACGATGGCAAGGAAGAGGCGGACAAGGTAGTTTTACCGTTGCCCGTCTGTTAGGCAAAGCAGCAGCCTTATTCGAAAATAAATCGGCGCTGGCTTTTCCCTCATTTGGCCCGGAGCGACGAGGAGCACCGGTAACCGGTTTTACAAAGATTAGTGAGGAAAAAATAACCGATCGCAGCGAAGTACAGGAGTGCGACTATGTAGTGGTACTCGACGAAACGCTGATTGATGAAAACATCACACGGGGGTTAAAAAAAGATGGCGTAGTGATCATCAACTCTGCACATCCGGAAAAATATGAATCCCTGAAAGAGGTAAAAACAATCGCCCTGGATGCAACCTCACTGGCTTTAGAGGTGCTTGGCAGACCCATAACTAATACGGCTATGCTGGGCGCACTCATTGCTGTTTCTGATATTGTCAGCCTGGATGCCGCCAATAAAAGCATTGAAAACGAACTGAAAAAAGCTATTGTACAAAAAAATATTGAGGTGGTCAGACGCTCTTATGAACAGATAAAGCAGACCGCAGCTGAAAACATGTACTCTTAAAAATTTTAACTATGAACAGACCGAAAGTTACAACTTATAAACGACCCAAACACATAGATGATTACCCGACAGGCCCGGCTTATCAGGCAGGCCATTTACCCGAAAAAAATGCCGGCTGGAGAACTTTCAAACCGGTTATTGACAAAGACAAGTGTGTGAATTGCCTGATTTGTTACCTGGTTTGCCCGGATGGCGTAATATTTAAATCGGAAAACAAGGTAGACATTGATTATGATTTTTGCAAAGGTTGCGGCGTTTGCGCGAACGAGTGCAATGTAGATGCCATCAAAATGGAAAAGGAGGAAAAATAATGAGTCAGGAGAAAATATTTGTTTCAGGAGATGAAGCGGTTGCTTATGGAGCAAGGCTTGCCAGACCTCATGTGGTTGCGGCATATCCCATTACTCCACAAACTGTCGTGGTTGAGAGAATATCAGAGATGGTAGAAGATGGTTCTTTTGCTACAGACTTTATGCACGTGGAATCGGAGCACTCTGCTATTTCTGCGGTTATGGGCGCTAGTTCTGTTGGGGCGCGTACTTTTACGGCTACCAGTTCGCAGGGACTGGCTTACATGGCAGAAGGACTGCATTATGCAAGCGGCGGCAGATTCCCAATTGTTATGATGAACGCCAACCGCTCACTGGCACTTCCGTGGAGTATCTTTGGCGATCTCAGAGATTCCTTGTCTTTGCTGGATAGTGGCTGGATACAGGTTTATGTGGAGAATGCCCAGGAAGCACTCGACATGACTATCCAGGCTTATAAAATTGCCGAACACCAAAAAGTACTGACTCCTTTCATGGTTAACCTGGATGGATTCATTCTTACACATACTTACGAGGAGATAATGGTGCCTGAGCAGCAAAAAGTCGATGAATTTCTGCCGGATTTTAAAACACCTAATAAGATGAGTCCTGAAGAACCCAAAAATCTTGGCTTCAGTACCAGTCCTGCCGACAATATGGAATTCAAATACCAGCAGCACCAGGCAATGCTTAATTCTTTCAAAATTATTGAAGAGACCGATAAAGACTTTGGTAATATTTTCGGCAGATACTACGGTGGCTTGCTGGAGGGATACAGAACAGATGATGCAGAGGCAATTTTAGTCACCGTTGGCAGCGTTACGGGAACCACAAGGGTTGTTGTTGACAAACTGCGAAAGGAAGGAAAAAAGGTCGGACTGATAAAACTGCGATACCTTCGTCCATTCCCTAAAAAAGAACTGATTGAAGCCATTGGTCAGACAACACGGGTTGGCGTACTGGATAAAGACATCTCATTTGGTTATGAAGGAACCATATTTACCAATGTGCGTTCGGCGATTAGTGAAATGCAAAACGTAGAATCTGTGAATTATGTTGGAGGTATGGGAGGCAGAGACATCAGCAAATCCGACATTGAATTTATGTTCACTGATTTGTTGGAAACATCGCCGGCAGAAAGAAAATCGAATGTTCAATTTATAAACATGGGAGTAGAGACTTATGAGTAACACAACAATAGAGAAGCCGAAAAAAATTACACCCAAAAATATAACAGACAAGGAATATTTTTATGGTCACAAAGCCTGCGCAGGCTGTGGCGGAAGCCTGGCGGTTCGATTAGCGCTGAAAGTACTCGGGGAACAATCTTATTCAGTACTTCCCGCCGGTTGTATGGCGGCTGTGGGTTTCATCTATCCGCAAATGGCCTTTAACAGCAATGCGGTAATTTCCATGTTTCCCGGGTCTGCTTCAATGGCCTCTGGCATTACTGCAGGAAACAGGGCACTGGGAAGAAAAGACACGCATACAGTTGTTTTTGCCGGCGATGGCGGAACAGCAGACATTGGACTACAGGCGCTATCCGGTGCAATCGACAGAGATGATAAACTGATCTACATCTGTTACGATAATGAGGCGTATATGAATACCGGGATACAAAAAAGCGGGCTTACTCCAATGGGCACCCGCACCACAACAACTCCGGCGGGTGAAAACATCAGCGGTTCCACCACGCATAAGAAAAATTTGTTCGAAATTGTGGCAGCTCATGGAATAAAATATGCCGCTACGGCAAGTATCGGTTATCCGCGCGATTTTATCAATAAGGTAAACAAAGCTAAGCAGGTTGACGGAACCAGCTATATTCATGTGTTCGCTTCCTGCCCAACCGGCTGGGGCTCGGCTACTGAAAAATCAGTCGAAACGGCTAAAGAGGCTGTAGATTGTGGGCTTTGGTATTTGGCTGAATATGAAAACGATGAGTTTAAGCTGAACCGCAACCCTAAAGAGTTTAAGTCTGTTCGTGAATACCTTGCCAGCCAGGGAAGATTTAAACACCTGAAAGAGGAAGATGTGGAAAATATAATTGCGCACAGAGATAAAAAGTGGGAGAGAATGAGAAAGAATTGGCTCGTTTGAATTGATTGATTTGGGAATTAGCCCTGTTCTTTTTGGAAGAAATTTCTTCCATTGAAGAACAGGGTTTTTTTGTTTTAAAAATTGAGATTCTCCTGTTTCACCATTTAAAAAACTAAGAAACCGTTTTGATTTTTTTTACTTCAATAAAATAGTTTTGCGTGATTCCTAGCCCCGTCCTTTAGTGCGGTAATTCAAATGCCTCTTTCGTCTATGATTTCTATAAATTTTGTAATTTAAAATACAAAATTTATAGAAATCGAATGAGTATCAGGTTTAACCTAATCACCGCCCTAAAGGACGGTGCTAGGAAAATAAAACCTTCTAAATTTGGTAATGTAAAATTTTTAAATAAAATCAAAACAGTTTCTAAGAAAATGTATATTTTTTTTATTTCCAAGAACAAATTTTTTATGTTGTTAAATTGACTGATTGACAAGCCTTCTGGTTATTCTTTTAATTTTTTATGAGAAAAAATCACAAAAAAACTAAAACAATTAGTTGTTTAACTAAAACATTTAGTTTATATTTGTACTTATGAAAGAATTAACTCAAGCTGAAGAACAAATTATGGAATATCTCTGGCAAATCGAGGCCGGATTTGTCAAAGATATCCGGGACCGGTTTCCGGATCCGAAACCGGCTTACAATACGGTATCAACCATTATCCGTATTCTTGAAAAAAAAGGTGTGATAGGACATCGTTCCTATGGTAAATCGCACCAGTATTATCCTTTGGTAACCAGGAGCGAATACAAAAGACGAAGGTTTAAGGATGTACTTAGTAAACATTTTAGTAATTCCTATAAATCTTTTGTATCGTTTTTTACCAGGGAGAAAGACTTAAGTCTGACAGAACTGGAAGAAATGAAACAGATGGTGGAAGAAGAAATTCAAAAGAGGAAAGGAGAAAATGATGAATGATCTATTTAGTTATAGTGTAGAATCAGCAATATGCCTGACTATACTTACGCTTTTTTATTATTTCTTTTTAAGGAAAGAGACCTTTTTTGGTATCAATCGTTTTTTTCTCCTTTTTTCTCTTTTGTATTCTTTAATTATTCCATTTTTGAATATAAACTATGGTTACAATACACCTGTCGATGCTGATACGGGTTCAGTCCTGAATGCAGCCATTCAGAATGTAGAAACGATAAAGAGTGGTGTAATAAGGCTTGACCCTGTGGTTATTAGTGCTGAGAAAAGCGGTTGGAATATTGCTTTATCAGAAGTTCTAATATTTGCATATCTGTTGGGTGTGTTTATTCACCTGGTGCTTTTCTTCATTCGTTTCGGGAAATTATTCCGAACCATAATGAATGCAGAAAAACAACG
>CAYWSJ010000105.1:0-9885 GCA_964461045.1 uncultured Bacteroidales bacterium | reverse complement strand
TTTTTCTGTATTTTCAAAATAATCAAATCTCACAATCAATATCTTGTTTCCTTCCTTTCACCAATCTATAAGCTGAGTTTCTCTGTAAAAAAATCACTTTAAAACATCGAGATATTTATATGTGTTCACAAAATATTAATTTTGCAATGCATCAAAATAAATTTTAATTTGAAATTAACGTCATCAATATCCCGCTCTAATTATAAATTTTTCTTGTGGCATGCAGTTTTTCTGGCTCTTGCAAAAAATTTCATGGATGTGGACACCATCATCCCTGCCATGATGATTGATGCAGGAGGAAAATCAATACACGTAGGCTTGCTGACAGCCATCCTTGTGGGTGGGTCTAAATTTGCCCAGCTTTTCTTTGCCTCATTTATCAACAATAAACTTTTTAAAAAAGGCTTTTTGTTACTGGGAATTAATTTGAGGATTGTTTCACTGGCTGGTCTGGCAGTGCTCTTTTGGTATTCTTCAAACATAGCAGGGAATTTTATAATAGTAATGATTTTCTTATTAATCACTATCTTTAGTATAAGTGGAGCCTTTGCAAACATAAGCTATACAGATATCCTGGGGAAATCGGTTTTCCAGGAAAGCCGGAAATCATTCTTTAGTCTCCGGCAGGTTATTTCGAGTGTCGGGGTTTTTATCTCAGCTTTTCTGGCAGGGAAAGTGCTGGTGGCCAACGCTTACCCTATTAACTATGCCTGGCTTTTTGGTATTGCTGCTCTTGCCCTCGGCTCTGCGTCTCTGGGTTTCTGGAAAGCAAAAGAAATACCCGCTAAAACATTTAAAATTTCTGGTTTAACAAAATATTTTAAGGTGATAAGAGAAGAGATTAAAAGCAATAAGAAATTTGCTAATTATCTTATGCTCATTAACACCCAGGGGATTGTTCTTGCATTGATGCCCTTTTTAATTCTATTTGCCAAAGAAAATTATGAGGCCGGAAGTCAGGCCGTAAGGACTTTTCTGATATTCAAAGTTACGGGTGGTGTTATCATTGGAAGTTTGCTTTATTACTATGCTCGTAAAGTTAAATACCAGAAATTGCTATATCTCACTTCAATCCTTGCATTATTAATCCCCGCTTATGTTTACCTGGTTCCTGTTTCAAATTTGTTTTTTCTGGCCTTTTTAGGAGGAGGAGTGGTTTTTACACTACATAAAGTTTCAATAGACGGTGTATTACTTGAAGTATCAAGCAATGAGAACAGGGCTCTTTATACAGGTCTTTCCGGTGCAGGTAGTATTATCCCTTCTGTTTTCCCCCTTTTAGGAGGCTGGATCATTGATCAATTAGGATATGGACCTTTTTTTATTCTATTTATAGGAATCATAGCGCTTTCAGTTTATTTTATCTACAAACTCGATTGCAAAAAATAAAACTTTTATTTCTTTCCAGATACCATGTTTTTAATACAAAAGTCTTTTAATAGAAAAGAATAAAATAACTAAATAAAAAAGTCTCTCTGAAAGTTAATTCAAAGAGACTTTTCTTAGTTCAAAAAGTATAAATAAATACTATTCAACCAATTCAAATCCTTTTGTTTTGCCCTTTTTCAAAGCAGGAATACCTTTTTCCATCCATACAGGGGCAGGTTTATCCATCAGGTAATGATCAAAAAACTGCTTCATCCTCCTGCTTAAATCTTTACAATTCGGGCTTTTGGCTCTTTCATTATGGGGTGCGTCATTATAATTTAACATCCAAACCGGTTTGCTGAGTCTGCGCAACGCAACAAAATATTCAATTCCCTGGTACCAGGGCACAGCGCCATCTCCGTCGTTGTGGCGCATAAGCAATGGAGTGTTGACCTTTGGGGCATAAAAAACCGGTGAATTTTCTATGTATTGCAGTGGTTTTTCCCACAAGGTACCCCCTATGCGGCTTTGAGTCTCCTCATACTGAAACATTCGGCTCATTCCTGAACCCCAGCGAATTCCTCCATAAGCACTGGTCATATTGGAAACAGGAGCACCAGCGGAAGCAGCAGCAAACATATCTGTCTTTGTTATAATATGTGCAATCTGGTAACCACCCCAGCTTTGGCCCTGAATACCCAGACGTTCTTCATCAATATAGTCATACCTGTCCAACAACGCAGCAGTACCACCAACAACATAGTTATAAGCACTTTCTCCGGGATAACCCGTCTTATATCGTATATTCGGAACAAATACAAGGTATCCGTTGCTCAAATAAAATGTACGATTGATAACTGATCTGCTGGGCTTAGGAACAATATGCCTGTGCATCCTGTCTGATGAAAGTCTGTAAAAATATACCATCATTGGATACTTTTTATCCGGATCAAAATTTTCTGGTTTATACAGGAGCCCTTCTTCTTCTGTTCCTTCTGTAGTAGTCCATTTCACCAATTCAACATCTCCCCAGAGGTATTTATCCTGTTGTGGATTAACATCACTAATTTGTTGTTTGTTCTCAAAATCAAGATCGCTATACCAAATGTCCGGATATTTTTTAAAAGAAGACTTTCTCCAGATAATTCTGTCCTCTTTTTCTGCCTTTTGGGGAGTATAAAAAGCAAAGTCATCCATCATTAATTTTTCAGGATCTCTTTTTTGTCTGAGCTTTATTTTGTAAAAGCCCGAAGCTTTTGTATCCTCATCAAAGGCCCGTAAAAACATATCTTGTTTTTTATCAATGTATTCAGCATCTTCATCAAGCTCCAAATAACGAAAACGGATATTATTTTTTCTTCCTGATTTATTTGTCAGATTAACAGGATCTTCTTTTCCTTTAGGATCAAGTTTCCAGACATCATAACGATCATAAACAAGAAAATAATCATCGTCTTCTGTCCATCCGGCAAATCCATATGAGTTTGGTTCATTGGGGTAATCATGTTCCTCATTATAGAAGTTAACCTGTAATTCCGAAGTTAAATTTCTTTCTGTTCTATTCTTATAATCATATATATGCCAACTGCTGTCTTTGTATGCATACCAATAAAAATATTTGCCATTACTGGATAACCCGATATGAGACTGAATTTTTTGCTTAATAAGTTCTTTTTCACCTGTCTTTATATCAACCCTATACACATCTTTGTATGGTGGCATTTCCCATGACATTAACTTCTGGTATGGCTGATAGTTAGTACCTATTGCTGCATCTCCATTTCCTTTAAGAATTGGATCAACATTGCGAACTTTTTCATTGGCCAGCTGAACCACCTTTTCATCATTTATGTGATAAACAGCCAGGTAAGTTCTTTTCTTCTCCTGCTCAAGGTTCTTTAGCTGTTGTGGTTGCAACAGAGGGTCCTTCCAGTTCCAGACATCAAGTTTTACTTTTTCTTCTTCAAGTAAAGTATCTTTTGGTTCGGGAGCAGGGCGCAAGCTGGTTCCGAAAAACAATCTTTCATCATTGTCTGAAAAATATATTTTACCATGCTCACTGGCAGTCCATTTTTCAGGAATAGCAGAGGTTAATGTATCAACAATTTTTTTAGGAGAATCATCCCCTCTTTTCCAAAAGTATAACCCGTAAGCTTTAACCTTTGTTGTATCATAAGAATGTATAAAAGCTACCTGCTCGCCCTCATGATCGATAGAAATATTTTTTGTTAATCCTTTGGCAGAAAAGATGCTGTCTGTTGTTTCTTCCTTTGTATTAAAAACAAACAGAGTTGACTTCAACAAGCTATCATTCTGAAGACGGACAAAAGAAACAAGTTTGCCATTTTCCGAAATAGAATAATCAGTGACATCTTCAAAAAAGAATTCTTTTCCTGTTAGGGGATTCATAACAGTTAAGTTTGTTAATTCCGGGGCATTTTTATCAGCTTTCTTCTTAGGCTTCTTTTCCTTTTTTAGACTATCCTCTTTTTCCTTACTGATAAATTGCTGAAAAACCATCCAGTCAGACTCTTTCTCTGCAACTTTAAAGCTTTTAAGTTTTTCCCGTTTGAGAATTTTATTATTGTTTAAGACAAAAATTCCAAGGGAATCTTTTGTCCATTTCTTCTTAGGGGTTTTATTGAACTTCATCTCTCTTATGCTATCTTCAAATGGTTTAATTTTATAAGCAAAATAAGAAGAAGTGGGAGAAAATAAGGCATCTTTTCCTCTTTCAAAGGTGTTACTTGTCTCTGCATTCGAATCCCAAAGCGTCAAAACACCATCACCTTTGTAGGGATAGACTTCATATAAAACCCATTCTCCGTCATTGGAGATCTTCTGGTCCTCGATATAGTTCCAGCTATCGTATACACTATAGTCCAATTGTTTTTTAGTTTGTTGCCCCAGCAAAGCAGGTAGGAATAAACTAATTGCTAATAAGGTTAAAATAAATCGTTTGTACATAATATTTTTAATTTGAAGTTAATCTTAATATAAAAATAAGATAAAAAACAGTTATAAAAGTTTAAGTCTCCAGTTTTTTGTTTAATGAAAGAATTCTATAGATTCACTAACGTTTCTTCCTATCTTAATAATAATCAATATATATGCATTATTCTGATTTATTTTCTATCTTTCAAAAAAATAATTATAACCCTTATAAAAAATCTACTTTACACCAATGGGTTTAAACTTCAAAAAAATAATTCAGTCAAATCTTAAAATTAAAAAAAGCAATTATGAAAAAGGCTTTAACTCTAACTCTTTTAATTATTATTTCCATGAATTTCGCTAATGCCCAGGACCGTATTACAGGTAAGAATTTTGCAACCCGTTCTGAGGTCATAGCCAAACATGGAATGGCTTGTACAAGTCAACCTCTTGCCAGCCAGGTTGCCATTGATATACTTAAAAATGGTGGAAATGCAATAGATGCTGCCATTGCAGCCAATGCTACTCTTGGTTTGATGGAACCTACAGGAAATGGAATAGGTGGCGATCTTTTTGCTATTGTTTGGGATGCAGAAACACAAAAACTTTATGGTTTGAATGCTTCCGGAAGATCTCCCAAATCATTAAAACTGGAATACTTTAAGGAAAATGGATATGAAAGCATCCCGGCTACCGGTCCACTTCCGGTGTCTGTTCCGGGTTGCGTTGATGGATGGTTTGAACTGCACAAAAAGTTCGGTTCAAAGTCAATGGAAGAAATTCTTCAACCTGCTGTTGATTATGCACGTGAAGGATTTCCTGTAAGTGAAGTAATTGCTCATTACTGGCAGGGGAATGCAAGATATTTAGAGGATTTTCCAGGTTTCAAAGAAATATTTATGCCTGGCGGAAAAGCCCCAAAAAAGGGTGAAATATTCAAAAACCCATACCTCGCAAATACCCTTGAAAAAATTGCCAAAGGTGGTCGGGATGTTTTTTATAAAGGCGAAATTGCCAAAAAAATTGACGCCTATATGAAGAAACATGCTCCAAAATACCTCAAAGGCAACAAGGAAGAAGCAGGATTCCTCTCTTATGAAGATCTTGCATCTCATCAGTCGGAATGGGTAGAGCCAATATCAACATCCTACAGAGGTCATAAGCTCTGGGAATTACCACCAAACGGACAGGGAACAGCAGCCCTTCAGATATTAAATATCCTTGAAAATTTCAATATTGCAGAAATGGGTTTTGGCAGCAAAGAACACATTCATACTTTCACCGAAGCCAAAAAATTAGCTTTTGAAGACCGTGCCAAATTTTATGCAGATCCGGACTTTGCAGATATTCCGATTGAAAAACTTATCTCAAAAGATTATGGAAAAAAACGGGCAGAAATGATTAACCCGGAATGGGCAGCTCGCAGTTATCCTGCCGGAAAAATAGAAAAAGGAAATACAATTTATCTGACAGTTGCTGATGATGAAGGAAATATGGTTTCCCTGATACAAAGCAATTACCGCGGAATGGGATCCGGAATGACACCCGGAAAACTTGGTTTTGTTCTGCAGGACAGAGGAGAATTATTCACATTGGAAGAAGGCCATAACAATGTTTATGAACCGGGGAAAAGACCCTTTCACACGATCATACCGGCATTTGTAACCAAAGATGGAAAACCCTTTATGAGCTTTGGTGTTATGGGCGGCTCCATGCAACCGCAAGGTCATGCTCAGATTCTTATGAATATGGTTGATTTCGGAATGAATTTGCAGGAAGCCGGCGATGCACCAAGAATAAGACATGGCGGTTCTTCTCAGCCAACAGGTGGAAAAATGAAAGATGGAGGTACTCTATACCTGGAATCAGGTTACCGGTATCAAACCATAAGAAACCTGATGCAGATGGGCCATGATGTAGAATATACAGTTGGCGGATTTGGAGGATACCAGGCTATAATGTATGACCCCGAAGAGGATGTATATTATGGTGCATCAGAATCCAGGAAAGACGGACAAGCTATAGGTTATTAGAATTATGTCTCTCCACATAATCCAGAATCCCGGCTATAATTTTTTCTAGTCGGGATTCTTATTAAAAATATTAAGAATAATAAGTGAATCCTGAATTTTTATTTATATTTTCATCTTTTTTTTGCAACAAATAGAATAAAAATTGGTCGTATAAAACAAAATTAACTTTTAACCTTTCTATTTGTTCCTTTTATTAAAATTACTAAATGAATCAGATGACCAGAAAAGAGCGATATCAAAAAATACTCGATTATTTTAAAGAGAATCACCCAATTGCAGAAACCGAACTTCATCATAACAATCCGTTTGAACTGACAGTAGCTGTAATTTTATCAGCCCAATGCACTGATAAAAGAGTGAATATGATTACTCCTCCCCTGTTAAATAAGTTTCCTGATCCTCAATCGATGGCCCAGGCCAGCCCGGAAGACATTTACGAATTTATTAAAAGTTGTTCTTACCCAAATAACAAAGCCAAACATCTGGCAGGTATGGCCAGAACACTGGTAGAAGAATTTGATGGAATGATACCTGATAATGTAACTGACCTGCAGAAACTTCCCGGGGTCGGACGTAAGTCTGCCAATGTAATCGCTTCAGTTATTTACAATAAGCCGGCAATGGCTGTTGACACTCATGTTTTCAGGGTTTCTGAGAGAATAGGATTGACTAAAAATGCCAAAAATCCTCGTCAGGCTGAAGAACAACTAATTAAATATATTCCCGAAGAATTGATACCAAAGGCACATCATTGGTTAATTCTGCACGGAAGATACGTTTGTACTGCCAGAAAACCCAAATGCGGTATTTGCGAAATAACAGATTATTGCGCTTATTACCAGAATAATATAAAGAAAAAATGAACAAGGTTATTAAACCATACGTTCTTCTGAAAATCTATAAACAAAGTAAAAAGTAAAAATTAAAACCTACATTATTATGAAAAGATTATGCATTACTCTTTTTCTATTTTCAACGCTTTTGTTTAGCAAACAGGTTTTTGCCGATGAGAATCCATTTGTACGATTTCCGGCACTAAATGAAGATGGCTCAAAAATTGCCTTTAATTACCAGGGCGATATTTGGGTGAAAGCCTTAAACAAGGATGCAAACGCAAATAGAATAACAATTCATGAAGGTTATGAATTAGCTCCCCATTGGAGTCCTGATGGAAACCAAATAGCCTTCTCAAGTAACCGGTATGGAAACAATGATATCTACGTTATCCAGGCCGACGGTAGCAAACCGAAAAGATTAACCTATCACTCAACAAATGATGTCATAAATGGTTGGGCTTCTGACAATGACCTTATTTTCTCAACCCGCAGAGCTTATGCCCAGGTGGAATGGGATAATGAAATCTATCAGGTTTCTTTAAAAGGGGAAACCCCTCACCGAAAAATGGATGCAGTAGGTTTGATGGCTACTGTTTCTCCAAATGAGAGATATGTAGCTTTTGTTAGAGGTGCATGCAGGACAGCCCGTGAAGATTATACAGGGCCTGCCAACAAAGATATTTGGGTGTATGATACCAAAGAAGACAAATATCACCAAATCACTAATTATAAAGGGAATGACTTCCTTCCCGACTGGGTTGGAAACAATACCCTCTATTTCATTAGCTCAAGAAACAGCAGGTATAATGTTTTTAAAGTACAATTAAATGAAAACATGAAAGCCTCTGCAAATCC
Organism: uncultured Bacteroidales bacterium; assembly: GCA_964461045.1. Classification (GTDB taxonomy): domain Bacteria; phylum Bacteroidota; class Bacteroidia; order Bacteroidales; family UBA12077; genus JAGXLC01. The sequence continues at coordinate 1,859 of CAYWSJ010000105.1, read as the reverse complement.
TGAAGCAATTACTGAATTTAAAGATGAAGGAATAAGGCATTTTGATGTAAGCGCTGATGGTTCAACACTGGCTTTTGAAAAGGGAATCAGCATCCATACAAAAGACCTGGAAAATGAAGCAAAAATTAAAAAACTTACAGTCACTTTACCTGAAGATTACCGCTTCCCTCCAATTAAACACAAAACCTATAGAAAAGGAATAAGAGAATATGATGTTTCTCCAAATGGTAAATATACCGGAATGGTTATCAGGGGAGAATTATTCTTAATCAACAATGAAAAAGACAAATCAAAAACTGTTCGTCTGACCAATCATCCGTTCAGAGATCAGGATGTTGAATTTGTCAACGATTCCACAATTGTTTTTGTATCAGACAGGGAAGGTCAGAAAGATCTTTATATGCTTACTTCTGCGGATCCGGATGAAACTGACCTATATGAGACCCTTCGTTACCAGGTTGATAGAATAACTGATAACAAGGAAAACGAAACAAATCCTGTCATTGCGTCTAATGGAAAGAAAATAGCTTATGTACAGGGTCGCGGAACACTCATTGTTGGAAAAATCAATACCGGTAAAAAGAAAATTACAGACAAAACAACATTGCTCGATGGATGGGCGCAGCCTTCGGGTTTAACGTGGAGTCCTGACAACAAATGGCTTGCCTATTCACTGCCAGACCTCTACTTTAACTCGGAAATCTATATCCATGCTGCTGATGACAGCAAAGAACCAGTTAATGTAAGCATGCATCCAAAAGGCGATTATTCCCCCTATTGGAGCCCGGACGGAACAAAACTTGGCTTTATTTCCGAAAGAAACAATGGTGACCGGGATCTTTGGTTTGCATGGCTAAAGAAAGAAGACTGGCAAAAAACTAAGGACGACTGGGAAGATATGGAAGATGAGGAAGAAAATGGAAAAGAAAAAGATTCTGAAAAGATTGAGATTGATCTGAATAAAATTCATGAAAGACTGGAACAGGTGACTCAGCTGCCAGGAAATGAAGCAGAATTAAATATCTCAAAAGACGGAAAAACTTTCTATTTTGTTAACAACAGAAGCGGAAGACAAAGATTCGATGCTGAACAGGATTTACACAGCATCCAATGGGATGGTAAAAAAATGAAACGCCTGACCCAGGGTGGCCAGAACCCCCGGGGAATGATGCTTGACCATAAAAACAGCACTCTATATATGGTTAAAAATGGTGGTATATTTGCCAAATTCAACACAAAGAAGAAAAAACTTAAGCCTGTCAGTATCAAAGCTGAAATGGACATAAACTACAAAGAAGAGCTTAAGCAGATTTTCAGAGAAGGCTGGAGTGTGATAGAAAATGGTTTCTACGACCCTGAACATCATGGCAAGGACTGGGAAGCACTCAAGAAAAAATATAAACCTTATGCCATGAAAGCATCAACCAAAAGAGATTTTCGTGATATTTTCAACGAAATGCTCGGACAACTGAATGCAAGTCATATGGGAATTTATGGCAGAGACCTGGCAGAAACCGAACAAGAAAGAACAGGTCTGCTTGGACTGGAAGTTGCGTCTCATCCTAAAGGAGCAGTTATCAAGCATATTGTTCCAAATACCCCGGCTGATAAAAAATTCAGCAAACTTAAAAAGGGAGAAATTATTACACTGGTTGACGGAAAGGAACTTAACAGAAATAGCAACCTATACGCACAACTGATCAATAAAAATGATGAAGAAGTATACCTGGAAGTAATGGATCAGGAAGGCAACAAAAGAAGTGTAAGCATCAGACCCACGAACAGCATACGTCAGGAAAAATACAGAGAGTGGGTTGAAGAACGAAAAAGATTAACCGAAAAATACAGCAATGGAAAAC
>CAYWSJ010000104.1:0-10189 GCA_964461045.1 uncultured Bacteroidales bacterium | reverse complement strand
GAAGAGAAGAAGGAAGAGAAGAAGGAAGAGAAGAAAGATGAAGAGAAGGATGAAAAAAAAGATGAAAACTCTGCTGAAAATAAATAAACATTAATCCATTTAAATCTTTATATTTGTAAAGATGGAATTTAAAATTGAAAAACAAGACAACTATACCCTGATTCAGGTTTTAAGTGAAAAGCTTGATACAAATGTAGCTCCAAGCTTAAAATCTGAATTGGTTTTAATCTCCGGCAAAGGAGAAAAAAACATTATTCTGGATCTGAGCCAGGTAAAATATTGTGATTCATCCGGGTTAAGCGCTATTCTTGTCGCCAACAGGCTTTGTAAAAATGCCAGTGGTACTTTTGTACTGACAGGCCTGAATGACGCAGTTGACAGATTAATCACAATCTCACAGCTTGACACTGTCCTGAATATTGCATATTCTACCGGAGAAGCAGAAGACATCATACAAGTTGAAGAAGAAAAAAGAAGTTCAGGTGAAGAATAATATTTTATTGTGAAATTTGAATTGACAATATTAGGAAGTAGTTCCGCTCTTCCAACTTCTAAAAGAAATCTTACCGCTCATGTACTTAATGTATATGAGCGGTTTTTTTTAATTGATTGTGGCGAAGGCACCCAGGTCCAACTGAGAAAAAACCGTATCAAATTTGGAAAAATTAACCACATATTTATAAGTCACCTGCATGGCGATCATTTTTACGGTATTTTCGGACTGCTTTCCTCATACAATCTTCTTGGAAGAACTTCAGATTTACATATATACGCTCATCAAAAGCTGAAGAAAGCCCTTTCATATATGCGAAGAAATTTTGAAAGCCAGTTCTCATACAAAATCTTCTTCCACCCAATTAATCCGGATCAGGAAGAACTAATTTATGAAGACAAAAGAGTTCGTGTCTATTCCTTTCCGCTAAAACATAAGATTCCAACTTCCGGATTTTTATTTGAGGAAAAAATGAAAGAACCAAATATCAAAAAAGAGTATGTAAATAAATTTCAGATTCCAATAAAAGATATACACAGGATTAAAGAAGGTGACGACTATCAAACCAAAGAGGGCAAGATAATTCCCAATAAAGAATTAACCCTGCCTCCTTATAAACCCAGAAGATACGCTTTCTGCACAGATACAGGTTATAATGAAGACATAATACCATTAATCCGTAAAGTTGATTTGCTTTACCATGAAGCTACATTCAAAAACGACCACGAAGAACAGGCAGATACAACTTTCCATTCAACAGCACAGCAGGCAGCAACAATTGCCAGAAAAGCAAAAGCAAAAAAATTAATCATCGGCCATTTTTCTGCCAGATACAAAAAGATTGACGGATTCATTAAAGAAGCACGAAAAGAATTTAAAAATACGTATGCAGCTGAAGATGGCGCCGTTTATAAAATAGAGCAGGAAAGAATTCAAAGAAATTAAACTATTGTTATTAAAGTACTATCATAATTATTAAGTTTACCTAACCAAAAAATTTTATGCTATGAAACGTTTTTCACTATTACTTGCAATGATTATGCTGGCAAACCTGTCATTTGCGCAGCGAAAAGATGAAAGCAAATTTAAAGAATATGAACCCGGGTTTTACCAGGAAACCATTTTAAAAGATGTTCGGGCAGTTAAAGAAAAAACCGAAGAAAAAGAAACTCATAAAAGATTTATTATGGACCAGTCCGGGATGGACATTCCTAACAAAGTAAAATACTATGAGAGAGAATGGGCCAATCCGGTTATTTCGCAGGGCAATGCAGGAACCTGCTGGTGTTACTCCACCCTTTCCTTCATTGAATCTGAAATTAAAAGAATACACAACAAAGAAGTAAAGCTCTCGGAGCCTTATATTGTTTACTGGGAATATGTAGCCAAAGCCAGAAGGTTTGTTAAAAAACGCGGAGACAGTCGCTTTACACAAGGATCTGAAGGTAATGCAGTTACGCGAATGATGAATCGTCACGGAGTTATACCAAGAGATGTATACAACGGACTGTTGCATGGAAGAGAATATCCTACGCACGCTGCTATGTACAAAGAAATGAAAGGCTACCTGGATGGTGTAAAAGAAAATGAAGCGTGGAATGAAGAACAGGTAATCTCAACGATAAAAAGCATCATGAATCATCACATTGGTGAACCTCCTCAAAAATTTACATTCGAAGGCAAATCTTACACTCCTCAAAGCTTTCTGAATAATTATCTTAAAATCAACCCTGATGATTTTGTAGAAATTTTATCATATAAGCAAGAACCTTACTGGAAACAGGTAGAGTACAAAGTTCCTGATAACTGGTGGAACAACAAAGATTATTATAACGTACCGCTTGATGTGTTTATGGAAGTAGTGAAAGAAGCCATTCGTGATGGGTATACCATGTCAATCGGAGGAGATGTTTCCGAATCGGGTTTTCTCAGAAGCACACAGGCTGCCATGATCCCAACATTTGACATTCCTTCTGATTATATTGACGAAGATGCACGACAATTCAGATTTTCAAACAAAACAACTACCGATGATCATGGTATGCACCTTGTAGGTTATTATGAAAAAGATGGTGAAGACTGGTATCTTATAAAAGACTCAAGCTCAGGCTCCAGGAACAATGATCCGGAAGCGCCCGAATTTGGATATTATTTCTTCCATGAAGATTATATCAAACTTAAAATGATGAACTATACAATTCATAAGGACGCTGTAAAAGACATTCTTAAAAAATTTGAATAAGCTGTTTTAAATAATCCACCCTGAGTTCGATATAGAGTTGAAAACTTAAAAGCCTGGTATTCATATAACCCCAGTCTTCAGGCTGGGGGTTCAACAAGAGAAAGCCAGTGATTTTTTTAAATTTTGTAATTTTAGCATACAAGATCTTCAAAAATCTTTACCCTGAGACTCCGTCACCCCGGCTTAAAAGCCAGGGCTATCTGAATACCAGCAATAAACATGTTTCTGATATATCGAGTTCACTTTAACCCACGAACAAAAAAATTTAGGGAATTCCGAACGAATTCCCTATTTTTGTAAAAAACTTCCTCAATTAAAAAATATGCAGGACAAGATCATTATTCTAGACTTTGGATCACAGTACACACAATTAATAGCAAGAAAAATAAGAGAATTAAATGTATATTGTGAAATTTATCCCTTTAATAAAGTCCCGGAACCCGATGAATCAATTAAGGGGATTATCCTATCCGGCAGTCCTTTTTCTGTAAGAGATAAAAATGCTCCGCAGTTTGATATTTCAAAAATAAAAGGAAAATTACCAGTGCTGGGTATCTGCTATGGGGCTCAATATATTGCTCAACATTATGGCGGAGAAGTACTCGCCTCGGAGAAAAGAGAATATGGCAGGGCTTACTTAAATTATATAGACGAAAGCTTTAACCTTCTAAAAGATGTAACACTTAATACACAGGTATGGATGTCACATGGAGATACTATAAACCAACTCCCGGAAGGTTACCAGGTAACAGCCAGTACCAGGGATGTAGAGGTAGGTGCTTTCAGAAACAATGATGAGCCAACCTATGGAATTCAGTTTCATCCGGAAGTATACCATACCGAAGAGGGAAAAAAAATACTGAAAAACTTTGCAGTTGACATTTGTCAGTGCAAGCAAGATTGGACACCCGAAGTTTTTGCAGATATTACGATAAAAGAACTTAAAGAACAACTGGGAAATGATAAAGTAATTCTTGGGCTTTCAGGTGGTGTAGACAGTTCAGTAACAGCCACTCTGCTGAATGAAGCCATTGGAAACCAATTAACCTGTATTTTTGTAGACAATGGTTTGTTGAGAAAAAACGAATTCAACAAAGTACTTGATTCTTATGAAGATATGGGGTTAAATGTAATAGGAGTTGATGCAAGAAAACAGTTTTATAACGACCTTAAAGGAGTGATTGATCCAGAGGAAAAAAGAAAAATCATTGGCCGGAATTTTATAGAAGTATTTGACCAGGAAGCCCATAAAATAAAAAATATCAAGTGGCTGGCCCAGGGTACGATTTATCCGGATGTAATTGAATCGGTATCTGTTAACGGACCATCAGTTACAATTAAATCACACCACAACGTGGGCGGTTTACCGGAAAAAATGAACCTGAAAGTTGTTGAACCATTGCGTTTACTTTTTAAGGACGAAGTAAGAAAAGTAGGTCGCAGCCTGGGTGTAAAAAAAGAACTAATAAGCCGTCATCCTTTTCCCGGGCCTGGTTTAGGTATAAGAATTCTGGGTGATGTTACCCCCGAGAAAGTCAAACTTCTGCAGGAAGCAGATGACATTTTCATACAGGGGCTGGTTGACAATAATTTATATAATAAAGTATGGCAGGCAGCAACCATACTACTTCCAATACAGTCGGTCGGTGTAATGGGTGACGAAAGAACCTATGAAAATGCAATAGCACTCAGGGCAGTAACCTCAACAGATGGGATGACTGCAGACTGGGCTCATTTGCCTCATGATTTTTTGTCTGAAGTTTCAAATAAAATAATTAACAGGGTAAAAGGAATAAACAGAGTCGTATATGATATTAGTTCAAAACCACCTTCAACAATAGAGTGGGAATAAACATTTTCTTTTATATATTTGTTATAATTAGATAATAAAAAAATGAACGAAAACCATCATATAATTAGTTACACCGGATACTTCAGTTATGAATTAACCGGGCACTTAATCGAACAGCTCAGAAAAGCGAAAGGGAAATATAATCTTAATAAAAGCAGCTTTCGAAAAGTTCTGACTTTGATGGTTGAGGTTCTTGAAAACAATTACAAATATGTAAACAAACTTGAAAATAAAGTTCTCGATTCCATATCAGTCTATCCGACATTTCACCTGAAGAAAGAGAACGACCATTTTAAGATGAGCTCTGGAAATCCTATTCTCAAAAAGGATATTGATCCTCTAAAACAAAGAATTGATTTAATAAACAAACTAACCAGAGGCGAACTAAAAGAATTATATAAGGATACAATGTCGGAAGGTATTTATGAAAACCAGGAAGGTGCCGGACTGGGAATTATGAAAATGGCAAAAATTACAAGAAATAAGATCAATTATTCCATTGATCCTATAAAAGATGATATTTTCTTTTATACAATTGAAATTAGAATTCCGACTTAAAAAGAGAGTAAATTAACTATGGCAGAAAAACTATACAGGGAACCAACTAATTATACACCACACATATCTTTCGACCCCACTAAACAAAAATTTGAACTTTCAGGGGTTGCAAGACCTGAGGATACTTATGATTTTTTTGAGCCTGTTTTGAGTTGGGTGGAAGATTATGTGAAAAATATTATAGAAACGCATGAAAAAAGCCAATTAGCAAATGAAACATTCCTGATTATATTCAATTTCAAATATATTAACTCCTCTTCTTCTAAATACATTTTTCAGATCATTACAAACTTTAAGAAGCTCTTGAAGCGACGGTTGAATGTTAATATCTATTGGTATTACGACGACCCTGACGATCAAATTCTGGAAGACGGAGAAGATTTTAGTGAAATTATTGATATTCCATTTAAATTTATTTCTAGAAACAAAGATTCTTTATGATTCATATTTTAAAAAAGTTTTCAATTCAACTGCTTCTCATTTTTGCAGTATCTGCTAGCGCAGTCCAGGGACAAATTCTCAATGAAGAAGTGCTGAAATATGCAAAAGCACTCCATGCCGTTGATAATTACTATATTGATACTGTAGACAGAGCTAAGCTGACTGAAAAGGCACTTGTGGGTATGTTGAAAGAACTGGACCCACACACAACTTATCTCACTCCCGAGGAAGTGAAGGAAATGAACGAGCCCCTGGAAGGAAATTTTGAAGGTATCGGAATCCAGTTCAATATCTTTAAAGATACAATATACGTAATTTCACCTGTTACTGGTGGCCCATCGGAAAAAGTGGGAATAAAGGCAGGAGACAGAATTGTTAGGATAGAAGGTGAAAAAGTAGCGGGAATAGGCATTTCAACTAATGGAGTAAGGGACAGACTTCTTGGAGAAAAAGGAACAAAGGTTAATGTAACTGTAAAAAGACCTGGTGTTGATAAACTGCTCCATTTCACTATTACAAGAGACAAAATACCAATTCACAGTATGGATGCTGCCTACATGGCAGACGATAATACAGGGTATATAAAATTAAACCGTTTTGCTTTAACAACTAATGAAGAATTTACAGAGGCGGCTAAAAAGCTAAAAAACAAAGGAGCCAATTCATTTATCCTTGACTTAAGGGGGAATGGCGGCGGATACCTGGAACAGGCAATTAAACTGGCAGATGAGTTTCTATCTAAAAATAATTTAATTGTCTATACTGAAGGGCATAGTGTTAAAAGGCAGGATAATTACGCCACCGACGAAGGAATTTGTAAAGACGACAATATAGTTGTACTCATTGATGAAGGATCAGCCTCAGCCAGTGAAATTGTTGCAGGTGCCATTCAGGACTGGGATAAAGGTATAATTATAGGAAGAAGATCATTTGGAAAAGGATTGGTGCAGCGTCCGATAAACCTCCCGGATGGCTCTATGATCCGTCTTACAATTGCCAGGTATCATACTCCCACCGGCCGGGTTATTCAAAAACCTTATGAAAATGGACGAAAGGAATATGGACAAGAATTGTTAAAAAGATTTGATAAAGGAGAAATGATGTCGGCTGATAGTATCGATTTCCCCGATTCATTAAAATATTATACGAAAAAAAATGGCAGAGTAGTTTACGGAGGAGGAGGAATTATGCCAGATATCTTCATTCCGATTGATACTACTTCCTACTCCGAATATTTTAATGATCTTATAAGACACGGTGTAATTAACTCTTTCATACTGAAATTTATTGATGAAAACAGAGATCAGCTAAAAGAAGAGTTCCCTACTGTAGAATCATTTATCCAAAACTTTCAGATTACTGATGAAATGATGAACAGCCTTGGAAAAATGGCTGAAGAAGAAGATATTCAAAAAACCAAAGCTGATACCACGGATTCAACAGGTGAAATAAAAACACAACTAAAAGCCTTAATCGCAAGAGACCTTTGGGATATGACCGAATACTTCCAAATCATTAATGAAAGCGATAAAGGATTTAAAAAAGCCAGGGAAGTTTTAAATAACTGGGAAGAATATAAAAACAAGTATTTGATGAAATAATGAAATAAAAAATATATGGAAAAAAGCCAAAGATTGTACCATTAAATCTTTGGCTTTTTTTAAGCACTTAAAACCTTATTCCTTTAATGTCTTTATATAGATCAACAGCATACAAATCTGTCATGCCTGAAACAAAATCAATGATGTTCCGGATTTTTGAATATCCGGTTTCATTGTTTGCTCCCTTAAACTGTTCGGGTAATATTGATAATAATTTGCGTGAATAATCATTATCAGGTTCCAGCACAGCATTTATAAAAACTTTTAAAAGGGTAGCCAAGACATTAAATCCAGTGAGTTCAATTTTTACCACAGACTGATCATTATAAATCTGTTTTACAGCTAAATCCTTGCACTCGCCAAAGGCTTTTTTTGTTGTACCAGTCAGTTCTTTAACAAGGGTAGTTTTGAAATCACCACTGAGAATAGCATCGTGATTTTTTAGGAAAATACCTGATGTTTCATTTACCAGTTTATTAATAACCGATGCCCTAAGATAAGCCACTCTCTCATTCAGGTCTGTAACCTCTTTAAACACTTCAGTTTTTCTTTTGAAAAAATATTCATCTTCTTTTTCATCAAAAAAGTTCATTAAAAGCCTGAATGTGGTATCCGTATCCAGTATTCTTAATTTATGAGCATCTTCTATATCCATTATCTCGTAGCAGATATCATCGGCAGCTTCTACAATATAAACCAAAGGATGCCTTGCGTAAATCAAACTATCCGGGGATATTTTTTTCAAACCCAGCTCATTCATGATATCCAGGAAGGTTTCTCTCTCCGATTGAAAGAAACCATATTTCTTTTTGTTCTGCCCGGAGCTATAAGGATATTTAATCAGAGAAGCCAGCGTGGAATAAGTAAGGGCAAAACCGCCTTTCCGGCGTCCGTTAAACTGATGTGTCAGCAAACGTAACGCATTGGCATTGCCTTCAAAATGGGTCAGGTCTTTCCATTCTGTCTCAGATACAAGCGATTTATATTGTCTGCCCTCCCCTTCATTAAAAAACCTGGAAATGGCATCTTCACCGGCATGACCAAAAGGAGGATTCCCCATATCATGACAAAGGCATGCAGCTGAAACGATAGAGCTCAACTCATTGAGAATGTCAAGTCCTTTCAATTCATTTCTTTGTAACAATTCGAGCGAAATAATATTGGCAATTGACCTACCGACGCTTGCTACTTCCATGCTATGAGTCAATCGGTTATGCACAAAAACACTGCCGGGTAAAGGAAATACCTGGGTTTTATTCTGAAGTCGGCGAAAAGGAGAAGAAAAGACCACTCTGTCAAAATCTCTCTGAAACTGTGAACGGGCAACTGCTGCAGACTCCGCTCTTTTTTCTCCCATTCCGAATCTTTTAGCTGAAAGTAATTTTTCCCAATGCATTGATTTAAAAATTTAAAAGCTCCATTTAAACCTGAAAAATAAGAAATTTATTGTTTCTTCCATACTTTGCATAAATTCTCCTGTAAAAATCTGTCCATAAGCAGAAAGCTGAATATTATCTGATAAAGAATATTTCAGGGAAGGATTCACAAAATACCCGTCCAGATCAGGATAATACATTAATGCAAGAGTTCCATCCAGCAAAGGATGAATGGGGTAGCTGGCCTGTAAAAACCATGACCATTTGCTAAAGGAAAGTGTTTTCACAGAAAGCTCCTGTCTCATAAACGTATTAAAGCCACCGAAATTCATTTGATCAGCAAATTCATTATAGAATAATTCTCCCTGAATATAAAGAGAATTGCTAAACATATAATTCAGGTTTACAGAAGCAAGCAGTTTGCCAGTAGTATCTGAAAAATTTTCTTCAGGATGAATATAAGTCATTTCACCTCCAAAACCTGCATCTTTGATATTTCCCGACCATCCTGTACCTGCCACATAATCTTCATCATTCAAAATACCCCCCAGAAACTGGAAATCATATCCCCACTGATTAAAACGATACAATCCTGCAGCCGTAATTCTCTCCTCAGCATCTACTTTAACAGCAAGCTCGGCAGTTGAGGTAAATCCGGGGTAGTACTGTACACGCAAAGCATCACTTCCGGGTTTCTCTTCATAATCGAAATCAAAAAAAGAATAGGTATTAAAAATGTCATTGGGATTCCATACAAAAGACTGGCTCCAGTTAATTCTCTGCCTTCCAAGCGTAATATCAAGCTTAGAAGTATGATAGTTCATCCAGAGTCTGTCTACAGTTGAAGTAAGAATATAAGATGCTCCACTGTGTGTCTGCGTTAATTCGTTTAAATATCCATTATCCTCAGCTACATACTCTTCATAATCCCAAAAAACGGATTCTACGTAATCTCCATAGATAAACCTGTTTCTCATTTCAACTCCAGTAGTAAAAGCATCACTCATGTACCACCTAAAATTTAAACGATTATGGAACATACTTTCTGTAGCCCAGCCTTCATCAAATTCCATAAACTGAATTGTATTCATGTATTTGACATAGCCATTAAGAGTGATATTTTTAATCCCGCTATCTTCCTGGGCATATATTCCTAATGCTGAAATAACCAATATCAATACTATTAAATAACGTTTCATAATTATTCACTTTAATAACAAAACATCCATACAGGATCAAAAACTGTCCTGTAAGTTGTTATGATTAATTATTGTTTTACCTTCTCATCAGACTTTACCTGGCCATCTTCAACATTTATGACCCTTCTTGCTTTTTTCACGACCCTTGCATCGTGGGTTGAGAAGATAAAAGTCATGCCTTCTTCCCTGTTCAGTTTCTCCATGATATCAAGCAAAGTTTCTGTTGATTTAGAGTCCAGGTTAGCAGTTGGTTCATCAGCCAGCACAAACTTTGGTTTTGAGGCAAGAGCCCTGGCCACGGCTACTCTTTGTTGCTGACCACCCGAAAGTTTTGAAGGTCTGGAATCAATTCTTTCACCCAATCCTACATGTTCCAGCAATTCTTTGGCCCTTGCATCTCTCTCTTTTTTGGGTCTTCCCTGCAGAT
>CAYWSJ010000103.1:0-10360 GCA_964461045.1 uncultured Bacteroidales bacterium | reverse complement strand
AAATTTTTACATTACCAAATTTAGAAGGTTTTATTTTCCTAGCCTCGTCCTTTAGGGCGGGGTTTAGGTTAAGCCTGATACTCATCCGATTTCTATAAATTTTGTATTTTAATTTACAAAATTTATAGAAATCATAGTCGGGGTAGGCATTTAAAATACCCCGCCCTAAAGGACGAGGTTAGGAATCACACAAAACTATTTTATTGAAGTAAAAAAAATCAAAACGGTTTCTAAATTTTCATGTATCATTCCGGCATATTTTTCGTAGTCATATTTAAATGTATAACTATTTAAACATTTTAGAACAATAATAAGGTAATATTTGTTGTTATATTGATGAAAAAAGCCAAAATGTTTATCACAGATTGCCAATTAATTAATTCAAAAATACTTATTTTTTTTAATAAAAATATGGTTTGAGCGTTTCTTTGATTTACATTTGGCAAGTTGTATTGGAGTTGTTATGAAAATTGATTTGAAACTAACATTCCCGGAGCTTTTCAAGGAAACGCTCCGGAGACACGGAAACAGGACATTCCTCTCTTTTGTAGATGAAAAACCTGTTACTTACTATGAAGCCAATCAGAGAATACTGGCAACAATTTCATTCTTAGAGAAATTAGGAGTTAAACAGGGCGATAAGGTAGCTATTTTGAGTTCTAATATGCCCAATTGGGGAATTAGCTACCTGGCTATTACTTTTATGGGAGCTGTTGCAGTGCCACTATTACCTGATTTTCAGATTTCAGAAGTTAAAACAGTCTTAACCCATTCGGAGACAAAATCGATTTTTGTTTCTGAAGGATTGCTGGCAAAACTGGATGAAGAAGCCAGAAGAGATTTAAAAAATATAATTAAGATAGAAGATTTTTCAGTACTTCAGACGGAAAATGTGAATCCTTCATTTGATTTGGCAGAAGAACCTTCGGGAGAATATAAAGTAGAGGAGGACGATCTTGCTTCTATTATTTATACTTCAGGTACCACTGGCAAATCAAAAGGTGTGATGTTGTCCCATAAAAATATTGCCTACACTGCAATAGCAACAACAGATATTCAGCCGGTGGACTATTCAGATCGTTTTTTATCGATCCTGCCGCTTTCACATACTTATGAAAATACACTCGGTTTTTTTATTCCGATGATAACCGGAGCTTCCGTTTATTATCTGAAAAAAATACCAACTCCATCCACCTTACTGCCAGCTTTGAAGAAAGTTAAGCCCACATTGATGCTTTCTGTACCTTTAATCATTGAGAAGATGTACAGAAATAAGGTACTGCCCCAGTTTCAGAAAACATGGTATTTGCGAATGATATATAGTGTACCTTTTTTCCGGAAGAAACTTAATCTTCTTGCTGGTAAAAAGTTAAAAGCCACCTTTGGAGGAGAACTAAAATTTTTTGGTATAGGTGGTGCAAAACTGGATAAAAAAGTAGAGAAATTTTTATCAGAAGCTGGTTTCCCTTATGCAATCGGATATGGACTGACAGAAACATCTCCATTGCTTGCAGGAGCAAACCCGAAAGAAATAAAGCTTTATTCAACAGGACCTGCAATGACCGGTGTTACGCTTAAAATTAATGATCCTGATCCCCAAACAGGTGAAGGTGAAATATGGGCAAAAGGACCGAATGTTATGAAGGGCTATTATAAAGAACCCGATCTCACAAAAGAGGTCTTTTCAGAAGATGGATGGTTTAAAACCGGAGATCTTGGAGTTTTCGATAAAAACAATGTACTTTTTATAAAAGGTCGGATTAAGAATATGATTGTTGGGAACAACGGAGAAAATATTTATCCGGAAGAGATTGAAACTGTTATCAACAACTTTCATCATGTAGTTGAATCAATTGTAGTAGAACAAAAAGGTAAGTTGGTAGCCCTAGTTCATGTGAACAGAGAAGAGCTGGAACAGCGTTATCAACTTTTTAAAGAAGAATTTAGAAATATGGTAGAAAGAAAAATAGAAGAGTGGCAAAATGAACTTTACCATTACATCAATGCAAGAGTGAATAAATTTTCACGTGTTCAGAGAGTTGTGGTAATGGCATATCCTTTCGAAAAAACGGCTACACATAAGATTAAACGTTTTTTATATACTTCTTAAAAAAACAAATCCCGGAATTTTAACAATCCGGGATTTTTTTTTATTTCTCCTGTTTTCTGCATTGAAAACCGAAAAATGAATAGTTCATTAGTCCGGGATTTCTAACCTTTAAATTTAACATGAGTTCGATATAAGTATAACACCTAAATCACAGGCATTCAGATAGCCCTAGCCTTTAGGCTGGGGTTTGTTAGGTACGAGTTATGTTGATTTTTGAAAATTTTGTACATTAAATTATAAAATTTTCAAAAATTATTTTCCTAAGAGACCTGTAATCCCAACTTAAAAGTTGGGGGGGGGTGACTGAATATCAGTCAGATAAAAAGGTGTTTTGCTACATCGAATTCAAGTTAATTTATTTTTTTGCATTGCCTAAAAAATACCAGGCTAAAACCACAGACTGAAGAAAATTCCCCTTTATATAAAAGAATTTTAATCTGCCCATTCAGGACGAATAAGCTTAATATTCAATATTCTCTGGATTATGCCCCCGGAGTGAATTAATTTTCCCTTACAGGAGAAGCAGACTAACCAGATATAGCTTTGATCCCGGAGGAATCGATTTCCCTATTCCATTTTTATGGCTGCCCTGTAAAACAGGATTCCACAAACACCCATAAGAAGGTGGCTGATTACAATAAAATTGAAGAAGGAGCCAATTGAAAGCTGCAAATTAAAAATAATAGCGGCAATTGCTGCCACACCAATACTGATAAGCATCCATTTACTGCCTTCATTTTTGGTTTTTCTGAATATGTAAAGCTGGAAGCTAAACACCACAATAAGAAAACCATAAAACATATGAATTTGTACAAAAATGAAGTTTATAGTTATCATACTTATCGCCATAAATATGATAAGCTCTACAATATTAATAATCCGGAATGCCTTGGCTGTACTCTTTTTTACAATAGAGGCTGCTTGTTCAATAGAGGCTCTTTCAAAAATCATGACAGCAAACATGCTTATTACCCAACCTGGCAGTTTAAATCCTAAGCCAACAGCATAGGTGAAAGCATGACCAAAAGTTCCTCCAATAAAGGTAGCAATTCCCATCAGAAGAAAGAAATACTGGAAAAACTTGTGCTTATTGGTGTTTTTACCGGACTTGTATAATTTGTAGAAGAGCACAAAGCACAGAATCGCTACAACTACATCTGTGATCGATGCGCCGGGTTCTACTATTCTTAAACCAAATAAATGAATGTCGGGGTGATAAATTTCTTCTAAAATACTAATTGCTGTTAATGACATATAAGAGGTGAGTTAAATAATTATAAAAGATTTTTGATTTAATATTTATTTCATACTTTAAATACTGTTCTTCTTTAATTTTGATTTTGAAACATATAAGCTGGTTATTTGTTTTATTAAAATATTATCTGTTGCTGTCCCCAATATGCTGCTGTTTATATTATTTAGCAGAATATAAGGATATTCAGCAAAAATAATTGATTGTTTTAACATACAAAATATTTTAGATTTAATTTTCTTTATAACCATAATGTATACATAAGAAATGAATGGATAAAAAATGCCAAATACATTGGCAATTGTAGAAGAAATTGTTTAAATTAATGTTTAAAAGAAAAAAAGGAAATTTAGTTATGGATTTTGCATACGAACTTGAAATACTTGTACATGTTGCTATTGCATCTTTCCTTGCAGCATTAATCGGTTATCAGCGGGAGATTTACAACAAACCTGCCGGCATAAAGACAAATATGATTGTCGGCGGAGCTGTTGCATTACTTGTCTCAATGGGCGAAGCAATTACATTACATTTTCAGGAAATCGGTCTTGCAGAATATATTCAGACAGATCCAACGCGTATTCTGCAGGCGATTGTTGTGGGGGTGAGTTTTATTGGGGCAGGCACAGTTTTGCAAAGCCCTTCCGATTACAAAGTTAAATATCTTACTACCGCAGCTACTATATTGTTTTCTACCGGACTGGGAATTTGTATTGCTCTTGAGTTTTATCTTTTGGCTGTAGGTTTAACCGCTTTCGTTCTGATTTTTTATTATCTTATAAAATTGATGGAGAAAAAAATATTTAAACACAAGAAGTGATAGGATAATATTTTTAACAGTTTTTAGGGAATTTTAATACCAAGTACCATTATATCATCCAATTGATCTTTTTTACCTTTCCATTTCTCAATCGTGTCATTGAGTATCTTTTTCTGCTGTTTCATAGGTTTTAAGTGGTTTTCCATTAACAGATTCTTAAAATTGCTTACCATAAATTTTTTCTTTTTCTCTCCACCAATCTGGTCGGTATAACCATCAGTAAACATATAGATTGTATCGTCGGGATAAAATTGAATTTCATTGTTCTCAAAGGGTTTCTCTTTATTAGATACTCCAATTGGACTTTTAGTAGCTTTATACTCTTTAAATTTACCTTTTCTGAATAAATATAAAGGATTATAGGCTCCGGCGTATTGTGCCTTTAAGTTTTCCATATTAATCAGACACAATGCAAGGTCCATTCCATCCCTTGCTTCATTACTTGAGCCTCCCTGTCCAAGAGAATTTTTAATATCTTCTCTCAATATTTCTAAAATCCCGGATGCTTTTTTTATTTCCTGGCTTCTGATAATTTCGTTAAGGTAAGCTATACCCAGCATGCTCATGAAGGCCCCGGGAACACCATGACCTGTGCAATCAGCTACCACTATTATTAAATAGTTGTCAATCTTTTTCACCCAATAAAAGTCACCACTAACAATTCCATAGGGTTTCATTAAAATAAAGTAATCTGAAAAGAAAGAAGACAATAATTTTTCGGATGGTAAAACCGCTTGCTGAATTTTTTGCGCATAATTGATGCTGTCTGTAATTTCTTTTTTCTGGAGTGCCAGTTCATCTCTTTGGCTTGTTATTTCTTCTTTCTGGTTGCTGATTTGATCGTTCTTTTTCTTCAACTCTATATTAAGCCTGTTTTTTATTCTATAACTCCTGTAAATAAAAAAAGACAAAAAAATCATCAGGGTAAAACCTCCTACAAATGAATTTCTTATTATTTTTTGTCTTTTGATTTCTTCCCTGTGAATTGCTTCTTTTTTTTCGTTTTCAAGTTTTTGCTTCTGCTTTTCCTTTTCATATTTATATTCATATTCAAGGGCTGTAATATTTTTTGTGCGTTCCTGGTTCAAAAGGTTGTCGCTTTCTGTTTTGAAATGAACATGAAATTCATAGGCTTTCCGGTAATTTCCAAGGTTTTTGTATGCCTCTGACAAGACATGAGATGTTTCCTTAATTATTTCTCTTTCATTTATTTGTTTGGCAATATTATAAGCTTTTTTGGCAAAATGAATGGCTTTTTTAAAATCTTTTTTCTTTAAATAAGTTTTGCTGAGACTGGTATAATTCATCACAATCCCAATTTTTAAACCCTGTTTTTCACATATTTCGAGCGACCTTTCAAGATAGTTAATTGCTTTACTATAATCGCCGGTTTTTAAATAAAGATTTCCGTAGTTATTGTAAATATTTGGGAACATTTGAGGCTTGTTTTGCTCTTTGGCTTTGTTAAGTGCGTTGTCATAATATTCCAGCGCTTTGTCATATTCCTCCAGGTTAAAATGAATTATCCCGATGTTTACCAAAGAACTAATTATTCCTTGTTGTTTTTCAACTTTTTTACCTAATTCAAGCGCTTTTTTATAAAATTCCAGTGCTTTTTTATAATCTTTCTGGAAATAATAAACAATGCCCAGGTTATTATTGCAACGGGCTATTCCCTTCGTATTGTTGTTTTCTTCGAATATTGTCAGCGCTTTTTGATAATATTCAACAGCTCTTACATAATCACCTATCTCAGCATATATGTCAGCCAGAAATGCATATACTTCTGGCAAAGTTCTTTTTTCCCCTGAATTATTTATAAGTTCCAGAGCCTTTCTAAATGTATCAAGTGCTTCGTTGTTTTCACCTTTTGTATAGAGCGCTCTGCCTTTATGAATAAAACCCTGAATTTGGTTTTTGATATCCTTATTTGATTCTGCAAGAGTATAATACTTACTGGCATAATTAATGGCGCTGTCAGGATTGAATACCAGGTATTTTTCTATTATCTGGCCGTATAGTTTATACTTTATACTGTCTTCGGTCGATTTTGCCAATTCTGATTTTAAACTGTCTGTTTTTATTTGAATTTGAGCTGTAATGCTCTGATTTGTAAGGGTGATAATTAGAAAAACCAGCATTAACGTTTTCATGTGCAGATTGAAATAGTTTGAAAAAAAAATGCGTGAGTATCGATTCATATCATTGATGTTTAATTCAAATATAGCTTTTTTTTCAATAAAACAAAATCAGACAGGCAGTTGGTGATATTAGTTATCGGATTTTAAAGGTGAGAATAGGTTTTAATGAAGCAGAATAGAAAACAAAATGATTATAGAAAAGATTCAATGATATCATAGGGTACTTTTGTATCACAGTATACTTCCCACAATTTTATTTTATCATTTTCTATAACCGCTTTCCAGGCTCCTGGTAATTCCCATGAACTATCTTTTTTTCTTTTTTTTGCCTTCCAGTGTGTTCCTCTTGATATCCCAAAAATTCCTATTATGGAGTCATTTTCTGTGATTTCTTCTATTTCAATGTTATAGTCAGGAAAAAATTGAAAATACCCTTTCCATGCACCCTTCATATTTTCTCTGCCGGTTATGGATTTCCCATGAGCGTTGACAAATTTGTGATCTTCTGTTAAATAAGAAATAATTTTATCAAGATCATGCTCATTGATGGCTTCTACAAAATCTATAACTACCTGGCTATTCATAAATGGGATTAATTCTTAGACATATTAAAAAATGAAGATGGTACTTTAAACAAAGGTACTAAACCCTTTTCACGATTGAAAATATATTTTATTAAGAATGTTATTTTTATTAATTTTGTCGTTCATTATAGAAAATAAAAGAACAAAGAGCATATGTTTGAAAGTTTATCAGATCGGTTAGAACAATCGTTTAAGATTTTAAAAGGACAGGGAAGAATTTCTGAAGTAAATATTGCTGAAACCCTGAAAGATGTGCGTCGTGCTCTATTAGATGCCGATGTGAACTATAAAATAGCCAAAGATTTTACAAATACAGTCAAAGAAAAGGCTTTAGGTCAGAAAGTTGTGCAATCGGTTAAGCCTGGACAAATGATGGTAAAAATTGTTCATGATCAGTTGGCTGAACTGATGGGAGGTACGGCTGCCGAAGTTGACTTGTCGGGTAACCCTACTGTAATATTGCTTGCAGGTTTACAAGGTTCCGGTAAAACAACTTTTGCCGGTAAGCTTGCTAAATTTTTGAAGAAGAAAGGAAAGAATCCAATGCTGGTAGCTGGTGACGTTTATCGTCCTGCCGCGATTGACCAGTTAAAAGTGGTCGGAGGACAGGTTGAATCGCCGGTATACAGTGAAGAAGAAAACAAAGATCCTGTGAAAATTGCAAAAGCTGCAATAAAAAAAGCAAAAAGTGATGCAAATGATGTAGTCATCATCGATACAGCCGGACGTTTGGCTGTGGACGAAGAAATGATGAACGAAGTGGCAAGTATTAAGAAAGCAGTAAATCCGAATGAAACGCTTTTTGTAGTGGACTCAATGACAGGTCAGGATGCAGTTAATACTGCCAAAGAGTTTAATGAAAGGCTTGATTACGAAGGAGTTATTCTTACAAAACTTGATGGTGATACCCGGGGCGGTGCTGCCCTTTCCGTACGATCGGTTGTTCAGAAGCCTATTAAATTTGTGGGTACTGGAGAGAAGATGGAGAACATTGATGTATTTTATCCAGATCGTATGGCCGACAGAATACTGGGTATGGGAGATATTGTCTCTCTTGTTGAGAAAGCACAGGAGCAATATGACACTACAGAAGCAAGAAAATTAAGTAAAAAAATTGCCCGTAATGAGTTTGATTTTAATGATTTTCTGTCACAAATCAGGCAAATTAAAAAGATGGGTAATTTCAAAGATATTGCATCGATGATCCCTGGAATGGGAAAAGCCCTTAGAAACATGGATGTGGATGATGATGCTTTCAAAGGTATTGAGGCAATTATCTATTCAATGACACCAGAGGAAAGAGAAAATCCTAAATTGCTCAATGGTAACCGACGAAAGAGAATAGCTAACGGTAGCGGGAACAATATCCAGGAGGTGAACAGGCTGATTAAGCAGTTTACAGAAACACGCAAGATGATGAAGAAAATGAAAAACGGTGGCAAGGGAATGAAAGAGATGATGCAAAATATGCAGTCAATGGGTGGCAAAATGTAAATCAATAATACAACAGTTATATGGAATTAATTGACGGTAAAAAGCTCTCTGCAGAGATTAAGGAAGAAATAGCCAAAGAAGTAGAACAAGTAAAAAAAGAGGGAGGTAAAACACCTCATCTGGCTGCTGTTTTGGTTGGACACGACGGTGCCAGTGAAACGTATGTGGCTCATAAAGAAAAAGCATGTGATAAAGTAGGCTTTAAATCTACTGTTTTGCGTTATGAAGATGATATCACAGAAGCAGACTTGCTTAAAAAGGTAGATGAGCTGAATAAAGATGACGACATCGATGGCTTTATTGTACAGCTTCCTTTACCGGATCATATTGATGAGCAGAAAGTGATTGAAGCGATTGATCCTAAAAAAGATGTTGATGGTTTTCATCCAATTAACATGGGACGTATGGTAATTGGTTTGCCAGCTTATCTTTCTGCTACACCGGCCGGAATACTTGAATTTTTCAAAAGATATAAAATAGAGACTGAAGGTAAAAACTGTGTGGTTCTTGGAAGGAGTAACATCGTTGGAAAACCGGTTGCTAACCTGATGCTTCAGAAAGCAGCGCCAGGCAATGCTACAGTTACAGTCTGTCATTCAAGAACAAAGAATTTGAAGGAGATTGTTTCACAAGCTGATATTGTGATAGTTGCCATGGGGAAAATGGAATTTGTTACAGCCGACATGATCAAAGAAGGGGCTGTTGTAATTGACGTGGGTATTCACCGCGTGAAATCAGACAAAACAAAATCCGGCTGGAAACTAAAAGGTGACGTGTTGTTTGATGAGGTAAAGGAGAAAGCCAGCTACATCACACCTGTCCCTGGCGGAGTAGGACCTATGACAATCGTTTCTCTGTTGAAGAATACCCTGGCTGCCTCAAGAAATGAAATTTATAAATAAACATATTTTTCTATGATTCAATTAAAACCCGGATTGTTTTGTCCGGGTTTTTTATTTACTGTGTATGAATAAAAAACCTTGCACCGAAAATTTCGATGCAAGGTTTTTCTATCAGAGACAATTAAAGTTTATTTCTTAATTACTTTTTTGTTGATTATTTCTTCACCCATATAAACCCGGATCAGATAAACTCCGTCGGGAATTTCTGAGAGATTAATCGTATTTCTCTCTTCCAGGTCTGTTTTCTGTATTACAGTTTTACCTGTAAGATCCATTACAACAACCTGATCTGCTTTTTGATCGTGGAGTCTTAAATGAATGTTCCCGTTTGTGGGATTCGGATAAATTTCAACATTCGCATCTGAAATATCGTTTACATCAGTAGCACCTGGATTAACAGTAACAACTGCAGATTGCGTGGTTGAATTGCCACTTATATCATTTACAGTTACTTCTATTGTATCATCACCAATGTCGTCAGTAGTAAATTCTGATTTACTAAGCGTGGTGTCTGACAATTCGCAGTTATCTGTTGCTTGTGTTACCACATCGGCAGCGTTTATACTGGCATTTCCTGATTCATCCAGGTCTACAGAAATATCCTGTACAGTTAATGATGGATTCGTTATGTCATCAATTACCACATCCTGTGTTTGTGTTGAAGTGTTTCCATTATCATCCTCGTAGGTCCATGTTACCGTAGTAGTACCCTGTGCATTGATAGGTAATGTCGCATCATGTGTAGCAGTCACTGTGCCTGTGCAATTATCTGTAGCCGTAGGAGCCGTGAGCGTAGTTACTTCACATTCAGCAGTAACATCGCTTAAGGGGTCTGTATCGGGTACCGGTGCTGTCACATCATCAATTACCACATCCTGTGTTTGTGTGGTTGTGTTACCATTACCATCCTCATAGGTCCATGTTACCGTAGTAGTACCCTGTGCATTGATAGGTAATGTCGCATCATGTGTAGCAGTCACTGTGCCTGTGCAATTGTCAGTTGCCGTAGGAGCCGTGAGCGTAGTTACTTCGCATTCAGCAGTAACATCGCTTAAGG
>CAYWSJ010000102.1:0-10629 GCA_964461045.1 uncultured Bacteroidales bacterium | reverse complement strand
TTCATGACGGAAATGCTGTTATTAAAAATATCCTTGTAGGAGCACAAGCCACACAGGTGGTTTCTGCTATCTACAAAAACTCTTCAGACTTTATAAAGACCATGCTCATACAAATAGAAGAATGGATGAAGAAAAAAGGATATGAAAAGCTGGATGATTTCAGGGGAAAACTAAGCCAGGGCAAAGCAACCCAGCCGATGATGTTTGAGCGTGCCCAGTTTATGAAATATTATTCAAACTTTGACGATTCGGAATATTAGAAACCTTTAAGAAATTTCGGAGGTTTTTCATTCTACGATAAAATCCAAACAAGATTTTTACACGTGAATTGGATTGAATTATTTTAATGTTGTATATTTAACAGCATATAATTAAAAAAAAACAAAATGAATCTTTCTTTAAAAATTGCTGCCCTTGGCTTTCTCTTTTTATTAATTATTATCTCAGGAATATGGCTGGCTAAAACCGGGAAACCTTATCAGCCTGCTATGTTTAATGTTCATAAGCTTGTATCTTTGGCAACAATAGCATTAACAGGTATCGTACTTTACAGTATTTTAAAAACAACACAGGGAAGTTCTGTTGTTTTTGTATTACTAATGATAGCTGTATTATTTCTTCTGGCTTTAATTGTAACCGGTGGAATGCTAAACCTGGAAAAACCATATTTTAGTATTCTCCGTACAATTCACAGGATTGTATCGCCATTAAGTATTTTAATATTGATAGGTATTTTCTGGATTTTACTGAAAAAGTAATCTTTTTCTTTAAGAGCCTCACCAATTGCCATGGCTACTTTTTGGTATTGCCATAAAAAGAGTCGAAAATTACTAAAGCTTTTTTCATTTTTTAACAGGTTTTAATGGTTGGCTTTCAAAAAGAATAACCTTTGTTTGTCTCTTGACTAATTCTTTGAACTTTTTACCATATCCTTTGCCTGCTTCATAATGCATAGGAATTGTATATTTCGGATTTAAAGAATTCACCATTTGAGCAGCTTCCTTTATATCCATGGTTAGCTTATCTCCCCCCACTGGCACCAGTGCCAGGGTTAAACCGGAAAATTCTTTCATCTCTGGAATTAAGCTTGTGTCACCACCGTGATAAATGCGTTTCCCATTTATGGTCAGAATATAACCTAAATTATTTGCTTTTTGGGGATGCCCTTTAATCCACAAAAAGGTCGGTTTTGTATTGTAAGCATGAACAGCCCTTATTTTTATGCTGCCTATCTCAAATTCTTCTCCAGGTTTCACGGTTTTTACCTTATGACTTTTAATTTTTTTGGCAACTCCTGAAGGACAGATAATTAAAGTATTCTGATGAGCAATTTTTTCAATATCCTCTTTGGAAAAGTGATCCGGGTGTTTGTGCGTAATCAGAATATAGTCGGCAGGTTTTGAATTTTCTATCGTTAAAGGATCAATATAAAATGTTGTTTCTTTGTATTCAATCCTGAAGCTGGCTGGCAAAAAATCTTTTTTCATAAATTTTACGGGACCTTCAGAGAAAATATCCAGTTCATCATCCAATTCGAATTTATAATGCTGAACTGGCCGTAACGGACTTGTTGAGATATTGAAACACCCTTGCAAGATAAGTGTAATTGATAATAATAAAATATATTTTCTTTTCATCCCAATCAATCTTATTTACTCCATCCCCTCGCATTAGCTTCCTCAAGAAACTGTTTCCAGGCATACTTATCGGAATTATCGTAATTTCTTAATCCCAGTGTGGACAAATATTCTAACAGTGCCGGATCATCCCCATAATAATCCGACCATTCATTAATTGTTTCAGGTGACTGGTCGTGCAGCCAGTTCACCATCACATATTCAATCTTATCTTTGTGATTATCCCACGCTGTGAAAAAATGATGGTAAAACTCCGCTTGTTTGGTTTCATTGCTGTTACAATAATCGCTGCCACTTTGATACCCCAATTCTGTCAGCCAAATCTTTTTAGCAGGGAAATATGAAACTATACTGTCAAAATGATCGATGGCAATATTCGGTTCCAGAACCTGGAAATTTTCATCCATTGGATAATAATTCAACATAATAACATCGCTGTACTGATTCAGAGACTGAATTTCAGAAGCTTCATTGTTGAACAATCCGCCCATGATGGTATTTTTAACACCTATTTTCAAATCGGGATACCTATTTCTTAATGAATCGGATGCAGCGGCATAAAAAATTTCATATTTATTCCATTCCGTGGCAGTTTCAAGAACCAGATCCACTTCATTTCCTATACTTACAGAGTGGAGTGTCACATTTTGAGGTATTTGAGAAATTGTCCAGACTGCCATTTCAACAAAAGCATCGATGAATACTGAAGAGTCACAGTGCTGTACATCCAGGTAATCAGGCACCTCCCATTTAACAGTATTTATTACAGCCAGACTTAAACCTAACTCGATATTGTTATCGCCATAATAAGAAGTGGCTGTAAGCACCCCACCGTAAGGCTCTTCATAAATCCCTTCGGAAGTTTCTATGCTGGTCCATGGAATATTTAACTCCTGTATTTGAATGCCTGCCTCAGTTGCAACATTAAAAGCAGACTCAAAACCATCCGTATTTTCAGAAATGTTGATCCCTAATAATCGTTCTCCTTTTTGCTCCGGGTCAGCAGGTTCAATGATCTCAAAAGTTTCATCATTTTCATTGTTTTCATTGTCGTTAGCATTTTCTTTTTCGCAGGAGATTAAGAAAACAGTTAACGCTGCAAGCAGAAAAAGGAGATTGTATTTTTTCATAATTGTAAATTTATTATTATAAAGATATCAAATATTATACCATCAGACAAACTTCTAAGGGTAAGGGGGTTAAATAATTTTTAAAAGTATGGATGATATCATCACAAAAGCAAAGACTATAATCTATCAACTTATTTCATAAATTCGGTATTTTTCCACAAGGAATCGTTTTTTATTTTCTGAATGGTATCCTGCCCGGCTTCTTTTTCAAATTTATGGGTAACGTGACTTGCTTTATCCAGGCGCTTTTTATCCTTAATATTCAAAACCAAATGGATTCCAATTATTCCAAAACCAAAAATCAGAATAAAATAAAGAAAAAATACCCGTATATCATTTATGTCTTTTGCCATAAGCTTTTAATTTTATTTCTGAATAATTGTATAAAACCAAATATCGGATTTACAGGACAAAAATAATTACACCAGGGTTTTCGAATAATGAAAGAAGCTATTAAAACGATACCAAGCAGCAGGAATAACCAGACTGACCCTGTAAACTGAAAGACAGCCCCAAACACCTCATACTCTGATATTCCAGGGTTTCGGAAAAACAAAGCCAGCAAAATAGCGATCCAGGCCAATGAGCGTTGAAACCACATCCAGAAATATCGTGATTTTAACCGAACGTTTCCTGCTTTTCCTAACTTTCCTGTCAGCTCCTGTAAAGCCCCAAAAGGGCAAAAAGTATGGCAATAAACATTTTTTCCTGAAGTTAACAAAATCAACAAAACGCCAAAAAACAGCAGATAAATATATAATTCACTGTGCCAGTCGGGCCAGAAACCAATAAGAAAGCTATTAACCCTTGTGATTGTAATGGGTTCATTAAAAACGAAACCGATAAAGACCATTCCACACATGAGTGTCGCCCATTTCAGGTATTTTTTATATCGAAATTTATGAAAACGACTAAGAATACCCATCAGGAAAATAACAACCACAACTACCTCTTTAAAGCCTATCTGCCAGCCAGTTTCGTTAATATCCGGAATTGGTTTAAGGTTTTGCGCACTCGCAAGTTGAATTGAGGCACTCTGAACACCCCTATAAATAGCTTCAGAAGATTTTGTAGCTCCTGAAATTACATCAATTTCCCTGTTTTTTTTAAAAAAATGATCCCATTTTTTCTGAGTGAAATAATCCAGATAATCCTTCTGTAGCACTTTTTTAAAATATGAAGGTGTTTCCTGGTGTGAAAGTATTATTACACTTCTTACTTGGTAATCATTACTATATTCTGCTAAGACTGTAACAGACCCTGCATAACCTTTACCATTTGCTTTTGAAAGGTAACCCTTATTGTTCTCTCCTGATAACTTCCATACAGCATCAGATCCCTCTGTTTTGTTAATTGTATAATCTTTTACAGGAAAATAATTTCTGATTTGTCTCATGGTCTGATCCTGACTATTATTTTTCCCCAGCCACCACACAAATATAATTGTAAGTAGTGCAAAAAGTGCAAGATACCATTCTAAGCTTTTTCGTTTAATCAAGAGGACTGTTTTTAATATTTCTACCAACCGTTAAAATACGCCACAGAATAACACCCAGGACAATACAAATAAATAGAGAAACACCTAAAAAGTAGAGACCAGCTTGCATTTCATTCTCTCCTATCAATGTAAACCCTCCGGCAATACTTAAGGAGAGAAGCAAGAACCAAATCCAGAATAAAATCCATTTCCACCAGGTCATTTTAAGACCAAGGTCTTTCGCCCATAAAGTGGCACCATAGCCTATGAGTGCATACAATAAACCCATAATTATCCAAAAAACAGGTTCTGCAAATATTTTAAATACTCCCATAATCTTATATTTTATAAATCAAACCATTCTTCAGTTTTAAGCCAGTCAGGGGCTTCTCCATAAGTTTCATTCGAACCATCTGGTGGTGGCAGATAGGCTTCTGCGCCCGGGTAATCAAAAAAGCCCTTTTGCATTGCCAGCATGGCAGAAGAAAAAGTACCAGTTGGATCATACGGATCAATCTCTTTGGCAGCTCTGTGAATCCAGTTATTTTTCCTGGAATAAGGGCAAACAGCAAGGCAAACACGGCATCCGCGTGGGTGACTGGTAGCGACCGTGTTCCAGACAGTAAAACACTTATCCTGGTTTATTTTCCAGCGTCTGTATCCCCGAACCACATCAGGTGGTTTATCTTCAAAGCTAATGGCTCCGCTGGGACATTCCTCTGCGCAGATTTTGCATTTTTCACAAAACTCTTTCACACCTATATCTATCGGTTTGTCCGGTTCGAGTGGCATGTCTGTAGTAACAGCAGCCAGTCTGGCATTAGCTCCTAATTCTGGTGTAATTAGTATGCCGTTTCTTCCTTGCTCTCCCAATCCAGCATCAATTGCCAGGGGTGGCATTGCCAGATCATAATCTGTCGGGGGAACATGAGAACGGGCAGAATATCCGATGTGTTTGAGAAACACTTCAATCTTCCCGGCAATGAAATTCAACATTGAGTAAGCATCATAAGAAGTTCCGTAAACCGGATTGGCGTACAAACTGTCCCATTCATGAGGAATAGCCACAACAATAGCGTATTTCCAATGAGCCGGTTTTTCAAACTTTGTTTTCCCTACTCCTCTTAAATGACCCTGGTAAACCCAGTCGCTTTTAACTTTTGTTATCCCGACCAGCGTTGCACCAAATGTATGTGTTATTTGCTTCATCAGTTTGGAACCGTGAGCAGGAGATTTTAGTTTGTAGGGTTTTGTTGTGATTCCTTTAAAATCTGATTTCTCAGGAGGACCTTCAGGTTCTGCAGGGAAAGCAGCTTTGCCACGCAATGGACTGGAGTGAGCAGCAGACCATGCATAAGCCAGCAGGTACTTGTCCTTGTATTTTTTCCAATTTTTACGTTGTATGCGGCTTTTTTTAATGGCTTTTTTAAATTCTTCCAAAGTTCCCGGGTGATTCTTATAATAGCTCCTTAAAGGTTCGGGCAGATCATCTACTCCCTGGCTTAAACTCCATTTTGGTTTTTCACCTTTTCGGGGAAACATCAAACGGTACAATTCACCATTTCGCTTGAAAATATCTTCGAGATATTGAATTCTTCGTGTGTCCCCAACTTTCTCATAAGTAGGTGTTTTGACCCGAAAAGGTTTCCGGTTAAAAAACTGGTTTTCACCGTAGGCATTCTTGCCCCAACCAGTATAAGAATCTTTACTTTTACCGGAAAAATATCCGGCTCCGGCGGCACCTCCCAGGCCAAGAAATGCACCAACTATGCCACTGAGTTTTACAAATTCACGCCTGGATACTCTGTTCTTTTTATTTCCCATTTGATACGCTTTTGAGTTTCAAATCAAACAAAATATAGTTTCAAATGTAACTATTTTGATTCAGATATCCATAAAAAACAATATTGATTTTAGAAGAAATAGTCGGTAAATTGATATTTTTACATCATAAAAGAATAACTCATGAAATACTCATTTGATAAATCACTGGGGAGGATAACCCACCAGGTTTCGAAAAAATTAGGTGAAAAGCTTAGTCAAAAATTCAAAGACAATCATTTTGAACTGGATCCATTCCAATGGACAGTATTATCATATCTGAACTATAACGAAGAAAGCATTCAAAAAGACATAGCATATTTTCTGGGGGTAAACAAGGTTAAAACAATGAGAATTCTTGATAGTCTGGAGAAAGAAGGCATGATAAAACGAAACATTGCCCGGGGTGATAAAAGACAAAACAAAGTGAGACTCACCGATAAGGGAAAATCTTATTTCGAAAAACTTTCTCCATTGGCTGAAGAAACATTAAAAGAAGCATACTCTAGTCTTTCACAAAAAGAAATTCAGCAATGCATAAATACATTGCTGAAAATTCAAGATAATCTCTAATATAGAATTAATGATAATTTATTCTTCCTCTGAAAATAAATCTATAAGCTTAAATCCTTTAATCTTTAATCCATATATAGCCGGGTGATTAGAAAGTACGATCACTTCCATATTTTTACCCGGATGCATTAAAGCAAAACTAATATTTCCCTTTCCGGCAGTTCCGTTAAACAAATATTTTCGTCCCCCTTCAAATCCTTTTCTCCAGCCATATCCCCAAAAATACTTTGAATTTCTAAAATAAACGATTCGCTTTGCTTTATTCAAATTGCTGTTATTAATTAAAACATCAGATTTCCATGCTTTAATCCATTTTTTCATATCATTAAGAGTCACAAAAATACCAGTTACTCCTTTTAAATAATTCTTTCCTGGTGTATCTTCTATTTTTTCGTATTTTTCAGTTTCTGAATTAAAAGAATAAGGGTTTGCCTTATTTTTCATTTTGTTAAACCATCCTTCGCCTGTATAGACTTTAGAATTTTCCATATTCATAGGTATAAAAATATTCTCTTCCATAAAGTCTGAAAAACTCATCCCCGACTTTTCTTCAATTATTAAGGCAAGAAGCGCATAATTCACCGGATTAATCTGTGCTTTGGAACTGGTTTTAAATGCCAGACTATCTTTATCAGATAGATAATCAAGAATATCCTTATTAGATATTTTGTATATATCCGACTTGTAATAAGGAAGACCGGAGGTCTGAGTCAGCAGGTGATTGATCGTAATATCTTCGGCATAAGAAGGCAAATCAATTATATCGGCTACTTTATCACTCAAAGAAAGCTTTTCTTTTTCCTGTAGCAGGAATATTCCCATTGAGGTAAACTGGCGAGTCAAGCCTACTGCATCGTACCTGGTATTCGCATTCGCCTTTTTTTCCTTATTTATATTCTCAAAACCGTAGCTTTCATTAAAGACGACATCATCATCTTTTAATACCATTATGCTCAGCCCGGGCATTTTCGTTCCAATATAATCTTTGAAGAGACTCTGTACTTCTTCGGATTTTGATGATTGAGCATGCACATTCGAATTAATAAGAAAAAATAAAAAGCTAATTGCAAGCAAAAATTTAAAATACGATGTCATAATTATTCTTTTTTAGGATGATTCTTACAGTAAGTTATAATCATTTCTTTAGCCTTTTCAAAGCCAAGGTCCAGTGCCTTGTAGAAATCCTGGCATCCACTGTTAAACTGATTCAGATTTATTTTAGAAATTCCCCTGTCATAAAAGGCTCTTGCATAAGTACTGTCATATTTAATAGAAGCGGCATAATCTTTAATAGCTGCTTCATGCTTCCCCTGTAAAGCTTTAGACTTTCCGCGGTAGTAATATGCATCTGAATAAGCAGGATCCAAACGGATCACGTCACTGAAATAATCAATGGATTTTTGGATTTCACCTTTATTTGCGTAAGCCAGACCAAGCATAAGGTTTGCTTTTTTGTGGTTTTTATCGAGACTTATTGTTTTATTTAAATCCTTAATTGCCGCATCAAACTTTCCGGCATGCAACTCTGATAATCCCAGGTTATACCATACTTTAATGTTGTCAGGATCCTGGGTGGATACTTTACGAAAGTCTTCAATAGCCTCGGCATATTGTTTCGTTTGTGCATACGAGTGTGCCCTGTAATAAGAAGCATCCCTGTGATCAGCATCAAATTTCAAACAATTTGTGAAGTCTTTAATAGCTTGTTTAAAGTCTTTTAATAAATAATGCAAATATCCTTTTTGATAATAAAGTTTTGCATTTCCTCCTGTCATCTCTATAATTCTTGAGTAATCCTCAATAGCTCCCCGGTAATCATTCATAGCAGCACGCGCTTTTACTCTTTGCTGATAAACATCAAGATTCTTCATACCAAGGTTTAATGCTTTAGAATAATCCGATATGGCCTTTTGTTTTTCTCCTGTTTCACGATATGCTGCTCCACGTTTAAAATATGCATCGGCAAAAGTACTATCAAGGTCAATAACCTTAGAAAAATCTTTAATAGCCTTCTGATACTCTTTTTCCCTCAATTCAAGAAAACCTTTTCGGTAATATCCCATTTTAAAATCTTTTTTCAGCCGAATTGCAGTTGCAAAATCTGATAAAGCCGAATCAATTTCATTTTTATTCTCATAGGTTAATCCTCTGAAATAATAAAGCTGGTGCCGGGATGAATCCAGTTTAATTGCTTTCGAATAATCACTTATAGCACGATTGTAATTACCAATCGAATCATAAGCAAGAGCTCTGCCTGTATAATATTCACTTACATCATTATCAAACCAGATTGCGGATGAATATTTATCAACTGCCTGACTGAACTGAGCAGAGTCATACAACAATTCTGCTTTCTGATAGATTTGCCGGCCAAACCGGGGTTTCATAATAAAGAAAAGAACAACGATTACAATTAAAACTAAAACCGGAATAAACCACTTTTTCATATTTGCTGTTTTTTTTAATAATACTTACTTTGATGACTATTCAAATATAAGGAATAAATTAAAAAATTGTATTATCTCCGACTTTTTTTCAAAAGAGTTTTTACCTGAATAATGTTTGAATTTCATAGAGACAAAGAGCGATATTTTCAAATTCAATACCTGACGAGCCGGGACCATATTATCCCTTTTCTCAAAAAACAAATATCCCTGGTTCCTTCAATGCGAATACTTGAAATAGGAAGTGTGGAGGCAGGTGTCTTAAAAGCCTTTACTGAACAGGGACATGACTGCACAGGCATTGAACTAAGCAAAAGCAGGGTAGAACATGCCAAATTTTTTATGAAAAAAAAGCTAAAGGATGGAAAATATCGTTTATTACAAAGAACATTTATGATATTAATATTGAAAAAGATCTGGGAAAGCTTTTTGATTTAATTATATTGAAAAATGTAATTAAACATATTCCCAATCAACAAAATATCATCAGAAAATTACACGATTTCCTTCAACCTTCAGGAAAGATATTCTTTGCATCCCCCCCCCCTGGCAGATGCCATTTGGAGGACATCAACAGATGTTTAAAAGCAAAATATTACCCATCCTCCCTTATTATCATCTATTGCCATCCTCATTACAGGGAACTGATGAAACTATTCGGAGAAAAAAAACAAAAAATGAAGAGTCTGATGTATATTAAAAAAACCGGTATATCAATAGAACGGTTCAAAAAGATAGTAAGACGTGAAAAGTATGCTGTTGTAGCTGAAAAATATTTTCTGTTTAATCCAATTTATAAATACAAATACAATTTAAAAGCAACAAGGCAATGCACACTTATAGCCAGGATTCCTTATTTGCGGAATTTTCTTACTACTGCTGTTTATTTTATTATTAAAGCAAAAAACCAAAACTAGTTTAATTTAAATGCCCTGGAGATATTGTTTCCAAAATAAAATTCAAAGCTTAAAGCGCCATAAATCTTCAACCAATGGGGTATAACAAAAGTTGTTTCCACATACTCTTATAAAACCGCAACTTTTTAATTCTAAAATTCTTCTATTAAAAAAGTATGTCATAGTGGAACAAACAAACTTAAACAAGTACGCTAAACGGTATAATTTGCCAAAAAACACATCCAAGGTATAATCAAATACATGCAAAAAAAAGTGTTATAAAACACATAACCGTTTAGTACAAATTATGAGCAAATTATTATATTTGGACCTATAAATGAGTTATAACTCAATTCTTTTATTTATTAACCTAAAATACTGGTGATGCGTTAAATTAAATTTGGATTTATGAACTTTTCAAATTAACTAGGTTGTAGCGGTTTTAATGATTTTTTGATTTGAATTTAATCATTTCTACATGTCAAAACAATTCAACCTAATCAATTGGTATCATGTAAATTAATTTTACATTCATCAATATTTTTGAAAAACTAATTTTAAACGCATCAGCAGTAAACCTAAAAAACAAATTAATTATGGAAAAATTAGAATTAAATCAAATGGAAGACTTTATTGGTGGTGGTGCCGAAG
>CAYWSJ010000101.1:0-10775 GCA_964461045.1 uncultured Bacteroidales bacterium | reverse complement strand
CGCTGAACCTCAAAAATAGTTGTCGTTGAACCTCAATTATAATTGTCGCTGATCAAGCGCCGGCGCTGGCAATCCTTCGGGCGAAGACCCGGAATAACACTTGCGAGTCTATTTTATATAGCACAGCAGGGGGGTTGGAAATCTCAGGAGTATTCTTTAAATGACAATGAAAAGCCAATGGTTGAAACGATGGCAGAATTTCCGCACGAAGATGATTCATCTAATTTAGCCTTTCCTTATCAGGTTATGACTGGGGCAGCCGGGATTTATGCCGGAACGTACGGTCAACACCTTGAAACCCCTGAATGCTTTTTATTTATGGCATACCTTACTTGTTTGGGATCGGTCTTGAGTAATATGGTTACCTTGGAGAGCGAAATCGCCCCACAACCGAGATTATTTACTTTGCTTTTAGGCGAATCAGCAGATGAACGCAAATCAACCGTTTTGAATAAAACCACGGCACTATTTAAGGATTTTTTAAAAGATTTTCATGTTTGTATGGGGATCGGATCAGCAGAAGGAATGCAGGGCTTGCTTGATGAATCGAAAAACAAGGGCTTATTACTATGTTTTGATGAGTTTAAAAGTTTTGTTAGCAAGTGCAAAATTGAATCTTCGGTTTTATTACCTTGTGTGAATACGTTGTTTGAATCAAATACCTATGAAACCCATACCAAAAAGCATGATATCGTTTTAGAAAATGCTTATTTGAACATTTTAGCTGCTTCCACTGTTCAAACATACGAGCATACGTGGGATACATCATTCACAGATATCGGCTTTAATAACCGGCTTTTCATTGTTCCTGCCACCGCAAATCGCAAATTTTCATTACCCCAAAAAATAGGAGCTGAGGATAAGACTTATGTGGAAACAAGCCTGTTAAATGTTATTCGCCATGCTAATGAACACAGGGAATTAAAAATCAACAAAGAAGCCAGAGAACTTTATCATAAATGGTACATGAGCCTTGAACGCTCTATTCATGCTAAAAGGCTTGATACTTATGCTACCCGTTTAATGGTGCTTTTGGCAATCAATAACCTCAAATCTGAAATTGATGCAAAAACCGTGGAGCAGGCTACTGCCCTATGTGATTGGCAACTGGAGGTCCGAAAGCTGCATGATCCGATTGACGCAGATAATACCACTGCGAAAATGGAAGAAAAAATCCGTCGGCAATTGCGCAAGGGACCCATGACAGACCGGATGCTTAAATCAAGAACGAACTGTCATAGGGTGGGCATATGGTTTTATGAAACGGCACAAAAGAATTTGCAGCGGGCAGGCGAAATCAAATGGATGAAAAAAGAAAAGCAATGGGCTTTGATTTAGGGTGTCGTCGCAAGTGTCGTCACTTCAAATTAGGTGTTAAATGCCTGAAAATACTAATGGAAATTTAATAGATAGGGGGGAGGGAGGTTAAATTTTATCCTTTATGCCCCCCATATATAATATTTTAATTAATATTTCAATTAGTTACATGCTCTTTTCAAGTGACGACATCAGGGACGACATAGCAAAATAATATGACTGTCTTTCAATGCCGTAGCATAGGAAAGAATAATTGCAATTGTTATTTGAATACTGCAAGCCAAATTAGCTCAATCGCAAAAGCGCACTTACCAATATAATGAGTACTTACGCTAAGCCGATTTAAATTAGCCCACAGCTATTTCAGGAAGCTGCGTGGGCGTGGGATTGAGCGGAGTCTTCAGTTTTATTCTGCTTCTGCGAATGCTTACTTGCCGAAGTAATTAATCTCCCATTATTTTTTTTTAAAACCCTCCTTCGGGCCATTTTGAACAAAGACCTGTTCATAGAAATAACACAGTTGTCCGTTGAGGTGTTTGGGTCCGACATTTAAGCCTCCAGCCTATGAAGATTCCCTTCAATTATTTCATTCGCGCGATCAAATGACTTTGAGTAATCTGTATACATTAAATGTGCAATTAAGTACAGTGAAAAAATATCAGCAACCATGTATCCAAAATATTTGTCAATTTCTTCGATAAAGAAATTTGTTCCGATGTGATCAAAGCATAACATGCCTAAAATGGCTCTGCTAAGCTCTCCTTTTTTGCGCACCTTTGGAATTTCAAAATGTTCTCTGAACTCATCCGATAATTCATTTCTCAAAAAAGTTATCGGAATAATCAGTGTGGACATGTAACACGACGATGGTGAATTTTCTTTGGTGTTACCATTCTCATCTCTGTTAATATACCAACAATCCATCCATTCATTTGGCTGAAAAATATCAATACCTCTTCTTTTTTTTTCTCTTACTTTTTCTCCATCAAGCCTTGGGTTAATATATCTTTCCTCGATCACATCCCCAGGAATATTATTACATATATAATATTTACCATTCTCTAATACTTTATCAAATCCTGTGTTTTCGGATGGTTTAACCGCAGGGCTACTGTATTCGCCTTCGTATCTGAAAATGTCTTCAATTAAATCGTTGTTTATCCCTTTTATGCACCATCTCGGCTGAACAGAAGATCGACTTTCGAAGAATCTTGAGATGAATTTGTTGTTTTTTTCAAATATATTTTCTATTTTATCGGGCAGTTTGGTGTTAATTGCTTCGCATATATCCCTTAATTTTTCGATGTTTGCATTCGACCCTAGTTTGGTTTCTTCTTTTATTGGTTTGTGCAATTCGCCAGCGGAATAGTAAAATTGAGCGATTTGGCCCTGATTGTAACAAATAAACTCATGGAGCAATTTAACCAAGGCTTTATAACTGTCGTTTTTATTTTTTTTTATTTCTTTATAGGCCAAGCCCATGTTAAAACAGTTATACTGAGTTTCTAAGGGCAAGTCATGCCTATCATCGTGTTCCAAAAATAATTCAAAAGTTTCTTTTAATTTCTGCTTTAAAAACTCAACAAAATTTTTTCTATATAAAATAGAAGAAAAAAGAACTGTCAGTGCTATAAAAACAAGCAGATTGACTGCGGAAAACACCAAGTCCCAGGAATCAACATATATAAATAAATAATCATCCTTCGACAAAAATAATTTTACAATGGAACTGAGTAACTCTAAAAAACAAGTGGCTAAAAAACTACAAATAACGCCAATCCATATTTTATCTCTATGTCTTTTATAAAAACTATCCCTGTGGCTGTTATCAGAAGACGTCATTTGCCAACTTCTCCTTTTTTAGGCCTGAATTGAAATCATATAATAGACGGAATCAATACAAATTTTGGCGGATTTACGGCGCATTTTGGCCAAATTTCAAAATCAAAATGCAAACAGAATAAGGTGTTTTTTTTAAAAGTAATTGCCCACACGCACACTTGAATATTTTGATCTAAGCGTCAAAGATTAATTATCTGCATCAAGCTGCCAAATTTTCCAAAATCCCCTTTATTTCCCCTGTTCCCTTCGCTACAGCCCAACCCCACCGCCCAAAGCCGCCATGCTCATTAACTGCATTAACCCATTCATCCAAAAATTCACGCTTCACGCGATCTTGCTCAGTGTCCTTTCCCTTTGTCTCCAAAACCAAATACTTGTCATTTGCCAGGTGGATTATGAAATCAGGCCGGTATTTTCTGACCACGCCACGATAAACATACATAATTTCAAAACCCAAATGATCATTCTTTACCCAGGCTTTGACGTTCTTGTTGTGATCGAGTTCAAAAGCGTCTGAAGCTTCCCATGTGCTATCATAAACACAATGGTTGATATGGCTTTTCTGATTTAAGGCACAGGGTTTTGAAGTATACCATGTCATCATATCGCTTGTGGACCGAATCGGGCGGTCACGATCAAAAACCGGCTCCAGCTTTTCTGTGTTATTAAATCTTATAGCCCCCCAAATATGCTGCACCACCTTGGTCATGTTTAATGTGATCATGAGACGGCGCTTTAAATCAGTCCGGTCAAAGAGGCTGGGTTTAATGGTCACTTTTTCAGATTTTATAAATTGCTCCACAATATGGATTAATTGGGCCAGCAGAAATTCTTTGCTGCCCTTCCATTCTTTGGCCATTTGATCATAAACATCGCGGGCGGTTTCAAAAATAATCTTCTGCGTTCTGAATTCACCGGCTAATCTTTCAAGATCAATTTCGGAAATTTTCGTTACATCCGGCTTGCCTTCAACAATGGGGGCCATTTCTGCCAGTTTTGCCGTTTGAGATGCATCAAGTGCAAGGGTTTTGACTTTTTCCCAATCTAATCGCAGTCGAGGACTGTAAACACGATCAATCCGGATTATATTGGGCCAGCTAATTTCATATTCAATTTTTTTGGAATCAGGTTCTATAATTGTTTTCGGCTTTGGTGGAGTTGGGACCGTTCCTTCGGGCGATTCATGGGGCAGAAATGTGAAAGGCACACCAAAGATATTAACATGCTCTGTATCAAACATATCGGTTTCAGGGTCAATATCATAGGATGTGCGGCGCAATCCCCTTCCTACTACCTGCTCACACAAAAGCTGGCTGGAAAAGGCCCTAAGTCCCATGATATGAGTTACGGTTTTAGCATCCCAGCCTTCTGAAAGCATGCCCACCGAAATCACATTTTGTATTTGTTCCCCAGGTTCACCGATTTTGCCCACTGTATCAACTTGACGCCTTAATAACTCAGCTTGTTCTTTTTTGGTCAGCTTTTTGGGCTTTTCATCTTCCCCCGAAAATGATGGATTGCTATCAATTGCTGCAATTGGTTCTTCAGCAGATTCCGCTTCATCCAAGACTTTGGAATCTATGTGCAGAGTCTTTTCCCGGTCAGAAAGTTCATCAATTCTGATTTTGTTTAGATCAAAAGCATATTTCACTCGGGCGGCAGTCTCCGTCCGGTTTGCGACTGTAATCATAACCGGAGGCACGCTATGGCCTTCTTTTTTCCAAGCTTTGGCGGTTTCTCGCCAATCATAACCAAGCAGATAATAGGCATTTACCACCAAATCTGGCAAAGGTTCTTCACGCTCAGCTTTTCGGCTCAAATCATCTTTAACTTCTGGATCGTTATATATATGATACATGCGGGATTTATAAGTCTTGGCATCTGGTAAAGCATCATCCCTAACCACCACTCTTGGGGTTTTAACCAATCCGGATTCAATAGCGTCGTTCAATCCGAAGTCACTGATAATCCATCCAAAAAGTGCCTCTTCAGTGCTTTTTTTGCCAGAAGGTGAAAAAGGGGTTGCTGAAAAGTCATAGCATTTAAGTATGCCTCTAACCCGATGAATCCGATCAAGCCCACCCACCCATTTCGTAGCCTCTTCAATTTCATCTTTGGTCAAGCCTTTGATTTTGGATTCAGCCGGAACCCGCCATGCATGATGGGCTTCATCATTAATCACAAGAATATTTCGGGCAGTTGCCATATCCCCCAAAACCTCCCGGGCATAAGCTTCATCGCTTTTGGGGCCGCGTTTATCCACACTGCGCTTTTTTTCAATCTGTTTTTCAGTCTCCCAATTCAAAACATGCCAGTTTCTAATAATTACTTTACCCTGTCTCAACCGCTCTAATAGAGAGGAAGGGACAATTCGGAAGGCTTGATAATAGTTACCGGGTGCTGAAGGTTCCAAAACAGATAAGCGGCTCCGGATCGTCAAACCGGGGGCTATAACCAGAATATTTTTTGAAAATCGTTTATCAGTTGGCGCATTGACTTTATTCAATATTTGCCAAGCAACCAGCATCGCCATAACAATTGTTTTACCAGTACCGGTTGCCATCTTCGCACATTGTCTTTCAAATGCTCCACCGTCGCCTGAAATTTCCAAGCCCACCTTTTCAGCGTCAGGCCCTTCTACCAGCCAAATAATTGTCTCAATGGCTTCTAATTGGCAAAAAAAGAACCGTCGTGTGTCAAATTCCTCAGGGTTTTGCCAGTGGTATAAAAGGCGCCTTGTTATGGCGCTTACACCTGGATAGTCGTTTTCCCGCCATTGCCTTACTCGTTTTCTGACTTCATTGACCAAGGGAATTTCAATAAATACGCCCGGATCATCAAAGCCTTTTGAAGCATCAGACGCAATGACATAGCCAGCCGGTCGACGGCCTTCTATCAAAGAAAATGTCTGCCGGTCCCGGTTGTATTGCCAATATCGGGAAGGTTCTTCATACGGCGAATTGATAATCAGTCGATCAATTTTTCTCTTTTCCATTAATAAAGCCTAATCACCTTGAAGCTTTCAATGCCCCGATCATCGATAATCTTAATCGCTGCACGTCGGTTTTTGCCCTGCACAAATGGAAGTGATTCCGTCCCTCTGTATGATTCAATTAATTCTTCATCGATTTCAGATTTTAAATTTTTAGCAAGTTTTGTCCATCCATCCTTGGGATCAGCCATGGGAAAGAAGACTTGCCGCGGAAAAAGGCTGCGACCATCATAATCCGGATCAAGCATCCACATGGCAATTTTATCTTTTCCACCGGATTCAATTTTGCCTGTCCTTGTATTGTAATAGTCAAAACCATGCACAGAAACTTTGAATTTGTTTTTATTCTTCCCTTTGGCAATCTTTTCGAGTTCAACATCCGGCTGGCCAATCAACCAAAAACTTTCATTGCTGGCCCGCTTTTTCTTTAAATCCTCAGTCAGTAAATCCGCGTTCATCTGTGCCTTTAAAAGTGTTACTCCCGGCCAAATGGTTTCATCAATGTCTTTCGCCGCCTCTGGGTCAAATTGGAAAGCGGCAAAAAGTACAAGCTTGGGTTTTGGCACAAGTGTTTGTGCTTCTTCTAAAGCCAATGCTACTTGCCTCTGTTCAAGTGGCGCATGCTCGGGACCAAAAGAAACTACCACAGGCTGAGGGTTATCTTCTTGTGTTTCGCCTTCAGCATGAAGCCACTGAGTGCCGGAAAGTGGCTCAATGCGTGCAAATTTAATTTGTTGTCCCCCTTTCCCACGGATACCGGTTTTGAA
The DNA here is from genome assembly GCA_964461045.1 of uncultured Bacteroidales bacterium. Classification (GTDB taxonomy): domain Bacteria; phylum Bacteroidota; class Bacteroidia; order Bacteroidales; family UBA12077; genus JAGXLC01. The sequence goes on along the minus strand of CAYWSJ010000101.1, from coordinate 3,857 downwards.
TAGCTCATCCCGCCATTCGCCTTGTCTTAAAGTTTCCCCGCTTCTTGCAATTGATTCATCTGCTTTCTCAGATTCAGAGCCTTCTATATCTTCAATTGGTTTTACAACTGGCGATGGGACTGCTTCGACAGTGAAGGGTCCTGTGATGCGCTTTTTTTTGGTATCTTGCAAAGGTTCGTCATATAAGGTTTCATGGGACGCATATTTCTTAATGGCCGCGTCCATTTCTTCCTTAGTCATTCCGTTCTTAATTTCCGGATTATTAGCGATTGATTTTAAAGTTATATGAGGGACTGTTTTATATATAAAACCACTGCTAACTCCTTGTTCAGGATATGAAAGCTTGAAATAGTCAAATGTGGCTGCCATTAAGCGTTGCTTGGATAAAGTTAAAGCAACTCGTGATGTGTCGCATGTTATCCATCTCCTGCCCCAGTGCTCTGCAACATAAGCCGTTGTACCGCTGCCACAGGTAGGGTCTAAAACCAAATCTCCAGGATCAGTTGTCATTAACAAACATCTTGAAATGATAATATCTTTAGTTTGAACAACATAAATAACCTCTTTGTTGGGGCCAGCAGTATCTTCCCAAAGATTGCTAATTTCAACCACTGGGTAATCATCCATATAGTTTTTAAAACAAAGGGTCCCTCCTCTTGCTTCTATTCGATCTTTTTGTAATAAATTGTTCAAACCCTCTTTGCTAACTTTCCATCCTTTGCCTTTTCCTGGAGAAAAGGTTTTACCTTTATATTCAAAAGGAAAATCTCTTCCTGCCGAACTCCCTATTGCAATAAGGTTGTCAAGTTGATAAACATCCCATTCTTTTATATATTTTGATAAATTTCGTCTGATTTCTGGAGTTACAGTCATTTTTTCTCCAGTTTTCTTATGCTCAAGACCTAGAGACTTTTTTTCAAAACCCGGCAAATCCGCTTGATTCCTTTTAAAAAATAATTTGTGGGTCTTAATTTGATTTTTATCTCTGGCGTACCAAAGAATAAAAATAAAATTATTTCTTATAATTTTTTTGGCCATAGTTGGCCTTTTTACAGCGATCATTGATATATAATTTTCTTTACCGAACACCTCATCCATAATCTCTCTGACATGGTGAACATTTTCATCAGAGATCTGTACAAATACACTACCTGTCTCTTTTAAAAGGGCTCTTGAAAGAAGCAAGCGATCACGCAGATAAGTCAGATATGAATGGATTCCCAATTTCCAGGTATCTCGAAAAGCTTTGATCATTTCCGGTTCAGCAGTTAAATCTTCATCAATTTTATCTTTAACCTCTCTATTATTTATGAAAGCCTGAAAGTTTGAATCATATGTAATGCCATAAGGTGGATCAATGTAGACCATCTGAACCTTTCCCGCCATTCCCTCCTTTTCCAAAAGGCTATTCATGACGAGCAAACTGTCCCCCGCAATCAGGCGATTTTTCCAATTGCGCTTATGCTTGTAAAACTCGATTTCTTCACGCAAAGGCAATTTTTCTTTTTCCGATGCAAATAAAGACATCTGCGTGGGGGTGTCACCATTTTTCTTTCTCACTGCTTCAATAATTGTAGAGGGTTCAATGCGTTCATGAACATGGAGGGAAACCGTTGGCACTTCAAAAGAGGTATGCTCAGCTTTTCCAGCCCAAACAAGCTGGGGGTCAAGATGCGGATCATAGGAATATTGCTTTTTGCCTTCCTCTAAATCCGTTTCCGGCGTTACCAGGCCAACAGGCGGGTTATATGCCCTTTCTTTATCCTTATGCTGGTAGGATTCAATCTCTCGCTTATCTTTTTTTGATTTGTTTTTCGCCATAGGGAAGAGCCTCATATTTTTGCTGGTCATTTAAATTATGGCTCAAAAAGTGCTTTAGATGTGACATCGGATATCTATATCCATGAATTGGCAGGCGTTGGCATTCAAGATTAGTTAAGCAACGCTGGGCTATAGGCAGAAAGTTACTAACCGTAAGGAAATTTCGTAGTGAAAATTATTAATAATGTCAAGTGTGTTAGAAAAAAAATGCTATCGCGCGTGTGCAATCCAAAAAAAATTGTGGTGAAGACCTTCTTTATAAAACAAAGGGTGGGGGTCTTTATGATTTATCGAGGGGTGGGCCTTCAATTGGTTAGTTATCAAACAATAAATATATAAAATACATAAATTTATATTGACTAAATGTTAACGAATATGTTAATAATAAATAACTTTATTATTTTAACCAAGGAAATAAAACGATGAAAAATATTTTAACAGCTTCTGAAGTAGCAGAAATATTGGGTATTAATAGTTCTCGGGTGCGTCAATTGTCTATCAATCCTGGAATTCCAGGTTCAAAAAAAACATCCGCTGGATGGTTGATTCCAAGAAGCGCATTAAATAAACCACCTTTAAATGATCGTGGAAGGCCGGGCCGAAAAAAAGGCGTGTCTTATAAACAAAAACGAAAGGAGGAATAAGATGGCAACTGTAACAAAGCGGCGTAATCGTTATGTTCTCGATTTTTATGACAATGAGGGGAAAAGAAAGAGGCAAGCACTGCCGGAGGGCACAACAAAGAAGCAGGCAAAGGAGAAGCTCAGGGAAATTGAAGATCGATTGGCAAAGGGCAATTATATTCCTGCTAAACAGATCCCCCTTTTTAAAGACGTGGCTAAAGAATGGCTCAAATATAAAAAGATGAACCTGAGAGCTTCAACTTACAGTGTTTATGAAGGCCATGTGAATAATCATTTTGATGATTTCAATGATTTGAAAGTTAGCAATATTAACACGGCAAAGGTTGAACAATATATTTCCGACCGCCAAAAGATGAATATGAACATATCAACGCTGCGGAAAATCCTTGTGACATTGAATCAGATAATGGGTTACTCAGTCCGGCACCGGTATATTGATTATAATCCGGTAAGGGAGGCAGAAAGGCCAAGAGGGCAGGGGAATGAAAAAACAGCTAAAATTCGGGTTCTCACGCCTTCAGAAATCAATGCTTTTTTGGAGAAGGTGGAGGGGCAAAAATATCAAACGCTATTCAAGTTGGCGATTATGTCAGGGGCCAGGCAGGGGGAATTGATCGGCTTGAAATGGTCAGACATTGATTGGAAAAACAATCAAATTCATATCAAGCGCACGTTTAACAATCAGCAGTGGTTTGATGTGAAAACCAGTACATCAAACCGGCGGATTGACCTCGGGCCGTCAATGATGGCGGATCTAAAAAAGTGGAAGTTGGCAAGCAATCCGAATAAGCTGGATCTTGTTTTTCCCAATGAGGCGGGCGGGCCAATAAATCATAACAATCTGACAGCGCGGTATTTTTTCCCGGCGCTGACAAAGGCAGAGATTGAAAAGATCCGGTTTCACGATTTGCGGCATACCTATGCAAGCCTTCTGATCGAGCAGGGAGAGAATATCAAATACATTCAATCACAGCTTGGTCATTCATCCCCCACCGTGACTTTGAACGTCTATGCCCACCTGATGAAACCGGTAAATCAGGAATCGGCAAAACGGTTTGAAAATCTTATTTTAAATGGGAAGGTATTGTAGTAATAATTTTCTATGAATTTTTAGTTTTTGGGCGAATGCTGACTGAAAAGGTGGCTTGAATCTTTGAATTGCAGATTTATGGCGATAACTTAATCTGCTGGTAAATTTCTTCTGATAAATGACATTCAGGGTTTATTTTTTGAATTGTATCAGCCCACCTTTTTGCATCATCGATATTGGATAACTCAAGAGAGATTTGTGCAAGCATTAGGGCAGACTCTAAGGAGTCGGGTATTAAATCAACACATTGTAAGCGCTCAATAAACCCCATCTTCTCAACCTGAACAAGCTATGCCATGATC
>CAYWSJ010000100.1:0-11050 GCA_964461045.1 uncultured Bacteroidales bacterium | reverse complement strand
TGCCCGGGAATAACCCTCTTTTTAATCCACTGAAGGGCCTCTTCGGTAAATTTGTTTCCCTTAACATGAATATCATGCAAAAAATCAGCAGTATCTATTGTAGTTAAAGTATACGACTGAACAATTACCTCTTCTTTATTGGTATAAAGCGTATCTATGTCCATAAATTCTTCTTTGGTCATAGAATTTCCTTCTTCTAATCCGGGTATTTCCAATTCAATCAAAGGAGAATAATTCTTCTGACAAAAAACTGTTAAACTAAACAAGATCAGGCTGCTAAATAAAAATAAACGTTTCATAACAGTAACTTTTTAAAAGACAAATGCTTTATTCATATTTTCAATTAAAATTAATGAATAAGTGATATTTTTCAAAAAAAAATTCGCTGAATTACCAAATTAATTTAACCATTCCGGCTGATCTGCTCAAGCTTTTTTTTGTTTTTGAGCTCAACAGTTTTTCCATTAATCCCAATAATATCTTCTCTTTTAAAAGTGAAAAGAGCCCTTGTGACACTTTCCCGGGTACTCCCTATTAAATCAGCCAGTTCACTTTTAGAAACAGGTAAGATGAAATCTTTATCTTTATATATGTGGTTGGAGAAATACAGAATCGCTTCGGCCAATCGACCATGCACCTGCTTTTGTGTTTGGTTCAGAAACTTATTGAAACAATACAGACCATCCTCACAAACAGAAATTAAAATCTCGTAACTGAATTTGGAATTGTGATACAACAACTCTTTGAAAACATTAATATCGATAAAACAGATAACGCTGTCAATAATTGCAGTAGCCGAATAGGAATTAATATTGTATTTCAGTTTGGAGGATATCCTAAGGAAAGCGGGACCTTTAACAATTTTTAAAATCTGTTCTTTTTTGTGCGGGCCGGTCATATGTTCCTTAACAATCCCGTTTTTTACAAAAATAATGTGCGAGGATGGGGAATTCTGCTTAAAGATCATCTCATTTTTCTGAAACTTCACCTGTGATGAGTTTTTGCTTATCAAATCAAGCTCCTCATCATCAAGCACAGAAACCGCACACGATTTCTCATTACACTCCTTACATTGATTTTCATGAATTATCTGTTTCATGGCAATAATTGTAAGATACAACCAAAATATGTGTGATATATATCAATAATACAGCTATAATAATCACAAATTATAAGCCTGTATATCACACAAATTTAGTCAAACCATGGCAATATTCCATATATCTTTGGTGGTATATTCTTGTTCTTTTAATGTTTCAAAACATAATTCAATGGAAGAAACAAAAACAAATGCCCATAACTCTTTCAAGAACTTCATATATCTGTTTGTGATCCTGATGCTAATTTGGCTCGCGCTCACCTTAAGTTTTGAAAGCCAGGAATTGTTCACAGGAATTGTAGTAAGCCTTGTCCTCTCTTTTGCTCTGGTTAAAAGCTTTCAGAAAATTGGATTCCCAGGTATTACACCAAAAAAAATCGCCTACCTGCTAATCTATATTATCGTTCTTTTCAAAGAAATTATTATGGCTAATCTGGATGTTGCTTACCGGGTTATTCATCCCAAAATGCCAATTAAACCGGGAATTGTAATTATTAAAACAGAATTAAAGCAGGATCTGGCCAAAATGATCCTGGCCAACTCCATTACTCTAACCCCCGGGACATTCACTTTAGACATACAAGAAGATAAGTTGCTGATTCACTGGATCAATCTAAAAACAGATAACGAAGAAGAAGCTACTAAAAAAATTGGGAAAAGATTTGAAAAATATCTAAGCGTCATTTTTAAATAAATCGAAATATTAAACAATTATGCAAAAACATATAGTTATTATAGGAGGAGGCCCATCCGGGGTAACAGCAGCAATCACAGCACGGAGATATTACCCTGAGAGCGATATTACACTGATTCGTGTAGAAGAAAAAGCGATTGTCCCATGTGGAATACCCTATATTTTTGGAACATTGGAATCCGCAGAAAAAAATCTGATTCCCGACAAAATTCTCGACACCAATAATATCAAACTAGTTATTGACCAGGCGGAATCAATCAATCGTGAGGAAAAATCAATAAAGACATCTGCCGGGAAAAATTTCAATTACGACAAATTAATTCTTGCCATAGGTTCCACACCACTTGTTCCTCCAATTCAAGGGATTGAAATGGAAAATGTTTTTGCGGTAAGAAAAGACCTGGACTATCTCAAGGACCTGTCGAAAAAACTTGAGAAGTCAAAAGACGTGGTGATCATTGGAGGAGGATTTATCGGACTGGAATTTGCCGATGAATTCATGAAAAGAGGAAATTTAAACGTCACCATAGTAGAACTGTTGCCACACTGTTTACTTTTAGCATGTGATGAGGAAATATGTAAAAAAGTAGAAGCCAAATTGAAAGAACACGGAGTAAACATCCTCGGCGGTAAAAAAGCCAAAACAATAAAAGGCAACGGAAAAGTTGAATCTGTTGAACTTGATGGAGAAGAAAAAATAAAAGCAGACACAGTAATTTTGGGAATAGGCGTGAAACCAAACATCAAACTGGCAACGGATTGCGGTCTGGCTGCTGATGAAAAGGAGGGAATCCAGGTTGATGATTTCATGCGTACCAGTGATCCGGATATTTTTGCCATTGGTGACTGTGCTAAAAAAAGATGCTACCTGAGTGGCATGCCCAAAGGGGTATGGTTAGCCTCCATGGGGACAACAGAAGCCAGAATTGGAGGCGCCAACCTGTTTAACGTCAGAAGAAGATCTGAATGTGCTATTGGAATTTTTTCCACGTGCTTTGGAGATCTGGCGGTAGGATCAGCCGGACTTACCGAATCGGCTGCTAAAGAGATGGGAATGGAAGTTGTCACAGGCGAATCCAGTGCGGCAGATAAACATCCGGGATCTCTCCCCGGAGCACAGGAACTAGGCATAAAGCTGGTCTTTGAAAAAGATACCGGACTACTCATTGGAGGACAAGTTTATGGTGGTGTATCGGTGGGTGAAAAAGCCAATTTCATAGGCGCATTGATTCAACACAAAATGAGGGCGGATGAAGTTTGTACTTTCCAGATGGGAACACACCCCCTGCTGACTGCTTCACCAATTGCCTATCAACTAATTAATGCAGCTCAACTGGCTACTGTCAAACTTCGGAAAGCAAAATAAACACATGAAAAGAAATTTTGACCAACTGGCAGAATGTATGAAGGCTCTGGGACATCCAATAAGATTGCAGATTGTGGAAGGATTAATCAAAGACGAATGCAACGTTTCTGAAATTCAACACAAATTAAAACTGCCACAATCTACAATTTCCCAGCATCTGAGAATACTGAAAAATGCAGATATCATTACAAACAGGAGAGAGGGCAACAAAGTATGTTATAAGGTCCTGGATCATTGGGTAAAAGAGATAATAAAAGAGAGCCAAAACGAATAATTTTTTCATTAGAATATCGCATTATTTGAATATTCAGGTATTGCGATAATAAAAAGATAAAAAATGGAACTGACTTACATAGTGATTATTGGTATTGGAATCATTCTATGCATCATTCGAATGGTCAAGGGGCCAACTGCTGCAGACCGGGCTATTGCCATGGATACTGCTACCACTGTAACAGTTGCCCTGCTGGTTTTACTTGGTTTTGTATTTGACAGATACATTTATCTGGATGTTGCCCTGGTCTACTCTATTATATCATTTGTAGGCCTCATTGCTATTGCACGATTTTTAGAAAAAGGAATTTAACTATGGAACTATTTGGTATGATTGTAACCGGTGCAGGTGTTCTCTTCCTTCTTTTAGGAAGCCTTGGTGTTTTTAGAATGCCTGATGTCTATAACAGAGTGCAGGCAGGAACCAAATGCACAACACTGGGGAGTTTTCTAACGATTATAGGCGTTGGTATACTCCAGCCAGACTGGTTTTGGAAGACCCTAATCATTGCCCTGTTTATCCTTATTTCCAATCCAATTTCCAGTCATAACCTGGGCAGAGCATCAAGGAAAAAAGGAATTAAACTATGCGATAAAAGTGTTTTAGATAAAACAAATGAATTTAAAGGATATAAGGAGTAATCATGGAAATAATCCTCAGCATAATCATATTGTTAATGATAGCCTCAGCCATTGCTGCTGCTGTATTTAAAGATCTGATGAATGCAGTCATTGCCTCCTGTATTGTGAGCTTACTTGCAGCCATACTTTTTTTCTGCCTGCAGGCACCTGATGTTGCGATGGCAGAAGCAGCTATCGGAGCAGCATTGGTCACAGGAATCTTTGTCATAGCTGTGAAAAGAACCAAAAGATTTGAAGAATGAGAAAACTATTAGGAATTATATTACTTGCCGTAATTGCAGCAGGCATTGCATTAAGCCTGGAAGAGATTCCTTTTGGCATCTCCAAAACCATTATTGGCGATTATTTTAACAAAAACGGGGTAGAAGAAACTGGTGCAACAAACATGGTCACCTCAGTTGTAGTTAGTTACCGTGGTTTTGATACCCTGGGTGAAATCACCGTATTATTCACTGCAGCGATCGGATTGGGAGCACTACTCACAGGCCACAAGAAAAGAGAACATTCTGATAAAGTTGAACCCTCAAGCTTGATTGTCTACACGGGTTGTCGATTCCTATTTCCTGTTCTGATGCTGGTGGGGACTTATATTTTTATTCATGGTCATCTTACACCCGGTGGAGGATTTCAGGGGGGCGCAATTGTAGCATCAGGTTTCTTATTAATGTACCTGGGATGCAAAGGAAAAAGAATAAAATTTAAGGCCAGCACAGTTATAGAGGTCCTGGGAGGCTTAATATTTGTCGGGTTGGGAATCGCAGGGCTCACAATGGGAGAAGACTTCCTCTTCAACTTTCTGCCAAAAGGCGAGGCAGGCGAATTATTCAGTGCAGGTATAATTCCCATTATTTACATAGGAATTGGATTAAAAGTCGGATCCGAACTGGCCGGCATTATTGATAACTTAATTGAAGAAAGCACATGAGTTTTGCAGAGTTTTTAAATAATTACATGTATTACATCGGGGCCTTTGGTCTGATATTCATAGGCCTGTTCATCCTCTTAACCAAGAAAAACCTGGTTAAGGTAATTATTGGGCTGAGTATTATGGATACAGGGATTTATTTGTTCCTCATTGCCATCGGTTATGTCCATGAAGGAACAGCCCCAATATTTTCAAAACCGGGTCTGAATGCTGAAGGAATGGTAGATCCGGTCCCCCAGGCACTTGTGTTAACAGCCATTGTCATTGGCGTGGCCATTCTGGCTTTGGCGCTAACCCTGGCTGTTAAATTATACAAACATTACGGCACTTTAAATCTACGTAAAATAAAAGAACAAAAATGGTAAATCCAGTATTGTTAATCGTTGTACCTCTAGGTCTTGCATTCCTGGTTCCCCTTTTCGGGTTAATCTCGAAAAAAACCGGTAAATATTTTCCCATTTTGGCGCTGCTGTTTAATCTGCTTCTTACAATAAAAATTTTTCCGCAGGTGCTCAGTGAACCCATTCATGTAAACATTGGGGGATTCACCCCTCCATTCTGCATCAACCTGGTAGCAGGACCATTGGGTATTTTACTTGCTTTTCTTATAGCCTTGGTTGGTCTGTTGGTTGCAATTTATGCACTTAGTTACATCAAAGAAAAAAACGAGGAAAAATACCATATACTTTACCTGTTATTGCTTACCGGGGCAACCGGGGTGGTACTCACAGGTGATGTGTTCAACCTGTTTGTCTTTTTTGAAATCCTGTGTATCTCATCTTATGCCCTGGTAGGATACTTTGGAGATAAAGCCGGAGTTGAGTCGGCAATAAAATATCTGATACAGGGAGCGCTGGGTTCCGGATTCATTCTAATCGGAATAGGTCTGCTTTACGGGCAATTTGGCACCCTCAACATGGCAGATATTGCCAGTAATATTCATTCAGTAGAACCAATATCCATCTTTGTACCATTGGTTTTAATGATTACCGGGTTTGGTGTCGAGGCTGCAATATTTCCTTTAAATGCATGGCTGCCTGATGCACACTCCTCTGCCCCATCCTCCATCAGTGCCATCCTTTCAGGGATAGCCATAGAAGTGGGTCTTTATGCTGTGGTAAGAATTGTATTCACAGTCTTCGGCGCTTCAAGCATAATGATGTTCCTGCTATTCCTGGGAGTACTTACTCTTTTGACTGGTGAACTGAGTGCTTTCAACCAGGAAAATATTAAGAGAATGCTGGCTTATTCTAGCATCGGGCAAATCGGACTAATCGTTTTTGCCCTGTCCATTGCAAACATGAATGGAATTACAGGAGGATTGTTTCAGCTTATTAGTCATACCCTGGGGAAAGCTCTGCTTTTCCTGGCTGTAGGTTATATGATAGTTCATACCGGATCAATGAATATTTCCTCATTTGAAGGAATGGGCAAAAAGATGCCTTACACTTCCTTTTTCTTCACCATAGGGGCCTTATCGCTAGTGGGGCTGCCCCCTTTCATCGGGTTCCCCAGTAAATTTATGATTGTGAAAGCAGCCATATTCAAACAGGAAATTCTTTATACGGTGCTTATCATCCTGGTACTCACAGCCACGGTTGTTGAGGCTGCGTATTTCTTCAAAGTGATACAGGCCATCTATTTCAAAGGGGAAGCAAAAAAAGAAAAAAGAAACAGGGCGCCCTTCAAAGTGCTCATACCCCTTTTCATTTTTGCCGGATTGATTTTAATAGTTGGAATATATCCAAAATTAATAACAAATATTCTGGAATCATCTGCTGCGGAATTAATTAGCAGAACTGATTACATAAAAAGCCTGATACCATGAATTTAGAAATTTTACTTGCAATAGCATTCGGAGGTAGTTTTATAACTTATATCTCAGGCAGGATATCAAAAAAGCTGAGAAATATTTTTGCTATACTGATTTCTGTTGGCTTAATTGGTTTTATTGGTTCTTTGTATGGCAACACAACGGAAGAAACTATATGCCCGGGCTTCTGGAACTTCCCGCTTAACCTGAGAATAAACATGCTTTCATGGTTTTTTGCTATTACCATTGCAATTATCGGGGCGCTTGCTATAATCTTTTCCTTACAATATATTAAGGAAAAAGAACGCACAGATTTTTATTATTTAATGATTTTGCTGGTAAACAGCAGTATGATAGGTATAGTCCTTTCCGGGGATCTTATTCTGTTTTATATTTTCTGGGAAATTATGTCATGGTCCACCTTTTTACTGATAAGTTATAGTAGGGGGCCCGCAATATCAGCAGGCATGAAATACATTGTAATGTCAATAGCCGGTTCTGTGGCAATGTTAGTAGGGATTCTTTCGCTTTACACACATTACGGAACTTTTATTATTGCAGACCTTTCAAATCAATTGTCATTAAATACTCCGGGATTTGTACTTTTTATATTCATCCTCTTCTTTATCGCTTTTGGAATAAAAAATGCGGTTTGGCCGTTTCATACATGGCTCCCTCCTGCACATTCAGAAGCACCTTCACCTTTTTCTGCTATCCTCTCAGGAATACTCGTCAGAATGGGCATGTACGGATTTCTTGTTATATTTTTTGTAATAGCAGGAATTGACTTATTCATAAACCTTGGCAGCAGATTAGTTCATTTCAATACTATTCTGGCCTGGATTGGTGCAATCAATATTATCATTCCTACATTTATAGCCATGCTGCAAAATGACTCGAAACGCCTTCTTGCCTGGCATGGTGTAGGGCAGGGTGGCTATATGGTTTTGGGGATAGCTATCGGCAGTAGCCTGGGCATTGCAGGCGGTACATTCCATATCATTAATCATACATCATACATTGCTCTGCTTTTTCTTGTTGTAGGCGCCATAGAATATTGCACAAAAGGTATAAGAGACCTGAATTCTCTGGGAGGACTCATCAAAAAAATGCCTGTGACTTTTATCGGGGCTTTGGTTGGAGCCTGTGGACTAATTGGAATTCCGCTGACAAACGGTTTTGTTTCTAAGTGGCTTATATATAAAACCCTGATAACAGACGGGTACCCGTTTTTAGCTTTTGCTGCACTATTGGGCACATGGGGTACAATACTTTCTCTTTTCAAATTTATTCATAACATCTTTCTTGGCCAGCTTCCTGAAAAGTATAAAAACATAAAAAAACCACCTTTCAGCATGCAGCTCCCTATAATTATACTAAGCCTGATCATTGTCACTTTTGGCATTATCCCGGGTATTCCGCTGAAAGTCATCAACCAGATAATGATTTCATCAGGCATTGATTCACTGAATATAACACTGTGGGGAGTTAATTCCGAAACAGGAACCATTAATATGCTGAATATTTTCACAGCGCTGTTAATAACCGGTGTACTGATCTGGCTAATTTTTAAAGGAAGCAAAAAAGCAAAACAAATTGATCAGTACGATAATTACACAGCCGGAACATATGTACCAAAAGATAAATATCATTATTCGGTTGAATTTTATGGCCCGCTGAACAGAATGTTGAGACCTTATTTAAAAGATTTTATAGACACTTTTTATCTCAAACTGGCAAAAAGCGTTAAAAACCTGGGTAATGGTATTAGACAAATATATGCCGGGGATATCGGATACTATGTAACCTATATAGTGTTTTTCCTGGCACTCTTAATCTTTATTCAATTAAAATGGACACTATGGTAAATACGATATTGGAAATAATAGCAATTATTCTCTTGGCTTTGCTAATAGGTTTATTTTTTCTGGGTCTTTCAAGAAAAATTACCGCAAGGATGCATTGGCGGTACGGGCCACCCATAACCCAACCTGTTATTGACATCATCAAATATTTCAACCAGACAAGTACAAGTCATGGTTACCTGTTTAGTTTTGGATTAATTCTGTCACTGTCTGGATGCATAGTATTACTGCTTTTCCTGCCTTTTGGCCATTGGTGCCCTCTAAGCTCTTCAGGAGGTTTGCTGGTTGTACTTTATCTGATGCTGGTTAGCCCGCTTGGCTTGGCTCTTAGTGGAGGTGAAGCAGCCAATCCGAATGCAAGTATCGGTATCTCAAGAAAATTTCTTTTAGCTATGGGATATGAAATACCGCTACTACTAATTGTAGTGGGTGTAATGAGCTATTACGATACCATTTCAATTGTTGAAATTGTAGACAAACAACTTCAAACCGGCTGTTCTTTTCAGCATTTGCCGTTATTGCTGTCAGGATTGGCCTATGTTCTCATATTACCGGCTATAACAGGAATGCGACCTTTTGAAATGATACAGGCTCCACAGGAAATTGCATCAGGCCCTATGGCTGAATATAGTGGAAAATTTTTGGCCTTTACAACAATTCAGCACGCTCTCAACTTATTTATCGGGATATCCCTCTTTACCAACTTATTTCTTGGAGGGGCATCCAACCCGGGATATTTTTTCCTGAAGACGCTTGTGGTGCTTATAGTTATGTTGATTGTCAATGCTGTGTTTCCACGTTTCAGAGTGGAGCAGGCCATTCGATACCTTTGGAAATGGTCATCAGCTTTGGCTTTAATAGGTCTGATCATAGTAGCAATAACGTAAACCTGATCACTGTTTCAGTAAAGAATTAACAAGATATACTAAGAAAAATAAAAACATAAAAATATGGACAGGAATAAAATCGGAAAATGGCTGAAATCGCCGGGCAAAATGGCACAAAAATATTCGTTGCATGCACTCTATTTTTGCACCGGTTGTGGAATAATAGAAATCCCTCCAACCATTACAGCCCGTTGGGATGCAGAAAGGTTTGGAGTTATACCGGTGGCTACTCCGAGGCAAGCCAATCTTTTTTTAATCACCGGTTATGTCTCGCTGAAAACCCTGAAATACATCATTCGGTCCTATGAACAAATGCCGGAACCCAAATTCACTGTGGGGTTTGGTTCTTGTCCTATCAACGGAGGAATGTACTGGGATTCCTACAATACAATTAAACACCTTGATAAATACATCCCAATTGACGGATGGATTGCAGGTTGTATGCCCAGGCCGGAAGCTGTATTTGTGGCAGTTACACACCTCTGGACTCTCATTGATAAAGGAAAAGCAGATGGTTACAAGAAATACAGGGAAGACTATGAATTATACAGGGAGAATCAGGAAAGTGTCCTGGGAAAACTGGAATGGCCGCCTCTGTTTTCAAAAGAAAAACAACATGAAGCGTCCGTTTAACCAGGTAAAAAATAAAAACAGATTAAGATGAACCACTTAAGACAAATACTCAAAGATAACCTGCTCTCTTCTTTTGAAGATATTAAAATCAATATCGCAGAAGAAAACAGGATTATCATTGAATGCAGGAAAGAATCCATCATTACTGTTCTCAGTCACCTGAAAAGTGATGGTTTCAACCACCTTTCCCTAATTTCTTGTGTCGACTGGATTAATGAAAATACCTTTGAACTGGTTTACATTCTTACAGCATATACTGAAGATCCCGAAAAAGGGGGCCTGAATCTGCTGGTTAAAACAAAGGTGGTAAGAGATAAACCAACACTTTACACGGTAATCAATGTTTTCAGTAACGCCGAACCTTTCGAACGGGAGTTGCATGAATTGTACGGAATCCACTTCAGCGGTCATCCAAGGTTGACACCTCTCCTGCTGGAACGAAGCTATGAGATTCCTCCTTTTAGAAAGGATTTTGACACCCGGCAATATGTAGAAGATTTTTTCAAGCAAATACCTACTATTGAAGAAAAAAAACGAACCAATGAGAGAACTTGAATTATATTACGGACCACAGCACCTGGGAATGGTGGGAAACTTCAGCATTACCCTCGGAGTAGAGGGTGACCGCATTGTAAAAGCAACATCCAATCCGGGTTTTCTTCACAGAGGCTTTGAAAAACTCATGGAACAACGAACATGGATACAGAATTTTCCGCTTGTCTGCCGTATAAACGTAGTGGAGCCCGATCACATGGAACTGATGTATGCAATGGCCGTTGAAAAGCTGGCTGGTATTGAAGTTCCTGAAAGAGCCCAGTACATCAGAAGCATTTATCTTGAACTTGCAAGAGTA
>CAYWSJ010000099.1:0-11240 GCA_964461045.1 uncultured Bacteroidales bacterium | reverse complement strand
CTAGGAAAATAAAACCTTCTAAATTTGGTAATGTAAAATTTTTAAATAAAATCAAAACAGTTTCTAAGCAATATATATAATATAAAAATATTTCATCTATCTTTTGATTGGTAGTCTAACACCAATTACCCTTTTATGTTCACTCATATTTCTTTTAAGGGTAAAGCCCAACTATTTTTAAAAAGCATTAGTACTTAACAAGGCCAAGGTAAGCATTTTTTTTAACAAAGTATGATTGACAATACTAAAAGATATATCAGCCCTCATTACTTTTTTTCTCCTTTTCTTTTTTCTTTTCTTCTTTTTCTTGTTGTTTTCTGTTTTTTCTATCATCTCGCTTTTTGCTTGAAAAAGTCTTAATAAACCAGTTTTTTCTTACAGTTTCAGCTGCCTCATCCAATTCTTTTGCACTTTTATCAATATTATAGAGAGTTTTTCCCAGGCTATCGGCAAAAGCGCTGTCCACTAATAATTTATGCATTACTCCTTTCCCGTTTCTTATAAATCCAGTGATGGCTTTCATATCATCGGCAATTTTCTGTGCTTGTTTTGTTGTATAGTTTAAATTTTGAGTTGTTTCTTCCAGGTTCTGTGTAAAAGTTGTATCGGTATATAGTTTTCCGAAAACACCCTCTCCCTGATTAATTTTTTTAGTGATCTCGTTAAGATTTTTTATAGACTTACTAAGGTTTATACTCGATTCTGCAAATTGATCTGATATAGATGTATCTGAAAGTAATTTTCCCAAAACACCTTCTTCAGCATTAATTTTTTTTGTAATGGTATTGAAATTCCTGGTTAAAGCAGCCGTATTCTTACTAATATCGTTTAAATTCCGGGATAAATTCCGGTCCGTAAAGAGACTTCCAAAAATACCTTCCCCCTTATTGATTTTATCCGTGATATCTGCCAAATTACTGGTAATTTTTGAGGTGTTCACACTCGATTTTTTTAGTTCTTTCATTATATTATCAATCTGAATTGCTTCAACAGTTTCAAGCACATCTCCTTCTTTAACTGTTGGAGAATCTGTAGTTCCAGGGGTTATTTTTATAACTTTACTTCCCATAAGCCCATCTGTTCCAATTTCCATTTTTGAGTTTTTCCTTATGAATTTTTGGGTTTGGGTTTCTACAGTTACATCGACCTGTACAAGAGTATCATTAATAAGTTTTATCTCTGAAACAGTACCTACATTAATCCCTGAAAAACGCACATTGTTTCCAATTTTTAAGCCGCTAACATCTCTGAATACGCCACTTATAGTAAAGGTATCCCCGAATAAATTGCTTTTTTTACCAATGAAATAAATGCCGTATCCAAAAATACCTATTCCAAGGACAATAAAAATGATTAATTTGATGGTTCTTTCAGTTGATAATTTCATTGCTTGAAATTTTTTAGGTAAAAAATTGTTGAATCCACTGATCATTCTTGTTAACCAGTTCTTCATAAGTTCCTGAGTCGGATATGTATCCATCTCTCAGGACATGTATAACATTTGCTGCAATCTTTACGCAAGTCACATCATGAGTAATAATGATGGATGTTGTATTATATTGATTTTGTATTTTCACAATCAATTCGCTTATTTCTTTCGATGTTATAGGATCAAGCCCTGTTGTTGGTTCATCATAAAGAATTATTTCAGGCTTGAGGATTAAAGTCCTGGCTAATGCCACTCTTTTTTTCATTCCCCCGGATAATTCATTGGGTAATTTATTAATTGCTCCCTTTAAACCAACGTTTTCCAATGCTTCGTAGATTAGTTCATCAATATCCTCTTTTGTTTTGCCCTGGATATTTCTTCGCAAAGGAAATTCCAGGTTTTCTCTTACTGTCATGCTATCATAAAGTGCTCCCCCCTGAAAAAGGAATCCGATTCTTCGGCGCAGCTTGTCAAGATCTTCGAAGCTAAGCTGAGTAACATTTTCATTAAATATTTTTATCTCGCCTGTGTTGGGCTCAAGCAGTCTTACCAGGCATTTTATTAGAACGGATTTTCCTATACCTGATTGCCCGATTATTGCAACATTTTCTCCTTCATGAATCGTCAGGTTAAGATCATCAAGTACCTTATTTTCTCCGAAGCTTTTTCGAAGATGTCTGATACTGATTAGTTCCTCTGTATTTACTTTTTTTTCTGCCAAATCTAAAATTTTATCAAACCAAAAGTTTGTTGCAATTGAACTGCAATCAAATCTATAATAAAGATCGCCACAGATGACATAACTACTGCCGAATTAGCCGCTTTACCAACACTTTCTGTTCCTGCCTCAGACTTATAACCTTTATAACAACTAATAATCCCTATAGCAAAACCGAAGAAAAATGTTTTTATTGTAGCAGGAACAACATCAAAAAAGTGCAGTGGAGCAAAGGCATCTGTTAGGAATAAACTTGGACTTATGCTTCCGTGCAGATTAACAGCTATGAAAGAGCCAAAAAAAGCAATACCATCTGCAAAAAAGATTAAAATTGGCAACATAAAAGTTGTGGCAAGCACCCTTGATCCCACCAGGTATTTCATTGGGTTTGTTCCTGAAACTTCCATTGCATCTATCTGTTCTGTCACTTTCATTGAACCAAGTTCAGCACCAATTCCTGATCCCATTTTTCCGGCACAGATAAGGGCTGTCACTACTGGTCCTATTTCCCGTACAATAGAAACAGAGACCATCCCCGGCAGTAGCGATTCGGCCCCAAAATCTACCAAAACAGGTCTTGACTGAAGGGTGATTACAAGACCAAGAATAAAGGCTGTAATAGCAATAAGAGGAAGCGTATTATAACCTAAAATATATGATTGCTTAAAAAATTCTCTGGCTTCAAATGGAGCCTTAGCCATTTGCCTAAATAAATCATTAGTAAATCTTGTTAACTCTTTTAAATCTTTAATAAAAAATAGTATCCCTTCTTTCATCGCTCCAAAAATTTAGAACAAACTTTTCTTCTTTTTAATGGTTCAAAACCTAAAGATAAAAAAAAATGAGAGAACCCTAAGTTTAATTTTATTACTTTAATTTAATAATTTGTTATTGAGGGTTTTAAAAACATGAGAAAAATCATGTTTCGGGGATAAATATTCTTGTTTTTTTAGTTAATAATTAATTAACATTACTTACCTTTGCAAAGAGGTTTTTACATAAATATACTTTGAAATATAGATAACAGATTAATGCATGCTAAAATAGAAATCTATTTTGTATGCATTTCAATTTTATACAAGTTCCTTTAAATCAATCTATAAACAGTTATTAAATTTAAATTTGCTATGAGTAAAAAAGCAGATGCCATTGAACGCGAAGAAGTCGTTGTACGATTTGCCGGCGACTCGGGAGATGGCATGCAATTAACAGGAACCCTTTTTTCTGATACCTCAGCTTTTATTGGTAATGACTTATCGACATTTCCTGATTATCCTTCGGAAATTCGTGCGCCACAGGGCACAATTGGTGGCGTGTCTGGTTTCCAGGTTCATTTCGGACATAAACAAGTAAATACCCCCGGCGACTTTGCCGATGTTTTGGTTGCAATGAATCCTGCGGCTTTAAAAGCTAATGCCAAATGGGTTAAATCCGGGGCGACTATTATTATTGATGAAGACAGTTTTACCGAGCGAGGTTATGAGAAAGCAAAATACCAGGTTAATGATCCTGTCAAAGAAAATGATCTTGATGGGTATAACCTTATTAAAGCACCTATTTCTACTCTTACAAAAGAAACCTTAAAAGATGTAGGCCTTGACCCTAAGAGCATACTCAGAAGTAAGAATATGTTTGCATTGGGAATGGTCTATTGGTTATTTGAAAGACCTCTGAAATACACTGAAGATTTCTTTGAAAGAAAGTTTAAGAAAAAACCCAAAATAATTGAAGCCAACAAAAAAGTGTTGGAGGCCGGATATCACTATGCAGAAACAGTAGAGTTATTAACTCCTACTTATAAAATTAGTCCGGCCGAGATTGAAAAAGGTACTTACCGGAATATTGACGGGAATAGGGCGACTGCCTGGGGCTTTTTAGCAGCATCTGAAAAATCAGGACTTGATCTTTTCTGTGGATCTTACCCAATTACTCCTGCTTCAGAAATTTTACAGGAATTATCTTTAAGAAAAGATTTTGGTGCGAAAACATTTCAGGCTGAAGATGAGATAGCGGGAATTTGTACAGCTATTGGCGCAAGTTTCGCTGGTTCGATGGCTGTGACAACAACTTCGGGGCCTGGTCTGGCACTGAAATCTGAAGCTGTCGGGCTGGCAGTTATGACTGAATTACCCCTTGTAATTGTGGATGTCCAGAGAGGAGGACCTTCTACAGGTTTGCCAACCAAACCTGAACAGTCTGATTTGATGCAGGCATTATATGGACGAAACGGTGAAAGTCCTGTGGTTGTCATTGCAGCCAGCACACCGTCAAATTGTTTCCATTACGCTTTTTATGCTGCAAAAATAGCTATGGAACACATGGTTCCGGTAATATTATTGACAGATGGCTTCCTGGCAAATGGTTCAGAACCCTGGAAAGTTCCGAAAATGTCAGAATACCCTGAAATTAAACCACCGATTGTTCCTAAAGGGGAAAAAGAATGGTTACCCTATGCCAGAGATCCCGAAAAATTAAGCCGAACATGGGCAACTCCAGGAACATCTGGGTTTGAGCATCGTATCGGTGGACTTGAAAAGGACGAGCTGCGTGGTCATGTTTCTCATGATCCAAAGAATCACGAGAAAATGACACGCCTCAGGGAGGAAAAAGTGCAGCGAGTGGAAAATGTGATTCCTGAACAAACTGTTGAAGGTGATCAGGAGGGAGACCTTCTGGTTGTCGGCTGGGGCGGTACTTATGGTCATATAAAGACAGCCTATGACGAACTGATAAAAGAAGGTTACAACATAAGCCTGACTCATTTCAATTATATTAAACCTCTGCCGAAGAATACAAAGGATATTCTGAGTAGTTTTAAAAGAGTATTGGTTTGTGAATTGAACAGAGGTCAGTTTGTAGATTATCTGCGGATGAATTTTCCACATATTGAATATTACAAATATAACAAAGTACAGGGGCAACCCTTTACTACAATAGAAATAAAAGAGCATATAAAAAATCTCCTGAAAAAATAAGTACTATGGCTGAAGAAAATAATAAACAAGAATATACCGCTAAAGACTTTAAAAGTGATCAGGAAGTTAGATGGTGTCCGGGATGTGGTGACCATGCAATTATGAATGCTATACAGCGTTCATTGCCACAAATGGGAATTCCAAGAGAAAATTTTGCATTCATATCAGGTATTGGATGCTCCTCAAGGTTCCCATATTATATGAATACTTATGGCTTTCATGGAATACATGGAAGAGCATCAGCAATAGCCTCAGGAACAAAAACAGCTAACCCGGAACTTAGTGTTTGGCAAATTACAGGTGATGGTGATTCAATGGCTATCGGAGGAAATCATTTTATCCATGTTGTAAGAAGAAATGTGGATATTAATTTGATCCTTTTTAATAATGAAATTTACGGATTAACAAAAGGACAGTATTCTCCTACTTCAAAACTTGGTGCAAAAACAAAGACTTCACCTTATGGTACAATAGAAAGTCCCTTTCATCCGGGGGAATTGGTAATTGGTGCACAGGGTAAGTTTTTTGCACGTTCCGTGGATAACAATATTAAGCTGAACCAGGAAATCTTCTTACAGGCTGAAAAACATAAAGGTACTTCTGTAGTGGAAATACTTCAGAATTGTGTTATTTATAATGATAAAGCTCATGCTGAAATTGCAGATAAAAAGCACAAAGATGATCGTCAGCTTGTATTAAGACATGGAGAAAAGATGATCTTTGGAAAAGAGAAGAATAAAGGTATTGTTCTGGAAGGATTGCAACTGAAAGTTGTTGAAATAGGAAAAGATGGATATACCGAGGATGATATACTTGTTCATGATGCCAAAGAACAAAATCCTGGAGTGCACTTAATGCTTGCCAATATGAGATATCCTGAATATCCTATTGCTGTAGGTGTTATCCGTTCCGTTGAGGGAGCCACCTATGAGCGAAATATGGAGAAACAGGTTAAAACAGTGAAAGAGAATTCCGAATTTAAAAATATGGATGACCTGCTCAGAAGTGGTAATACCTGGGAAGTAAAATAATATTTTTAACTACTATAAGAACAAGGCAGCCCTCTAATTGGTGCTGCCTTTTCTTTTTGCTCCCGACAAATGATCATAATAATTTCCCTGAAAGTCCAGGTATTCACCCATCAGATTTGCTGTCAGGCAGGAATGTATAGGTAGTATTCCAATAAAATCTCCAATTTGGTATTTTTCAAACAGCGAATCAGAAACACTAATGGTTCCATGCTCCTGGGAAAGCTTTATCAAAAAACCTTTTTCATTGGTTAGTTTCCAGCCATTATTTTGTAAATCAACAATATGGCCATATATTTTTTGGTTATCCTTTAAAATAAACTCCTTTGAAAAATGCACAGCACCCCCATAAATTACTATTTCATTTCTCTCTTTATATTTGGCAACTACAGGGCAAGCCATACAGACGGCAATATCTTCATACTTACAGGAGCCCAGCTCTGCCTGCTGAACATCGTAGAAAACAAAATTTCCAGGCCTTATTTCATCAATGTTTTCAAAATGTTCTGCCATGCTACAAGATGGAGTATCTCCCGTAGAAATAATAAAATCCCCGGGCAGATTTTTAAGTGTTTTTTTAACACCGCTCATCCTTTGAATATTTTGCTGGTGTAT
This sequence comes from uncultured Bacteroidales bacterium, assembly GCA_964461045.1. Classification (GTDB taxonomy): domain Bacteria; phylum Bacteroidota; class Bacteroidia; order Bacteroidales; family UBA12077; genus JAGXLC01. Next base: position 4,475 of record CAYWSJ010000099.1, on the reverse strand, counting down.
TTCCAGTATCTCCTTCTTGCTTTTTGCCTGGTAGGTTTGACCTGCGTGTGAAAGAATGCCCCTCAGTATCAATTTATCTGACTTCTGAATCAGGTCAGCCATTTTCTGCAGATAATCGTATGCATGATAGCTTATGCCACTTCGTATGTAGCCTGTATCAATCTCAATGAAAACCCCGATCGTATTTTTCAGATGATCATTAAGATAAGAAATGGTTTCTGTATTCAGCAATGTTAAGTTAATAATGTTTTTTTCTGCCAGTAAGTTGACTTTGTTAATTTCGTTAGGATTGAAAGGAAAGGCAATGGTTATGTCTTTCCAGCCATCTTTTGCAAAGTATTCAGCCATCTCTACAGAAGAAACAGCTACTTTTTTTATTCCATACTTTTTAAACCATCTTCCAATTGTTAAAGATTGATGGGTTTTAAAATGAGGACGGATTTCTGCTCCTGTATCTTTTGCTTTTTTCAGCATTCTTTTTATGTTCCTTTGAACTATACCTGGCTGTATAAAAAGAGAGGGTTTTGTAATTGAAATCATTTTTTGCTTAAAATTTTGAAGGATTTAGTAACTGTTTTATTAAAAAATTCTATTTCACCAAATATTAAGGATGTTATTTATTTACAGGCCCGTCCTTTAGGGCTGGTATTCAGATATATATTCCGGTCTCTGATTTCTAAAAATTTTGTACTTTAAATTTACAAAATTTTTGGAAATCGAAAAGGAAATAAGAGTTTACCAGAGACTCCGATCTGAATGGACGGGACTATGATATAATAAAAAACTAAGTTGTTAAATCAAGACAGATCAAAACAGTTTCTTAAACTTTTTTAATACAATATTGTTAACAATTACAAATACGCTTAGTTCTAACATATTACCACAATGATTCTGAGCGGTTTTCTATTTGATAAAGCCATTGAATGTATGAAGAACATACTTACTTTTTTGCTAATAATTCTCATAAGCGATTTGGGTTATTGATTTGAGTCGATGGCTTTAAGAGTTTTTGTTGTTTAGAGGGTATACATGGTATGCCCTCTTTTTATTTTCTCTTAATAATTTAAAATCCTTATAAATAAGAAAGCTCTTCTTCAAAAATGATATATAGCATCTGATAATTAATAAACATATTTATCTTTGTAGCCTTATTCAAGAGTGGTTTAAAAAGATGGCGAAAAATATCATTGAACATAAAGGAAAGATTGATTCAATAGAGGGAAACCGCATAAAAGTTCATTTTCTAAATATAAGTGCATGTGCAAGCTGTCATGCAAAGGGAGTGTGTACAGCTTCAGATATGGAGAACAAAGAGGTAGAGGTAATAGACTACTCAGGGAATTTTAATAAAGGCGAAGAAGTAAGAGTATTATTACAACAATCGTTAGGATTTAAAGCCCTGCTTTGGGGATATGTAGTTCCTTTTCTGGTTGTTTTAACAGGTTTGTTTGTTTTGTCATCATTAACAGACAATGAAGTGATAGCAGGTGTTGGTGCACTTTCACTTTTAGTACCTTATTATATCGCTTTATATCTTCTAAAAGAAAGAATAAAAAAAGTTTTTTCATTTACTATACAAAAAATAGATAAATAAACTCGTATGACAGAAACAGTTTTATATACGATTATTTCGTTAAGTATTCTTGGAGCCATTATGGCTGTTATTTTGTATTTAGTGGCTCAGAAATTTAAAGTTTACGAAGATCCACGAATTGATGAAGTGGAAGAAGCATTACCCGCCGCAAATTGTGGTGGTTGTGGTTATCCCGGGTGCCGTGGTTTTGCAGAAGCTTTAGTAAAAGCAGATGACATATCTGATTTTTATTGTCCGGTGGGAGGTAACGAAACAATGGCTAAAGTTGCAGAGATATTAGGAAAATCTGTTGAAGAAAAAGAAGCGCAGGTTGCTGTTGTGCGTTGCGCCGGTTCTTTTGATAAACGCCCAAGGAATAATTTTTATGACGGACCTGCTTCCTGCGCCATAGAGTCCGCTCTTTACGGAGGAGAAACAGGATGTCATTACGGTTGTCTTGGACAGGGAGATTGTGTTGAAGCCTGTGATTTTGAGGCGATTTTTATGGACGAAAATACAGGCCTTCCGTATGTTATTGACGATAATTGTACTGCCTGTGGCGCTTGTGTTGAAGTATGTCCAAATGACATAATCGAGCTCCGTAAAAAGAACAAGAAAGATCGTAAGATATATGTTTCCTGTGTGAACCAGGACAAAGGCGGACCAGCTAAAAAAGCCTGTAAGGTGGCTTGTATAGGTTGCGGTAAATGTGTGAAAGTTTGCCCGTTCGATGCCATTACAATGGAGAATAACCTGGCTTATATTGATCCGTTGAAATGCAAACTTTGCAGAAAATGTGTTGAAGAATGTCCTACAAACGCAATTGTTGAGGTAAATTTTCCTCCACGGAAAAAGAAAGCAGAGAAAAAGCAGCAGAATGAGAAAGAAACTCAAGCCAAAACTGGAAATAACGAAAAACAAAACAATAATTAACCTTAAACAGAGGAGGCAAAAGTGTTAAAAACATTCAAAAAAGGTGGTGTTCATCCGGCAGAAAACAAGATATCTGCTGATAAACCCATTGAAAAATTAAGTCTTCCGGAACAAGTTGCTATCCCGATTGCGCAACATATTGGTGCTCCATCAAAGCCTGTTGTAAGCAAAAAAGATAAAATAAAAGCAGGAGATGTGATTGCTGAAAGCGCTGGCTTTGTATCTTCGAATATTCATTCATCTGTTTCAGGCACAGTCCTTAAAATCGATCATATAATTGAAACTTCTGGTTTTAAGCAACCCTCTGTAGTGGTAAAAGTAGAAGGAGATGAGTGGAGAGATGATATTGATACCAGTAATGATTTAAAACAAGATATTTCCTTATCTGGGAAAGAGATTGTGGATAAGGTTTTGAAAGCAGGAATTGTAGGGATGGGAGGAGCTACTTTCCCTTCTCATGTTAAATTGTCCATTCCTGAAGGAAAAACAATTGATACTTTGATCATTAACGGAGTAGAATGCGAACCTTATCTTACTTCCGATCACCGCGTGATGCTTGAGAGAGGAGAGGAAATGGTGGTAGGGATACAATTGCTTATGAAGGCGCTTGGTGTTAAAAGAGCAATGATTGGCATTGAAAATAACAAGCCGGATGCAATTAATCATGTTAATGAACTGGTAAAAGATAAAGATGGAATTGATGTTTACCCTCTGAAAGTAAAATATCCACAAGGGGGTGAGAAACAATTAATAAAAGCACTTATTAACAGGGAAGTACCTTCAGGAGGGCTCCCGTTAGATGTAGGAACTGTTGTTCATAATGTGGGAACAGCTTTGGCTGTTTATGAAGCTGTTCAAAAGAATAAACCCCTCATTGAACGAGTGGTTACCGTAACAGGAAAGACAGTTGAGAAACCCTCAAATTTTCTTGTTCGGATAGGTACTCCTGTTGAAAAATTGCTGGAAGCCGCCGGAGGTATTCCCGATGATGCAGGGAAAGTTGTTAGTGGCGGGCCGATGATGGGCAAGGCCTTAAAATCATTTGATGTACCTGTGGTAAAAGGAACATCAGGAATACTCGTGATGCCAAACAAGGAGGCCAAACGTTACAATGAGAGAAATTGTATCCGTTGTGCAAAATGTGTAAGCGCTTGTCCAATGGGGCTGGAACCATATCTGCTCAAAAAACTGGCTGAACAGGAACGATACGAGGAACTGGAAGAAAATGATGTGATGGATTGTATGGAGTGTGGTTCTTGTAGTTATACCTGTCCGGCTTATGTTCCTCTTCTTGATTATATCCGGTTTGGAAAATCTAAAGTAAGTCAAATCATAAGAAATAGAAAATAAAAGTAATGAATAGAACAATAACAGTATCGCCATCGCCGCATGTTTACAAAGATACTAATGTCAAGAAATTGATGTATGGTGTTGTTATTGCTCTTATACCTGCATTTATCTGGTCTGTTTTTACCTTTGGTATAGGAGCCATAATCGTCACATTGGTATCCATTATTTCATGTTTGTTATTTGAATATCTCATACAAAGATTTTTGATGAAAGAAGAACCATCCATCACTGATGGTTCAGCACTGGTAACCGGCTTATTGCTGGCCTTTAATGTACCTACTAATTTGCCTGTCTGGATATTGGTAATTGGTGCACTTGTATCGATTGGAATAGGAAAAATGTCTTTTGGAGGTTTGGGAAACAATCCTTTTAACCCTGCATTGGTTGGAAGAGTATTCCTGCTGGTTTCTTTTCCTGTGCATATGACAAGCTGGCCAAAGCCAAACGGGTTTGGTACAGGATACCTGGATGCAGCTACCGGAGCTACGCCTTTAGGACTTTTACAGGAGGGTGTGGATAACGGTGAACCTGTATCTAGAATCATGGATAATGTACCCAGTCATATGCAATTATTTTATGGAGACATGGGAGGATCTCTCGGAGAGATTGCAGCCTTTGC
>CAYWSJ010000098.1:0-11547 GCA_964461045.1 uncultured Bacteroidales bacterium | reverse complement strand
TTTGTTTATCAATAATTTGCTGCAGCATTTCCTGGCCTTCATCATAAAGCCTTTTTGCATCTTCTCCTTTAACAGGATCCTCAAAGATTTTTGGATATTTTCCTTTCAATTCCCATGAATGAAAGAAGAATGTCCAGTCGATATATTTCGCAATTTCCTCAAGTTTTATATCATTAAAAACCTTTTCACCAAGAAATTGAGGTTTAACCGGAGAATAATTGTTCCAGTTAATTTGAGGTTTATTCTCTCTTGCCTCTTTTAGCGGAATATATTCCTGCCGGCTTTGTCTTCCCAGGTGCTTATCACGTAGAGATTCCTGGTTCTTTTTCAGTTCTTTAATAAAATTTTCACTTGTTTTGGGTGATTTCAGTTTATCCACAATACCCACACTTTGTGAGGCATCCTTCACATGCACAACAGGTTGGTTGTACTCAGGAGCTATTTTCACAGCTGTATGAGCCTTCGAAGTTGTTGCACCACCCACAAGGATTGGAATATTTTGCCCTGCCTTTTCCATTTCAGAAGCTACATTAACCATCTCATCGAGCGAAGGAGTAATCAAACCACTTAATCCGAGAATATCAGGTTTTTGTTTTTTAACCTCTTCAATAATTTTTTCGGTGGGTATCATCACACCCAGGTCAACTACCTCATAATTATTACACGAGAGCACCAGTCCTACAATATTTTTACCAATATCATGCACATCGCCTTTAACAGTAGCCAACAGTACCTTTCCTGCCGAAGAACTTTCTCCACTCTCTTTATTCTCCTCCTCAATAAACGGCATCAGGTAAGCAACAGCTTTTTTCATTACTCTTGCACTCTTGATTACCTGTGGCAAAAACATTTTACCATCACCAAACAGTTCCCCTACGCGGTTCATACCATTCATTAAAGGGCCTTCAATTATTTCAAGTCCTTTTGAAAATTTCTGACGGGCTTCTTCCATATCTTTATCAATATACTCGGTAATTCCTTTTACCAATGAATAAGAAATCCGCTCCTGCAATTCCTTTTTACGCCAGTCCTCTGTTTTTTCTTGCTTTTTTCCTGAAGACTTAACTTTTTCCGCATAACTGATAAGCCGCTCTGTAGCATCTTTCCTGCGGTTCAAAACAACATCCTCTACCAGGGTTAATAAATCCTCAGGAATGTCGTCATATACCTGGAGTAGGGAAGGATTTACAATTCCCATATCCAGTCCGGCTTTTATCGCATGATAAAGAAAAGCCGAGTGCATGGCTTCACGAACTACATTATTGCCCCTGAAAGAAAAAGAGAGATTACTAATTCCACCACTAATCTTTGCATAAGGCAAGTTTTTCTTTATCCATTTGGCAGCTTCAATAAACTCCACTGCATAATTGTTATGCTCTTCCATTCCCGTTGCAATGCTCAATACATTGGCATCAAAAATGATATCTTCAGGTGGGAAGTTGAGCTTTTCAGTAAGTAACTTATAGGCTCGCCGGGCAATCTCTGTTTTTCGTTTAAAATCAACAGCCTGCCCCTCTTCATCGAAAAGCATTACAATAGCCGCGGCCCCGTATTTTCTTATCTTACGGGCCTGTTCCAGGAAAGGTTCCTCTCCTTCTTTCAGGTTAATTGAATTCACAACCGATTTTCCCTGTACACACTTCAAGCCTTGTTCAATAATTTCCCATTTAGAAGAATCGATCATGATAGGCGCTTTGGATACCTCTGGTTCTGATGCAATCAGGTTCAGGAATTCTTTCATCATTGCTTTCGAGTCCATCATGGCATCATCCATACAGACATCAATAATTTGTGCCCCATCTTCTACCTGTTTGCGTGCAATAGCCAGCGCCTCCTCCATTTTTCCTTCTCTTACAAGCCTGGCAAATTTTTTAGAACCTGCTACATTGGTCCTTTCTCCAACATTCACAAAATTTCTGTCAGGAGTAATCGTAACTGTTTCAAGTCCCGAAAGCCTTGTAGCTTTTTCTATTTCAGGTAAAGAACGTGGGCTGTGTTTCTTTGCTTCTTCTGCAATTGCTTTCACATGTTCAGGCCTTGAGCCACAACAACCACCAATAATGTTAATCAGGTTCTCTTTCATATAGCTACCCACATGCATGGCCATTTCTTCTGCAGATTGTTTGTAATTACCAAACTCATCCGGTAAGCCGGCATTTGGGTGGGCACTAATATAAAATTTTGAAATTTTCGAAAGTTGCTCTATAGGTTCTTTCAATTGCTCTGCGCCAAAAGAACAATTCAGCCCAATACTTAAAAGATCCACATGCGACATGGAATTATAAAATGCTTCAAGCACCTGTCCTGAAAATGTACGTCCGCTGGCATCTGTTATGGTACCCGAAACCATTACCGGCACATTTGTCTGGTTCTTCTCATTATAATCCTGAACAGCAAACAAAGCCGCTTTGGCATTCAATGTATCAAAAATGGTTTCAATGATAATAACATCTACTCCACCTTCAACCAGGCCAGCAACCTGCTCGTAATAAGCATCTTTCAACTCATCAAACGAAACTGCCCTGTAAGCTGGTTTGTTTACATCGGGTGAAACAGAGGCAGTTTTATTTGTAGGCCCCATGGTACCAACAACAAACCTTGGTTTACCCGGTGTTTTCTTAGAATACTTCTCAGCAGCTTTCCTGGCAATCTTTGCAGACTCCACATTCATTTCATAGGCAAGATCTTCCATATGATAGTCTGCCATCGATATACGGTTTGCATTAAAAGAATTGGTGGTTACAAAATCAGCCCCTGCCTCCAGAAATGCATTATGAATTTCGGTAATAACGTCCGGTTTTGTGATTGATAACAGATCGTGATTGCCCTTAACATGGTTTGTAATGTTTTTAAAACGTTCTCCTCTATAATCTTCTTCCGAAAGGTTATATCCCTGGATCATCGTTCCCATAGCCCCGTCAAGGACAAGAATTCTTTCTTTCAATAGTTCCTGAATCATCATAATTTCCCCTGTATTTTAATTTTCCTTATGACGGCAAAAATAAGGTGCTCGATATAAATAAAAAAATTATTTCAGCAGAAAAGAAATTATTTTCCTGTAAAAGCTATAAATATATTGAGCTTCCTTAGTAGTCCGTTCATTTCAAGCAACTTACTTAATTCTATTTTTCCAATTACATAATTAAAAGACTTGCTGGCATATTTTTCAGAAATTTCTTCAAAATCGAAATAACTGAAATCCAACACATTCTCATATCTAAGATAAATTTCAACAGCAACATCAGTCACATAATTCATTCTGCTGAAATAATTTTTCTTTTTGTATTCATATTTATAATTGTAACTGCGTGCAGTAATATCCGATAATACTGAAGATGCTGTAGGAAAAGCTCCTGCTCCCTTGCCAAACATAAATTGCTTGTCATAACATTCTCCTTCTATGACAACTCCATTGTTCTCATGTTCAACATTATAAATATACTCTTCAGGTTTTACCAATTTTGGTGCCACAAACATTGTAAATTTGCCTTTTCCGGTTTTGGCAACTTGTGCCACAGGTTTGATCTTTAAACCTTTTTCTTTGGCATAAAATACATCCCACTTATTCAATCCTGAAATACCATAAGTAAAAATTTTTTCAGGACTGACATATGTTCCGAAGCCATGCGTTGCAATAATAATTAACTTATAAAGGGCATCATATCCCTCTACATCAGATGTGGGGTCGCTTTCTGCATATCCAAGATTTTGAGCCTGTTTCAACGCTGAATCATAATCAGTATTGTTCAAAAAGATTTCAGAAAGAATATAATTTGAAGAACCATTCAGTATTCCGGTAATTGATTTCAATAAATCATTGTCATAATACTCTTCAAGATTTCGAATTACAGGAATACTACCACAGGCAGAAGCATCATATAACAGGGCAGTTTCTTCCTGTTTTTGTATTTTCATTAGTTCATCAAGATGATGTGCCAGCATTTTTTTATTCCCGGAAACAACGCTTTTACCGCTCAGAAGAGCATTTTTTACAATTTCATAAGCGTCATCTGCATTATTTATCAATTCCACAACAAGATTGACAGAATCATTTTCAATTAATTCACGGGAATTATATGTAAAATATTTTGCTTCAATGGACCTTTTCTTTTTCCTGTTTTTTATGCAAATCTTCTGAATATCGGTTCTGGCAATTTTATTATTCCGGATGAGTTGGTACAGTCCCTCACCCACAACTCCAAAACCACATAATCCAATATTAACAGGTGTTTTCATGTTTGACAATTTTTAAATGATTAAAAATAATTTTCTCCAACTGATCGTATTCTAGCAAAAAGCCATCGTGACCATATTCTGAGTCAATCTCAAAATACTTTCCCTCTTTGATTTTTTCTGCCACGTATTTCTGCTCATCCACAGGGAAAAGCATATCACTGGAAATGCCTATTATTAGTGAATTAGCTTTAACACGACTCAGAGCTGTTTCCACTCCTCCCCTGTTTCTACCCACGTCATGCGTATCAAAAGATTTTGAAATAAAATAATAAGAAAAAGCATTAAAACGCCGGGCCAGTTTTTCGCCCTGGTAATTTTGATATGAACAGGCTCTGAAATTTTTCAGAAGTGATTCTTCGTCCTGCTGCGTCATATAATAGGTCATATAATTCCTGTAACTCAACAAAGCCACAGCCCTGGCAGTTTTCATTCCTTCAATTCCTGCCATATCACTTTTCATTTTGAAGGTAGGATCCGCCTGAATAGCCATACGCTGAGTTTCATTAAATGCAATATTCCAGGGCGAAGCTTTTGCATTTGAAGCGATAAATACCATGTTATCAAACAACTCAGGCCTCATAATATTCCACTCAAGGGCCTGAAAAGCACCTATCGATCCACCAATAATCATATGGATGTGTTTAATTCCAAGATGTTCTCGCAACATCTCATGTGCATTTACAAAGTCCCGGATTGTCACTTCCGGGTAATCGTGGTAATACGCTTCCTTTGTCTGTGGATTAACAGACAAAGGACCGGTAGTTCCATAACAGGAACCAGGATAATTTGCACAAACAATAAAATATCTTTCCGGATCCAGTATTTTCCCTTTTCCCATCATTTCAGGCCACCATTCGCTCACATCTGAATTGGCGCTAAAAGCATGACAAACCCAAAGCACATTGCTTTTTGTTTCATTCAGTTTTCCTGCAGTGTGGTAGGCAATAGTAAAATCTTCCAGTTTTTCACCGTTTTCCAGTGCTAATGTCTGGTTTGTGTTATAAATGTGTTTCTCCATAGTTCTTTCAAATATTATTAAAAGCTGTTTCAAAATCATGGATAATATCTTCAATATGCTCAATACCAACTGATACTCTCAGTAAAGTTGGAGTTACTCCGGCCGCCTTTTGTTCCTTCTCTGAAAGCTGTTGATGTGTGGAAGCTGCAGGTTGAATAATAAGGGTTCTGGCATCTCCCACATTGGCCACATGGCTGGTAAGTTCTAAACTTTCCACAAATTGTCTTGTCTGCTCTTTGCTACCATCAATTTCAAATGAAAGTACTCCCCCAAAGCCGTTATAAAAATACTTTTTGGCCATTTCATGAAAAGGATTGCCTGCAAGTCCGGGATAATAAACACACTTTACTTTGGAATGTTTTTCCAGCCAGTGAGCCAGTTCAAGGGCATTATCCACATGTTTCCGCACTCTGAGAGACAAAGTCTCCAGGCCCTGCAATAACAAGAAGGAATTAAACGGACTAATTGCCGGACCAAAATCTCGTAATCCTTCCACCCGCGCTCTTACCATAAAAGCCATATTTCCAAAAGCCTCAGAAAAACGAATTCCATGGTATCCTTCTGATTCTTCTGTAAACTGAGAGAATTTACCATTGGCCCAGTCATAATTGCCTCCGTCAACAATAATTCCGCCCATACTGGTACCATGCCCGCCAATCCATTTGGTTGCAGAAGAAACAACAATATGAGCTCCGTATTCAATCGGACGACATAAATATCCTCCTCCTCCAAAAGTATTATCAACTACAAGAGGAATATTATACTTATTGGCTAACCCGGCAAATTTCTCAAAATCAGGTACTGCAAAACTTGGATTACCAATAGTTTCCAGGTAAATAACTTTTGTATGCTCATCAATCAAATCCTCAAAACTGTCAGAATTTAAATCTTTAGCAAACTTCGTGTTAATCCCCAGTCGTTTAAAAGAAACTTTAAACTGATTATAAGTCCCGCCATAAAGGAAAGGAGAAGAAACTAAATTATCTCCTGCCTCAAGCAAATTATTAAGTGCAACAAATTGGGCTGAGTGACCTGAAGCTGTTGCCAAACCCGCTATTCCACCTTCCAAAGCAGCAATTCTTTTCTCCAGTACATCAGTAGTAGGATTCATAAGCCGCGTGTAAATATTGCCCGGCTCTTTTAAGGCGAAAAGGTCAGCCACGTGTTGTGAATCCCTGAATTCATAGGAGGTTGTCTGGTAAATAGGTACCGCTCGCGAAAGCGTTTGCTGGTCAGTATCCTGACCTGCATGCACTTGCAATGTTTCGAATTTATAGTTCCCTTGTTTCATTTGAATATGCTTTTTCTGATTTTAACCTTTTTTTAGTTTTAAAATAAAAGTTATGAATGGCCTCGACTGTTTCCTTTCTTTGTCTTGTTTTTACAACAAAATAGGCTGCTACAGAACTGGCGCCAAAACAAATCATCTCTACATTTATTCCTTTTTTGGCAACTGCAGTAAATATTCCTGAGGCAAGACCGTCATAATGAGTTAATCCTTCACCTACAGCAGCGATAACCGAAATATCATCAACCAGGTTGATTTCCTCCACAGAGATTATTCCTGCTTTTTCCACTAATTCCTCAGCCTTTAAAACATCATTTTGTTCGAGCAATAAATTAATTGCTGTCTGGGAAGTTAAAACAGATTTAATGTTAATGCCGTTCTTATTCAATATCCCGGTAACCTTTGCCAATACCCCACCTTTAAATCCAATGCCTGCTCCGCTAAGTTTAATATATGCACAATTATCACTGTATGCAATGCTCTTTATAACCTCTGAAGAAATTGTGCTCTCTCCGTTTATATGTGTATTTGGTTCAGGCCAGTTTTGAAAATTCATAAAATTGTGAATTTTAAGAGGAATTCCTTTTGCCCTCAAAGGCTCTGCAGTTCTGGGATGTAAAATCTCAGAACCAAAATAAGCAATTTCACTGGCTTCATCGTATGAAAGATTCTTGATCTCTTTTGCATCCTGAAATCGTTTGGGGTCAGCGCTATAAAATCCGTTTACATCTTTCCACACATCAAGCGATTCTGCATCAACACAATTCGCAATACAGGCAGCCGAATAGTCACTGCCTCCCCTGCCCAACAAAGTCTTTTTTCCTTTTCTGGAAACACCATAAAAACCAGGAATTACAGCAGATCTTTTATTCAACTTATCTTGCAAAGAAATTGAACTCAGTTCAGAATCCACGGTCGCATTGCCATAAATGCCATCTGTAATTAAAGGAATGTCCTCGGGCAACAATTCATCAAGTTCAAACCCCAGATGTTTCAGATAACACGAAACAATCAGGCTGGATAAGCGCTCCCCATAGCTTAATACATCATCCCTTAAAAACTCAGGAACCTCACCAATACAATGGGCTGCAAGTAAGCTTTTATCCAGTTTTTCCAGTCTGTCTTCCAATTCTTTGTGTAATTCATTTTTCAAATTTGATTCCTTAAATAAAGAATCAATAATATTGGACTTCATTTTCTGTAAATGTTTAATTACGTCTTTACCCTTATTGTAAATATTTGTCGGATGACTTAATGCAAGCTCAAGCTGGTCAGTAACCCCATTAAATGCAGATAACACAATTACAATAGGTTGTTCATAAAGACCTGCGATCATGGCTACTTTCTCCAGGTCTGAAGCAGTTCTTAGTACCGAACCCCCAAATTTAATTACGCGAATTTTTTTCATAAGATTAATTTTAAAATTAGTTAAACAATAATTAAAAGGGATGTGATCATTGAACACACGTACCCCGCCATTTATCAAAAAGCAACAATAGACACTACCAACACATGCACACAGGCATCATCGGCATAATAAAACCATTAAATGACGTGTAATACTGATAGTTAAAACGACGAGAAATAAAATTGCGGTTAATGTGTTTTGTTTTCATGGTTGCATGTTTTGATTTATAATTCCCTTTCCGGGTTAGGTTTTAGCACCTGGCCATTCTGACTGGTTGCTAGAGGTTCGCAGAGCCTAATCTCTCCCCTCTTCTTTATAAATCCAACACACTCTTTTGAAAAGAGGTATGAATTTGAAGGCAAAATAAAGTATAAAAAATGTGTAATCAAAATTATTTTTTAAAAATAAATATGTAATTTCATAAAAATACATTCATTATTTATGTAAAATACAAATTATCAACATCATGCATTCTTTAGTCCGAATTATTCTTTTTATCTCTTTTGTTTTCTTCATTCTATCGTCGTGTAAAAATGAAACAAGTAAAACGTATCCCCCTGTTAATCAAACAGGTGAAATAAAAAACATAAAATGCAGGGCAGACACATCCTATTCTTACCACATATATTTGCCTTATGAATATAAAAAGGGAAAAAAATTCCCTGCCATTTATTTTTTCGATGCCCACGCGAGAAGCATACAAGTTCTGGACTCACTGAAAAAAGCAGCAGAAAAATTTAATTACATCATTATTGTATCAAATGATTACAGGAATGGCGTTAAAGATCTAAAATCAATAGTGAATAAAACACTTAATGATTCAAAAAAAAGATTTTCATTAAACAAAGAAAAAATTTATACAGCCGGATTTTCCGGAGGTGCGAGATTAGCAGCCAGGGTAGCAAATGTATTTCCGTATATTAAAGGTTGTATTGCCTGCTCTGCCGGAATAACCGCACCAGGGAATATTGATAACAGGAAGACATTTCATATAATACACATTACAGGAAAAACCGATTTTAATTATATGGAAGTCCATCAAAAACACAACAAAATAAAATCGAACCAAATCGAAAAATGTATTTTGGTATTCAATGGCAGTCATCAACTGCCTACAAAACAATATTTTACCGAAGCCCTTTTATTTCTTGAGTTAAAGGCTATGAAAGATAATTTGAAAGAAGAAAATCGTTCTTTCGTTCAACATTTTTACAAAAAGCAATTTCAAAAAATAGATAGCCTGGATAGAGCAGGAAATGAAAAGATACTATATGAAGAAATACAAAAAACAAAGAACTTTTTTAAAAATCTTAAAAACCTGAGAAAGATTGATAAGATCGCAGCCAAACATGATTTTTTCAAAAACAATAAAAAACCAGATTTTAAAAGAGAACAATTTATAAGAAATAAATACACCCAGGCTCTTAGAACTAAAAATATATCCTGGTGGTACAGAGAAGTAGATAAGATAGATACCCTGGTTTATAAAACCAAAAACCGGAGTAAAAAATATTTTTACCAAAGAATCAGAAATTATTTGGAAATGATTACTTATTTATTTCTTGAAAAAGCATTCTCAAAGGAAGATACAGGTGAAATCAGAAAATATTTAAGCATCTATGAAAAACTAAATACCCGGAATCCTGATTATCTCTTTGCAAAATCCAGATACCATTTATTGATCAACCAAATAGATTCGGCAGAAAGCTACCTGGAGAAGTCAATAAACAATGGACTTCAAGATATTCATTACCGTTTACAAAATGATAAGCTATGGAATTCGTTATATAAAAAAGAAATGCTGGACGAATTTTTTAATAAATAATCCGGCATTTGAAACAAAAAAAACAATAAACCAAAAAACTATGTTTAACGATCCCAAAGGCCCGATAGAACATTTTTCCTGGGGTAAGTTTATTATCAACGGTGAAACTCATGGAAAAACGGCTTCTGGCAAAGAAGGAAAAGGGAAAGATATTCGACTAACCGCAAATAAAGTAAAAAAGTGGAAATCAAGGGATGGTCATAAACTAAAGCCTGGAATGGTAGAAAAAATGCTTGACAAAGGCCTAGATACCCTTATTATAGGTATTGGCGTTAACGGATTGATTGAATGCCCGGATAAAGTAAAGGAAACCATAAAGAAAAATGGTATTAAAGACCTGCTTCTTCTAAAAACCCCGGAAGCTTGTCAAAAATACAATGAACTATACCACAAAGGCCGGAAAGTTGGACTTCTGGCACATGGAACCTGCTAATATCAATAATAATTAATATCATTCGTCCAGTGACCAATCAACAGCTTTCCTGGCATGTATCTTAGTAGTGTCAAAAAGAGGAACCTCTGAATGTTCTTGCTGTATAAGCATAGGAATTTCCGTACAGCCAAGGATAACTCCTTCAGCCCCTTTTTTCTGCAGCCGGGTAACTATTTCCTGGTACATCCTTCTGCTCCCTGAATGAAATTCCCCAAAGACAAGCTCATTGTATATAATATCATGAACAACCTTTCTGTCTTCTGCTTCCGGAGTGATAACCTCAATATTATGACCATTACTCAGTTTTTCTTTATAAAATCCCTTTTCCATGGTAAAACGAGTGCCTAAAAGTCCTACTTTATAGATATCTCGGTTCTTAATCTCCTCTGCGACAGCATCTGCAATATGCAATAAGGGAATATTCAGGGCTTCTTCCAGTGCCGGAGCCATCAGGTGCATGGTATTGGTGCAGATAACAATAAAGTCTGCCCCTGCCTTTTCAAGCCTGAGCGCTGTATCTCTCATGATAATAGTTAATTTCTCCCACTCACCTGCATGCTGAAGCTCTGATATTTCCTGAAAATCCAGTGAAAACAAAATATTTTTTGAAGAATGTGACTTTCCTTTTTTAGCATTAATTTCCTGGTTTACAATCCTGTAATAAACAGAAGAGGATTCCCAACTCATTCCTCCTATAAATCCTATTGTTTTCATAACTTAACAAATTGATTCGAAAACCAAGTTACAAAATTATTTACAGGATTGAAAAATAGGTTGTGACTGAAAAAAGATTTAAATCCCATTTAAGCACAACCACCGGAATACGCTTCTTGAACAATAACAAACATTAAGAATGATTACCCATTGCCTGAAAGGCAAAATTAATTCAGCCCGGGGCAACGTCCCGGGAATAGTGAACATAGCAGGTTTTCGCCCTGAAAGGGCAGGTTAAAAACCGCAAACGAAACACTGCCAGGTCTGCAAGACTCTGGCAGGTTAGAGTTAAAGCAAGTGTTTTCAACGTATAAAAAAATGTTCTCGCAAAGCCATAAAGGTTTTTCCCTGCGGGAAAAGAGCGAACCCACTATCCATGTTTTGATTCATTTGTTGGCCAAAGAATCCACATTTGTTAAAGAAACAGGCGCGTGGGTCTTCCGGCAGCTGGCGGAAATAAAAGGGCGAGCGTGGGAAAATTAAAATGAAGGATACCACTCCTGGCTACGCTGTTCTAAAGTTATTAATTCATCATTCAACTACCAACCTTTTACCTGAAAGACTGGTGGGAGAATTCGTCATTTTGTGTATTTAGCTTTCCTTTTTTTCTTGATAAAAAAAGGAG
>CAYWSJ010000097.1:0-12108 GCA_964461045.1 uncultured Bacteroidales bacterium | reverse complement strand
AAAAAGTGCCCATAAAATAACTTTGGACACTTTTATTTTTTCAAACCAGGAATAATTTACTTTTTGTTTATTACTGACTGCTTACCAAAGATGCCTGGCCAGGTAAATAGCACTGGTATGTATGGATGGGTTTAAAAATAGTTTTGTTCTTCTTTCCGTCCACAAAAAACTGTAATGTTTTTTCAGTGCCATTTTTTCTATAGGTTTTAAGTTTAACTGTATTTTTACCCTTTTCAAGTGGTATTCTGGATACGTTAATGGAATAAGGCAACGTTTGCCAATTTCTTGTATCCGCTTTTTCTGTAGCGGTATTAACCCAGTTGGCTATCATTCCCAATGTTTCATCCTGTTCTTTAATCAATTCTTCCAAAGCCTTTTTTATAGCTACTCTTAGTATGGCATTACTTAATTCACGTATCAATCTGTCTCTTAAAGTTTTAAAAGCAATCTCATTCACATCCTGTGCCATTTCCATTTTCATCTTCTCCCCATTTCTATATATTTTTCCTCTCTTATAGACAGGTTTTCTTTCTACATATTTTGGCAAGGCAATTTTAAAGAAACTTAAATTGCTAAGAGCAGTTTTCTCTTTTGCACTTTTATCGCCCATATATACGGGAAAATTCATCCCCTCATCTCCGCTTGACAGGGTAATATATCCATTTTCTCCACTCATACCCTTGGAAAATTGTATCACATTTTCATCTTTTATAGGGCCAAATCCATTTAACCACAGCACAATCAGTTCTCCGTTTTCTTTTGGCTGATATTCGTAATCAATACCAAATTCTTTTTCATAATAAGCAACCTCTTCACTGAAACCTGTCAGGTAGGCAGCCCTTAGAAGATCATGTTTTAACTGATCGGGAACGGTCATATTAAAATACTCGGTATAATCTTCTTTATAGGCTTCATAAGCATTCCTGTATGCTATAAAAGCATCGTTAAAATTTGCATTTGTTTCATAGATCATACCCATTAAATAATGTGCAAAAGCATCACGCTGATATTTATTTTTGTGATCTTTGTACTTATCATTTAATTCCTGGAGTCTTATATTAATCCTCCTGCATTCGACCAGTGCATCCTCATAATTTCCCATTTTAATATAATTCAGTGCTGTATAGTAGTAAAGCATTACAGCTTCAAAATCTTCAGGGGAATAAGGTTTAACATTGGGATTTGATACAAGAGCAAGAGCTTCAAGACTGTAATTTTTAAGATAATCCTCTATTATTCTATCAGCTTCATGAAAGTACTCGTTGCTTTTCTGGGTACTATCCAACATCCATGCTACATAACCCCTGTTTAAATAATGCAGCAGCTTATTCTTTCCTTCCCTTCCTTTCTTATCATTTTTCAGCCATTGATTTGCCTGCTGAAAATTTCCATTCATTAAATAATTCTGAAAGTCCTGTGTACTTTCGTAATAAGTGCTACAACCTATAATAAATAATAATATTAAAGAAACAACAAGATTTCTTTTAAAAATTTTGTTTCTACTCATAACTGGATGAATTAAAATTAATATCGGGTTTGGTTAACAAAATAAGATACACTGGTCAAATTTTTATTTTTAATCTGTAATATATTTCTTGATTTTTTTATCACCAATCCATACAATCTCGTTTGTTTCCAGGTTTGTTAATTCCAGGTTAATCTGGTAAGAAACCACTTTTTCATCTCTGTAGGAATCTACAATTGAATTAATAGAACCCTGCAGCATAAAATCAGCTCCCAGTTCTTTACCCCAGTCTTTGGCAGTAGAGGAAGAGGCAAAATCCTGCTGATCTGCTCTTTCTCTTCTCAGGGCAGCTCTCTTATTACCAGCTTGGACCAGTCTTACAGAACCATTATTAATAACCGATCTTTCAATATCTTTAATAAATGTTTCTGCACTTATATGTTCATGGCTCTTATTACTTACCAAACCTACAATCATGATTGGTCGTTTGCCATCATGAGATTCTTTGTAATTATCAAGCCATCTGGCATTTAGCACCTGATTTACCATAGCATCTGCAACTTTTCTGGAATCAGTATCGTTCCATCTTCCACTTAGATCAACTTGCTGATTTGTATCTATTCTTTGCACTTCTCTTTTAGGCGTGCATGATGTCCAGCTCATTGAAACAAGAGCGGCTACAAAAAATAAACTAATAATTTTTTTCATTTTTTTTAATTTTATTTGTTAAACATTACTCAAATTGATTCAAATCTTTTTGTATTTCATTTTTTAATTTATCACTTACTTTAGTTAAAGGTAATCTCAGATGTCCGGGAATAATCTTTTTTAATTCCAATGCACATTTAATGCCAGCGGGGTTTCCTTCAGCAAATAATTTTTCAATAACCGGCAACAATTTATAGTGTAAATCACGTGCTTTCTTAAAATCATTATTATTCGCAGCCTTAACCATAGCTGATGTTTCTTTTGGAAGGACATTTCCCACTACAGAAATAACACCTGATACGCCAACAGACATTAACGGCAGTGTTATGGCATCTTCTCCTGAAAGTACGATAAAATCCGGGGGTATATTGCGGATAATTTCCATGGATTGTTCTATGCTTCCACTTGCTTCTTTAACAGCCACAATATTTTTAAAATCATTTGCCAGCTTCAGGATCGTGGAAGGTTCAATATTTTTTCCTGTTCTTCCCGGTACATTATATAAGATAACCGGTACGGGTGAATTTTCTGCCACAAGCTTAAAATGTTCATATAACCCTCTTTGGGTAGGTTTGTTATAATAAGGTGCAACAGAGAGAATTGCATCGACACCTTTAAAATCTGTTGAGTTGATCTTCTCAAGCAGTGCCTGTGTATTATTTCCACCCATGCCTAAAACAACCGGCAATTCACCTTTGTTGGCTTCCAGGATAGTAGTAACTACTTTTCCCTGTTCCTCTCTGTTCAAAGTAACAGACTCTCCAGTTGTACCCAGGACTACCAGGAAATCTACATTGTTTGATTTCAAATAATTTACATGGTTGGTCAGTGATTTCAGATCGGGTTCATTCTGCTCATTAAAAGGTGTGGTAATTGCAACACCAGTTCCTGTAAATTTATGATTTACCATATTAAGCTCCCTTTTGATTATTTATATTACTCAAATAATGTTTTAGCTGCTCAAGATAAAAATTATCTCCGTGTTTTTCATTTAATCGTAGAGTTAAATCATATTCAAATCCAACCTCATTGGTTTTTCCTACTTTAAAGCAAGCTTTAGATAAGTTATTAATATACTTAACCGGGAAAAACGATTCTGAACTTAAATCTATTAAAATATCAAATTCTTTAGTAATGAATTTATCAATGAATTTCCCTGAAGGTTTTTGATA
Organism: uncultured Bacteroidales bacterium; assembly: GCA_964461045.1. GTDB lineage: Bacteria > Bacteroidota > Bacteroidia > Bacteroidales > UBA12077 > JAGXLC01. The sequence goes on along the minus strand of CAYWSJ010000097.1, from coordinate 8,763 downwards.
CCAGTTTAAATCTTCTTTTGAAAAAATATTAATTGCAGAGATACTGCGCAAATTAGAGGGAATTCCTTTATGTGGATAGTATGCCAGTGCAAAAATATTGTTCCCATGTTCACTGAGAAACGAAAGAAATGGATCAATTTTTTCATAATCCTGCATATTTTCTACGTTAAATAATACGCCAATATTTTGAGCTGTAGACAAATTATATACAGTTTTCCTGCGTTTCAGTTTCTTTTGTTTTTTAGCCAGGATATAATTACCGAACGAAATTTTCATGTTTCTAAAAGGATTCATGTTACAATAATAATAAATTTTAAGGAATAATTAAATTCTTAATATTTCCTGATTAACTTCAGGAACTCATCTTCACCAATAATCTTTATATCATATTTTTTTGCTTTATCAAGTTTTTTGGGGCCTGTATTTTCTCCTGCCAATAAATAATCTGTATTTGAAGATACTGAAGAAGTATTTTTCCCTCCATTCTGCTCAATCATTTCTTTCAGTTCGTTTCTGGAAAATTTACTAAATACACCTGATATGACAATACTTTGTCCTTTTAATTTCTGAGAAGAAGTTTCGCTTTTTTCAGCTTCCATCTTAACTCCTGCCTTTCTTAATTTTTCAATAATCTGTAAATTCTTCTCATCCTTAAAATAATCGAGAATGCTTTGGGCAATTTTCTCTCCAATTTCATCAATTTCAACCAGTTCATCAAATTTAGCCTGTGCCAGTTTGTCAATCGATTCAAAATTTTTCGCAAGAATTTTCGCCATTGCTTCTCCAACAAAACGAATTCCCAAAGCATACAAAACCCTGTGAAATGGAACTTCTTTCGAGTTTTCAATACTGTTGAGCAAATTGCTGGCAGACTTATCTGCAAATCTTTCTAAAGAAAGGATATTATCTTTATCTAAATAATAAAGATCGCCCGGATCTTTAACATACCCTTTATTGAATAAAGCTTCTGTAGTAGCTTGTGCTGCTTCAATATTCATTGCTTTTCTTGACACAAAATGTTCAATTCTTCCTTTAATCTGTGGTGGACAACCTGTTTCATTCGGGCAATATCTTTTGGCTTCACCTTCAATTCTTTCAAGTTTGGTGCCACATTCAGGACAATAATCTATGAATGAAACAGCCTTACTGTCAGAAGGTCGTTTATCTTTATTTACTCCGACTATTTTCGGTATAATCTCTCCTCCTTTTTCCACATTAACATAATCTCCTATTCTCACATCCAGCAGCTTTATCTGATCCTCATTATGCAAAGAAGCTCTTTTCACTTTAGTCCCTGCCAGTTGTACCGGATCAAGATTAGCTACAGGAGTGACAGCGCCTGTTCTTCCTACCTGGTAGTGAATATCAAGTAATTTGGTTTCTGCCTGTTCGGCCTGGAATTTATAAGCAATTGCCCATCTTGGTGATTTGGCCGTATAACCTAACTGTTCCTGTTGTTTATATGAGTCCACTTTTATAACAACACCATCGATATCATAAGGTAAGTCCTCTCTTTTCTCTTCCCAGGTATGTATGTATTTGTAAACCTCCTCAAGGTTATTGCAACGGGTAAGCTGGGCAGAAATTCTGAATCCCCAATCCTTTGCTTTCATTAGATTATCATAATGAAATTCAGATGGTAAATCTTCACCAAGCAGAGCATAAAAAAAACAATCAAGTGGCCTTTTTGCCACTTCCGATGATTTCTGAAGTTTTAAAGTTCCTGCAGCAGCATTTCTCGGATTGGCAAAGGGTTTATCTCCCTTTCTTTCTTTTTCTCTGTTGAGCCTTTCAAAACTTTCGTGAGGCAGCAAAATCTCACCCCTGATTACAAAATCATCAGGAAAATCCCCTTCTCTTAATTTTAACGGGATGCTTTTAATGGTCCTCACATTGGCCGTAACATCATCTCCTTCTACGCCATCTCCCCTGGTAAGTGCCTGAACCATTTCGCCCTTTTTATAAGTAATTGCAATGGCTACCCCATCATATTTTAATTCACAAGTATATTTAGGATCACTTTTTAATTCCTTTTTTATTCTTGTTTCAAAGTCTTTAATTTCTTCTTCACTGTATGTATTGCTCAATGAGTACATTGGGTATCTGTGCCTGACCTGGTTGAATTCTTTATTAATATCACTCCCAACTCTTTGTGAAGGAGAATTCTCATCTTTGAACTCAGGAAATTGCTCTTCCAGGTCAATTAATTGTTTCATTAAGGCATCATACTCAAAATCGCTGATAGTTGGACTGGCAAGTACATAATACCGGTAGTTATGCTCAGATAATTCGTTTCGGAGTTTTTCAATCTTTTTCCTGGCTTCCTCTTTTGTCATTATTTTTTAGTAACAAATTTAACAATGCTTTCCTAAAGAAGAAGCCATTGATGTTATATTTTTCCAATTTTTATGAACAAAAAAACCAATAAAACAGCATATTATATTTTATGACAATACCATTTCCGGAGAAAACCTTTACGATATCTTCTGATAATTATTATTTACCAGATTTGTTTGTTTAAAATAAAAACGATTACGATCAAACACAAATAAGCGGGAGAAATTCCCGGGGAGAGGCTGGAATGAACGTTAACTAAATAAAAAACAAGAAAAAATACAATTCATTATTTATGTCAAAATATTTATTTACAAGCAAATAACTGCCGGCAAAATTTATTATTCAGAGCATGAAAAAACAAAATGAAAAATGTTTTAAAATGAATCGAATTCACTTAAAAAATCATTTGTATCAGTTTCGTAATAAGTACCAGTGACAATACTATCAATGTCAACATAATTCTATCTTTTTGGATTCGTATAACAATTAGGGTTTTACAATTAATGTGCCAAAATATTTTTCCTTGATTTACAGGGCAAAGATAAGAAAACAAATAGAATAATTGTTCATTTACGGACAAAAACCGTACGTTAATGAACAAAAATTAAATATAGAAATATTTGGAGCCAGATTGTATTATCTTTGACCCAGAGTTAAGAATTATGAAAGAGTGTACAGGAAACATATTTATTTACAACCAGCAAAGACTGCCCTGCAAAAGGTTTAATGAAAAGTATCACCTAGATTCAGGGCTGTCGATTTATGAAGTATTAAGGGTTGAAGATGGGGTGCCTGCATTTCCGGATTATCACATTAGCAGGCTTTTTAACTCATTAAAGCTCGAAAAAATAAAGATCGTTAAAGATAAAAATAACCTGATTAAAAACATTTTTGAAATAATAAAAGAAAATAAACTGAGACGGGGCCGCATCAAGATAATTCTTCAATTCCCTGATTTCCCAGAAAGTTTTAATTTTAATGAATTGTATTATCAAACCACAAATACTTTTCCACCGGCAGAATATTATCAAAAGGGAGTAAAAACAATTCTTTGCAATGTGGTTCGTGACCTGCCAAATGTTAAAATCGTGAATACAGAGGCAAGGAATCAGGCCAACAAAAAAATAAAAGAGACAGGGGCTTATGAAGCCATTTTACTGAATCCTAAAGGATACTTAACGGAAGGAAGCCGTTCCAATTTGTTCTTCATTAAAAACAAACAGTTGTTTACTCCTCATGATGAGAACGTTCTGCAAGGAATAGCAAGAAAAAATGTAACAGAAATATGCAGAGAAAAAAATCTGGACCTGGTTATAAAAAACATCCATTACACTGAACTAACGGAGTTTGACGCTTCTTTTCTGACAGGTACATCCCCTAAGATATTACCGGTAAATCAGATAAACGATCTTCAATATGATGTTCAGAACAAACTTATGAGAAAATTAATGGAAGCTTATGATAAAAAATTAAAAAAGAATTTATCTATAATAAAAAAGAACTATTCAAACATGATGTTATAAATTTCAATCTTTTTTTATATTTCATTAATTTGTTAAAGTAAAAATAATCTTATGGAAGAATTATATCCTTTTAAATTCAAAGCAATATATAAAGAAAAGATATGGGGTGGGCAGAAACTTAATTCTGTATTAAACAAGTCTGTTCCATCGGATAAAAAAATTGGTGAAAGCTGGGAAATTTCATCAGTGCAGGATAATCTTTCGGTAGTAGCCAATGGCTACCTGGCTGGCAATAATCTGCAGGAACTCATCGAAGTGTACATGGGTGATCTTGTTGGAGAAAATGTATTTAAACGATTTGGCGAGGAATTCCCATTGCTGATCAAATTCATTGATGCAAGTGATGTATTATCTATCCAGGTACATCCTGATGATGAACTGGCACGCAAACGTCATAACGCCTACGGAAAAACGGAAATGTGGTATGTAATACAGGCCGATGAAGGGGCAGAATTAATTTCCGGATTTAACCGGGAAATGGATAAAGAAACTTACCTTAAACATTTGAAAAATAATACTTTGCCTGAAATTTTAAATAGTGAAAAAGTAAGTGCAGGAGATGTCTTCTTTTTGCCTTCGGGAAGAGTCCATGCCATTGGTAAAGGGATTCTCCTGGCGGAAATTCAGCAAACATCGGATGTTACTTACCGTATTTTTGACTGGAACCGCAAAGGACAGGACGGCAAACCCAGGGAATTACACAATGATCTGGCTGTGGATGCTATTGATTACAAATATTATAAAGAGTACAGAACCAATTATACGTTAAAGCCTAATGAGACCTCTAATTTGGTTAAGTGCAAATACTTCACAACCAACATTCTGGAATTTGACCGGATTTTAGAAAAAGATTTCATAGATCTCGATTCGTTTGTGGTTTATATGTGCATGGATGGCATGGCAGAAATAACTTATAACGAAGAAGAAAAACTGGAGATAAGCAAAGGAGAAACTCTCCTTGTACCCGCAACAGTAGATCATATAAAAATTGCTCCAAAAAACAAAGCAAAACTTCTTGAGGTCTACATTGAATCAAAAAATGAAAAAGAAGAACAATAAGTAATGTTAACTTGTTTTTCTTAGTATGAGTATATCTGAAGAAAAAACAAATAACCCTGTTATTCTCTTTGACGGATATTGCAATTTATGCAGTGGATCAATCGTATTCATACTGAAAAGAGAAAAAAAGGATCTGTTTAGGTTTGCTTCTCTTCAATCAAAAACAGGAAAACAATTAATCAAAAAATATAAAGACAGCACTGAAGAAGATTCAGTTATTCTCATCGAAAACAAAAAAATTTTCACAAAATCATTAGCTGCTCTCAGAATTGCAAAACGGTTAAAATTTCCATGGAATCTATCATACGTATTTATAATAATTCCACCATTTATAAGAAATTATTTTTACGACCTTATAGCCAGAAACCGAAAAAAATGGTTTGGCAGCAGGTCAACTTGTTATTTCCCTGAAAAGAATATGTCTCATAAATTCCTGGAATAATTCCGGCTCTTTCCTGTTTTACTTCTCAAACTTTCCCATCAATTCAGCTTTTTCAATGGTATGAGCCGACACTTTTTCATCAAACTCTTCCATTGTTTTAATATTGCCAAGTGTTTCTACATCAAGCGCATACAATCTGAAAAAATAACGGTGAATTCCCGAAGGCGGACAGGGTCCTCCATAGTCTTCTTTTCTGAAATTATTCTGTACCTGTTTTCCGGGAATTGAATTCTCTGGTATCTCCCTTTTATCTTTATCAATATCATAAACAAGCCAGTGTACAAAGGTTCCCATAGGTGCATCCGGATCCTTTACACTCAAGGCAAAACTCTTCGTTGCATTAGGTACATTTTTCCAGCTTAAAGCCGGATTTACATCTTCTCCTTTGCAACTATACTTTACAGGAATAAAATCCTGGTGATTAAATGCATTGCTTTGTAATTTCATAATCTTTCCTCCTTTATTTTGTTTGGCCCTTCTCTGTGTAAAAGATTCAATTGCTACAATTCCTACCATCAATGATATTCCCAGAAATAATATGAAATATTTTTCAGTTTTTCTCTTTCTCATAAAGCAACCAGTTGAATTATCAAAATTATAAATTCGAAATGAATTTGTCAATAATTATTCTTTCTAATTATCAGTAAATTATACATAAATTATCAGGATTCTTTTTTTAACACATTATTGGTAATTCAGAGAAATATATAAAACATCAGAAAAGAGAAATAAAACAATTCAAAATCGTATAAGTATATTATTATAAAAAACCGTTTTGATTTTATCCTGCTTTAACAAAATAATTTTGGATGGCCCCGTCTCTTTAGGGCGGGGAATAAGTTAAACTATAATTTCCCTCAGATTTCTATAAATTTTGTAAATTAAGATACAAAATTTGTAGAAATCATAGTCGAAAGAGGCATCTGAATACATCTTTAAATTTGGTAAAGTAAAATATTTTAAGTTTCTGGAATTCAACATTCTTTTTTAGTATCTTACCTTGAAAAATCAATAAGAATCACATTCGGTAATTATTCAACCTGAAAAAATGAATTATGAAGTCCTCTCTTTTAGTTTTTTACATTTTTCTTTCAATCGTTTTTTTAAGAACTTCCCTGGCACAAAATCTTGAAATAACAGATAGCCTGGAGAAAGTTGCTGAAAGTAACCAGCAGGATTCAGTCAGGATTCATGCATTAATGAATTTAAGTATCACCTTCCAGGCAAACGATAGCGCACGGGCGCTCAGTTATGCAAGAAGAGCAAAAAAAATCAGTAAAGGTTCGGATTCAAACTGGGAAAAAGCAATCCCCTTTTATTTGTTTGCCCGGGTTTACTTAATGCACAATGAATACAAAAAATCACTGGAGTACTTCGAACAAGCTGATTCTCTGCTAAAAGAATCAGAGACCAGGACCTACGGAATTGTCCTGTTCTATCATGGAGATTGCCACTCCCAACTGGGAAATTATAAGGAGGCCATACAAAAACACAGGCAAGCGCTTAAAATATTCCGCGAAGAAGATGAAAAAATAACACAAGCGTATTGTCATAACAGCATTGGAAATATTTTATGGTTTCAGGGCTATTTTAAAAGGGCAAGTGAGGAGTATCAAAAATCTTTGCAAATTTTTAAAGATAAAGGCAGAAAAAGCGGAGTTGCTCCGTTACTAAACAACATAGCAATTCTCTATTTTGAACTGGAAGATTATGATAACGCGCTTGATTATTATTCTGAAGCTCTGGAAATATACAAAGAACTAAATGACTCGTCAGGTATTGCAATGATATGGCTCAATACAGGAGAAATATACTGGAAAAGAAAGGAGTACGAAAAGGCAATGGATTACTATACCCGATCATTAGATCTTTCAGAAAAACTAAATATGCCACAAAATGCTGCCTACTGCCTTACAAATATCGGAATTATTTATCTTGAAACTCAAAAATTTCAGCTTGCAGAAAAATATTTTGATGATGCCATGAAATATTGGGAGGATCTGGAGGACCGGACAGGACAGATCTATTGTCTTAACTATATTGGGATATTGGAATATAAAACAGGCCATTATACCGTAGCCATTAAAACCCTGCACAGATGCAGAAAAATAGCAGAAGAAATAGGCGCTCAGGATGAGATGCGGCGAGCTTATGAAACGCTTTCAAAAGCCTATGAGGCCACAAAAAATTATGAAAAAGCACTTGTATATCACAAACAGTTCAAACAACTGAATGACACTATTTTTAATGGAGAAACCAACCGCAAACTAGCTGAATTGGAAGCAACTCATGAAATAGAAAAAAGAGAACAACAAATAAAAATTCAAAAAGCACAATTAACAGCCAAAGATGCCCAGATCAAAAAGGAAAAAGTGCTTCGAAAAGCACTGATTGGCGGACTAATTGGTATAGTGATCTTTGTATTACTCGGAACCTATTCTTACCTGAAAATAAGAAAAGCAAAAAAGAAAATTACTGAACAAAAAACAAAAATTGAAAAGCAAAAAAACTCAATTGATGACTCTATCCGGTATGCCAAGCGAATTCAAACAGCAGTGCTGCCTTCTTCCAAATATGCAGAAACAATCATGGGGCCTCACTTTATCCTTTTCCGACCTAAAGAAATTGTTTCAGGCGATTTTTACTGGGCCACCCGGGTAAATGAATGGAATATTTTCACTGTCTCTGACTGTACCGGGCACGGAGTCCCCGGGGCTTTTATGTCTATGCTGGGAGTAAGCTTTCTAAACGAGATTGTCAGGAAGAAAGAAATTACCAAATCATCCGACGTTCTCAACGAATTAAGAAGATATGTTATAGAAGCGCTGAAACAATCTGGCAAAACAGACAGTCAGAAAGACGGAATGGACATGAGCTTTGCTGCCATTAACTCAAAAAATAACAAATGCTACTGGGCCGGAGCCAATAATCCTCTCTGGATCATCAGAAAAGAAAAAACAAACGGCTTATATGACGACAATGCAAAAATGATTGAAGAAATCAAAGGGGATAAAATGCCGGTTTCAATCCATGTAAAAATGAACGAATTTACCCACCATGAAGTCCAGTTAGAAAAAGGAGACAGAATATATCTTTTTTCCGATGGTTTTCAGGACCAGTTTGGAGGTCCAAAAGGGAAAAAGTACAAATCAAAACCTCTAAAAAGATTTCTTGCCGGGACATCAGAATTATCCATTGCAGAACAGGGCGTAAAACTGGAAAATGAACTGGACAACTGGATGAATGGATACACTGGTGATCACAAACAAATTGATGACATTACTATTATGGGGGTTGAAATACAATAAACATAAAAAAAAACACATATATTGAATGTTTTTATGCATAGTCGTTAGTTCATTTTAGTATTTATATTTAAAAGACAAATAATATTTAACACCT
>CAYWSJ010000096.1:0-12471 GCA_964461045.1 uncultured Bacteroidales bacterium | reverse complement strand
AATGAACAATGGGTTTAACGTTTAAGATTCAATGTTTAAAGTTGATCCGTAGAAATAGTTACAGAACTCAAATAAATACACAGCTCTTGCTACAGTTGTAATTTCCGCAGGAACAATCTTTGCATGCTTTGCGTCTTCTTAGCGGCCTTTGCGTGAACTCATTTAATTCACGCAAAGGCCGCTAAGATTCAGGCGCGAAGATCGCAAAAAACGCATCCTTTAAACGAGAACGACAAACGAAAGGCATTTGTTACAAATGAGCGACAGGGAGGTGAACAATGAGAAATGGATTTAAAGCTCAACGTTTAAGGTTTAAAGTTGGTTTGAAAAAAGTGGCCGGGGGATGTTAGAAAACTCAATCAACTCAATCAACTCAATTTAACCATTTAACAATAGAACAATAGAACAATATAACCATTTAGTCATTTAATAATTAAAAATCTACTCCCAGCACCAAAAATGCGTTATCAAGACAGCCATGCCTGATAGCTATCTTTTAAAAGTTTATTCTCTTTCGGGAATTTTTTTCATTGCTCTTGGTATGTCTGAATTTCAGCTAATTTGCCAATAACTGTCCCAATATTTTTTGGACATTCGGTAATTAAAACTGAGTCAAAAAGGCAGAATTTTGACAATCCATAACCTACAGTTTGCAGAAACAAAAACTGCTTTTCTTTGTATTATTCCGACAATATTATTTATTTTATGGGTTTATTTAGAAACACAGACATTAAATGGAGTTGACTATCATGATAATAGTATTGTTTGCAGCAGCAGGATTGGCTCTGCTGATGCCCTGTAAACAAAACACATTTAAAAGCTGGATACTAGCCCTTTTTCCGTTTGGTGTCTTTATTTATCTGCTGTTTCTGACTCCTCTCATAGCCGATGGTAATACAATCAGTTTTTCCTACCCCTGGATGCCGGAAATCGGGCTGAACCTGGAATTTTCTTTAGACGGATTAAGCTTGTTGTTTGCCCTGCTTATCACTGGTATCGGCTCATTTATCATGATCTATGCCCAGGGCTATATGAAAAGCTATGCCCATACGCGACGATTCTGTTTTTACCTGCTGATTTTCACAGGTTCTATGGTGGGTCTTGTCCTGGCCGGGAACCTGATTCTGTTATACGTATTCTGGGAACTCACGGGAATCACATCCTTTCTGCTTATTGGCTTTAAGCATCACGAAGAAAAATCCCGCAAGGCAGCATTGCAGGCCTTGTTAGTGACGAGTTTCGGTGGCTTGATGATGATCTCCGGCTTCGTATTGCTGGGTATCATAACCGGCACTTACAATATTCATGAAATGATTGGTCAGGCCGATGTTATAACACAGCATCGCTTATATTTACCAGCCCTTATTTTAATCCTCGGGGGAGCTTTCAGCAAATCGGCCCAGTTTCCTTTTCACTTCTGGCTGCCGGGGGCCATGCAGGCTCCCACACCTGTCAGTGCTTTCCTGCATTCAGCCACTATGGTAAAAGTAGGGATTTACCTCCTGGCAAGACTTAGTCCGGTACTGGGCGGTACAACGGAATGGGAAACAATCATTCCTTTGTTTGGAGGGGCTACCATGCTTCTAGGAGCATACCTGGCACTAACACAACGCGACCTGAAGGCTATACTGGCTTATACCACCATAAGCGCCCTGGGAACACTTATACTTTTAATAGGAATTAACACAAAACTCTCTATCGAAGCAGCCATGATATTCCTTTTGGTGCATGCTTTCTACAAAGGAACGCTCTTCATGGTAGCTGGCTCTATCGATAAACAGACCGGCACCCGGGATATTGACAAATTAGGGAACCTGTATAAAAAAATGCCAATTACAACGGTTGTGGCTGTACTTGCACTGCTGTCTATGGCAGGAATGCCCCCGATGCTGGGATTTGTCAGCAAAGAAATAATATACGATGCCAAGATGCAGGCACCTCATATTGCCGGATTTGTAACCTTTTTCGGGGTGGTCTCCAATATTTTCATGGTGTGGGTTTCCCTTTTCTTTGGTTACCGCGTTTTCTTCCGGAAGACCTATAATGCGCCCAAATTACCGCATAAAGGGACTTTCCATTTCTGGATAGGACCCGGTATACTAGCATTAGCCGGATTAATACTGGGAATGTTTCCTTATCAACTGGGAGAAAATCTGATAGAACCAGCCTTGTCGGCGATCAGGGCCAGGGAACTTGATATCAAACTGAAGCTCTGGCATGGCTTTAACCAGATTTTAATGCTTAGCCTGGTGACCCTGGCAAGTGGCTTTATTCTTTTTCTCCTGAGGAAAAAAATTATTCCTGTGATCAGAAAAATAAACCGAAAGCTTTTCAGCGTCCAGCTAAGCGATGTGTTTTTCGGATTTCTGGATGGTATCATGCACATTGCCAAAAAGAACACACAACTGATACAACACGGTTACCACAGATTTTACCTGATGGTTCTGTTTCTGATGGTTGCCCTGCTGGGATGGTTCCAGTTGATCAACATTCGTTTCTGGGAATTTGAATGGACAATAGAAGAGGTATCAATACTTACAATAGGTGTCACTGTAATAATCCTTGTAAGTGCCATTTTTACAATCCTCTCCAGGTCGAGAATGGCAGCAATTATTTCAATGGGAGTTACAGGTTATGGAATTGCACTGATCTACATGACTTTTAGCGCCATTGACCTAGCTATCACACAAATACTTGTTGAAACACTTACTGTAGTGATTTTCGTCCTGGTAATTCTAAAACTCCCGCAATTTGCAAAACTTTCTTCAAGAAATACAAAAATAAGGGATGCCATTGTAGCGCTTTTGGTGGGAGGGTTCATGACTGGCGTAGCACTGAAAGCTACGCACCTTGAATTCAGCAAGCCGATTTCTGAATATTTTGTTGAAAACAGCCTTGAAAAAGGTTTTGGAAGCAATGTGGTAAATGTAATCCTTGTAGACTTTCGGGCATTAGACACACTTGGAGAGATCACTGTTCTGATGATTGCAGCGTTAGGTATTGTAGCACTTTTAAAAATGAAACCAAAATGAAAACAAAGATTTTAAAACTGGCCTCTTCAGTGCTAAAGTACATTTTCATAATGGTTTCGGTTTGGTTACTTCTAAGGGGACATAACCAGCCGGGAGGCGGATTTATTGGCGGACTGATTGCCGGAAGTGCATTAATATTCAAGCCCCTGGCGTTTGAAATAGAAAGTCTGAAAGGTAAAAGCAGCAAACAGGCGGTTGTTTATCTCATAATTGGTCTGACATCAATTCTTGTTAGCGGAATCTGGGGTGGTTTCACGGGAGGCTTTTTCCTTGACGGTGTATGGACAGAAATCCCGGGGATCTTTACAGAAAAAACAATAAAGCTGGGAACTCCGCTGCTGTTTGATATCGGAATCTATTTTACTGTGATAGGATTCTTGTTTTTAATTGTTACATCAATGATGGAGGAATGGTCATGGAAATAATACTATCCATACTGGTAGGAATTTTATACGCTGCAGGCGTGTATATGCTGTTAAGAAGAAGTTTGGTTAAACTGATACTGGGGATCATTTTTCTGAGCAATGCCACCAATCTTCTGATTTTTATGGTTGCCGGACTCACCGGGGGAAAGCCTGCTTTTTTAGCAAAAGAGGGCGCCAAAGCGGCAGAAGAAATGGCCGATCCGCTTCCCCAGGCATTGGTTTTGACAGCCATTGTAATTGGGTTTGGAATTGTTGCTTTCACCTTGGTGCTTAAATACAAATATTATAAACAAACTGGTACGTATGACCTCGACCAGGTAAAACAGACAGATCAATCATGATAACAGTGCTGCCCATACTGACTCCTCTTTTATTTGTGATCCTTCTCCTTATGGGAGGGAAAAATACGCGCTGGCTGAAGTCAGTCGGCCTTGGAGGGGCAATTGTTATGTTTCTGGCAAGTCTGCTTATCTTTATCCTGGTCAGGGAAGAAGGAATACTGGTTACCCAGGCGGGTGGATGGAAAGCGCCATTTGGCATAACACTGGCCATTGACCTGTTCAGTGCAGTTATGCTGATGGTGACCTCGTTCACTGCCCTGATGGTCGGAATGTTTGCCCTGAACGGCTTAACCGAAGAACACCACAAAAATAAATTCTTCCTCTTTTTTCATACCCTGATGATGGGTGTTAACGGTGCTTTTATAGCCGGTGATATTTTTAACCTTTACGTTTGGTTTGAAGTCATGCTGATGTCTTCTTTTGTGCTTATTACCCTTGGAAGCAAGAGAAAACAACTGGAAGGTGCCATCAAATATGTTACAATGAACCTGGTGGGTTCGCTTCTGTTTTTAGCCGGAATAGGTCTAATCTACGGAAAAACCGGCACATTAAACATGGCTGACCTGGCAAATATTCTGCGGGGAAACGATCAGTCGTTCCTCATGTACTCATCGTTTGTGCTCTTTTTTATTGCTTTTGCCGTTAAAGCGGGTCTATTCCCACTATTTTTCTGGCTGCCTTCCTCTTATCATACAGCTCCGGTAACCATTACAGCTCTTTTTGCCGGGTTACTGACAAAAGTAGGAGTCTACGCAATGATTCGCTTTTCCACACTTTTCCTGGTAGAACTGACACCCTTCTGGCAAAACCTTATTCTCATACTCGCCGGCTTAACAATGGTGATAGGAGTGTTAACAGCAGCCTCCCAGTTTGACATCCGACGAATTCTCTCTTTTCACATCATTAGCCAGGTAGGTTATATTATCATGGGACTCGGTTTTTTTACTGTATTCTCTATTGCTGCAGCCATCTTTTTTACAGTGCATAATATTCTGTCCAAAACAGCTACTTTTCTTGTTGGCAAATTAGTTTATGAAAAAACGGGCAGTTATCAGCTCAAAGACATTGGCGGTCTTTTTAAAGCATACCCCTGGCTGGGATTGTTGTTTTTTATCCCGGCACTTTCTTTGGCAGGATTGCCTCCCTTGTCAGGCTTTTTTGGAAAATTATTCCTGATCATGGGTGGTTTTAAAGCTGAACATTATGTAATTACAGGTGTTGCAGTATGGGTAGGTATTGTAACGCTTTTTTCCATGCTAAAAATCTGGCATGAAGCTTTCTGGAAACCCAAACCTGACGGAGCAAGAGAAATAAATAAAAATCCGCTCAAAGGAACAATGATTTTGCCTGTAACAATATTTGCACTGGCTACGCTGGCTGTTGGACTAACTGCCGGATGGTTTATGGATGTTTTCCTGGATGCCGCGGAAGCAATGAAAAATCCGGAAGTGTACATTAACGCAGTATTGAATTAATTTTTTTAAATATGATTTTATATAACCTTAAGAAAATATACAGAAGCATCGAATTTCTTCTCTTTTATCTGGGAACGCTGGTGAAGTCCAATTTTCACCTGGCATATTATATCCTGCATCCTAAAATAGATCTGCGGCCTGCAATCATTAAGGTGCCTGTAAATCTTCAAAAAAACCATGCAATTCTTCTACTGGCAAATCTTATTAGCATGACACCAGGAACTTTCACAATGGACCTGACAGAAGACAAAAAATTCATGTATGTGCATATTCTGAATTTTTCCGGGAGGAGAAAACAAGTTAAAGAAATTGGAAAACTGGAAAAACGAGTATCAAATTTATTTACTTAATAACTATGATTGTCCTTGGAGCCAAAATAGCACTATACATATTAATTGCCGCCTTTGTACTGGTAATGTACCGGTTAATAAAAGGACCGGAATTGGCAGATCGTGTCATAGCCATTGATTTGCTGGCCTTTTTGGCAGCAGGAATGATGCTTTTAACAATGATCATTACAGGCAAAAAAGAATATATGGATATTGTCATAATCCTCTCTCTTGTAGTATTTATTGCCACTGTGGCAATCTCAAAATATCTGACGAAAGGAGGTCAGCATGATTGAATGGTTGGTTTTCGGATTCCTCCTTTTGGGAGCTGTTTTTATCCTGATATCAGCATTAGGACTCCTAAGGCTAAAGGATGTTTATATGCGCATGCATGCAACAACCAAAACTACTTCCTTTGGGCTGGTGATGATTCTTATCGGAGCAGTAATTGCAATGCCGGAAATTGCAAATATAATTAAAGGCATTCTGATTATCGTATTCACTTTTCTTACCGTACCACTGGGTACTCACATGATCTCTAAAGCAAATTATATGCGCCATTCAGACAAACCGGATTACTATGTAAGTGACGATATGACCAATGAAGAAAAAAATTCATTTAACTAAGGTGCTTTCCTGAAATAATTGTAAAGGCTGACAGAATCAAACGCCTGTTTTTTGAACCCAGCATTCTGATTCAACTTTTTTGAAAATTTTTTTAAAAAAATTTGGAAGTGTAATTCTTTTTTACATACATTTGTGGTGTACTAATATACTAATACACTATAAAACAAAAACACTATGGTAGACATTCAACAATTAGACTTTGCGTACCCTGGAAAACAGCTGCTATTCAGTGGTTTGTCCGTTGAGCTGAAGCCCGGAAACATTTATGGGCTGCTTGGGCAAAACGGGGCTGGAAAAACCAGTTTGTTGAAGCTAATCACCGGGTTGCTGAAGCCAAAACACGGTAATTGCTCAGTGCTCAATTACGAGTCAGGAAAACGCATACCTCAAATGCTGGCTGAAGCCTATATTATCCCGGAAGAATTTCAGCTTCCCAGCGTTAAAATTTCAGAGTATGTGAAAATCAACGGGGCTTTTTATCCCCGCTTCGATCATGAACAGTTTGACAAGCTTATGAATGAATTCAACCTGAACAAGCAGGAAAAGCTGTCGAAACTTTCTTACGGACAAAAGAAAAAGGTCTTGTTAAGTTTTGGTCTGGCAACAAACTCAAAACTTTTAATCCTTGATGAACCCACAAACGGACTGGATATTCCATCAAAAAGTCAGTTCCGCAGAATCCTGGCCTCTTCCCTCAGCGAGGATCGAATTTTTATTATTTCAACCCACCAGGTGCGCGACATGGAAAGTCTGATCGATCCGGTTATTGTGCTCGATGATGGACAAATAATTTTTAACCGGAGTATGGAGGAAATTACAAAGAACCTGGCATTTAAAGTAATCCGAAACGGTGAAGAGCCTAAAGGACTGCTTTATGGAGAAGAGATCATGAACGGCAAAGCAGGCATCGTAGAAAACGACGGCTCTGAAGAGACCCAGGTTAACATGGAATTGTTGTTCAATGGAATTATTCATAAGGGAAAAGAAATTAACCATGCATTTAAAAAATAAAAAGATTATGAAGACGAATAAACATTTCAACTTATTCAGATTATATAACTTGCTTCGCAGAGACCTGACAATGAACTCAAAATCATTATTCATAGGTTTTGGCGCTGTGGCAGGTCTTCTTTTGCTCCTGCTGATAGGAGATTCTTATGCCAGGGGGCATATCAATTACCAGCCCTTTTTAGCAACTTTTTACTTTTTCTTTTATATCGGCGGTTTTTTATTTACCAGTCGCATTTTCAATGAACTGCATCAACCTGAAAAAAGTTATCAGTATTTGACTTTGCCTGCTTCTTCGCTTGAAAAGCTGGTATCTCAATGGCTGATCAGTGCAATCGGGTATGCAGTTGCTGCTTTTGCAGGTCTGGTAATAACAGCCTTTCTTGGTGGAATAATCAGTTCGGCGCTGTTTGACATGGATTTTCAGATGCTGAATTTAACCAATACCCGGTTTATAGCTAATGCAAAAGAATACCTGGTGATTCAGTCAATATTCTTCCTGGGGGCATGCGCTTTCAGAAATTATAACTTCATTAAAACCTTATTAGCCATGTTTATAGTAAGTTTTGTGATCGGGCTCTTTACGGCTGCTTTAGGATACTTTTTACTCGGACAAACGTTTATGTCTGAAATGGAATTGATGAGACACATAGATAGTTATGCTCCGGCTTTTATTACAGAAAACCTCATTCCTTTCCTAAATGCAATCTACTGGTACGGGCTCGCTCCCTTTTTATTAGTTGTCTCTTATTTTAAATTAAAAGAAAGGCAGATTTAGTTATGGAATTCAGAGAAGATCAGGCCATATATTTACAAATAGCCGACCTCTTCATTGAAAATGTTTTAATGAGGAAATGGCCCGAAGGAGAAAGAATCCCTTCGGTGAGAGAGTTGGCTGTACAACTGGAGGTCAATCCCAATACGGTGGTTAGAACATACAACCATCTGCAGGAGAAAGAAATAATCTACAACAAACGGGGAATCGGGTATTTTGTAACCGGTAACGGTTATGAAAAGGCCAGACAACTGAAAAAAGAAGAGTTTCTGAAACATGATGTCCCGGTTTTTTTCAGAAAAATGGAACTACTAAATCTGAAGCTGGAAGAGATCTACAAGAGTTATCGTGAAAAGCAATAATTTTAAACTGAAAAACAGATCAATATGAAGACAAGCAATAAAATATTATGGGGTGGTTTAATTCTCGCTATTCTCGTTATTACCACTCTGATGATTGTTATGAAAACACATTACAATAAGGAGTTAAAAAAGGTTAAAGCCAACCTGGTGGATGAAACCAGAAAAGTAGAAGCTTTTCATGCGATCCATACCAGGGGAAATCTGAAAATAAAACTTGAGAACAATTCAGAACATGAGGTAAAAATAAAAGCTGAACAAAAACATGCCAGCCACATTAAAACGCATGTAAAAAACGGTTGTCTGTATGTAACTACCGACCTGGACAAGGTGAAATCAAAACTGCAGGAAGTCTTTATCAAAACAGATTCTTTGAATGCACTTACCATGAAAGGCAAAGGTTATCTTTCCGGAAACATCTCAACGGATCTGATTAAAGTCGAAATCCATGACAAAAGCCACGCAAAGCTGGAAGGTAATGCAGACAAGGCTAATATCATCTGTGATGGTGAAGGGCGTTTTTATGGTAATTCTTTTGAAACGAAAACCTGCAAAGTAGAAGCAAGGGGAAATGCCAGGGTTCACATTAAAGTTACGGAAAAAATAGAGGTCCATGCTGCCGGGGATAGCTATGTGAATTACTCAGGAAACCCGGACAAGGCAAATATAAATACCCTGGACAACGCTAAAGCAAAAGGTGAATAACAGAATACTCCGCTCCCCTGTCTGGTTAATCTGCCAACAGGGGTAGCAGAGTTACAGAAAGCAGTGGCTGAAAGCACTAAGCACAAGTCAGAGGGAGATTTATCAGTTTAATACTCAAAGCTGGTTCGAAAAAACTACAGAGTGACCATTGAATGACTATCGGGTAACCATTGCGTTACAATCGAAAAACAAAACAACGCGAGTCCTCCAGGGAACAAAAAAAATGTATTCTGAGTTTCGTTCTCGCGATTACCGATTGCTGTCTGTATATTATGAAATTTCAGGCAAACAAACCTTCACCGTCGTACCATTATGTTCATTAGATTCAAATTTTATCTGCCCTGCGTTTTTATGAACAAATTCACGGGTAATGTTAAGTCCGAGACCACTCCCTTCTTCTTTTCCCGTTCCCCTTGTACTTGCAAAATCCCTGTTATTATGAATGCTCCTTACCTGTTGTTCAGACAACCCCACTCCCTGGTCCTTTACATAAATACAAACCATTGAGTTATTTGTCTTCAGGGTACCTATTGTAATTATTCCTTGCGGATAACTATACTTAAAGGCATTTGATATTATGTTGCGAAAGATAGCCCTGGTCATATTTGGGTCTGCAAACACATTTAAATTGTCTTGTATTTGCAGTTCTATGGATAATGATTTTTTCTCTTTTGTTTCCTGGTAATAAGAAAGAATCTTTTCAACAGTCTGCTTTAGGTCAATGGCTTCCTTGTTTACACTAATCCTGTTGGTTTGAAGTCTGGCCCAGTTCAATAAATTATCTACCAACTCATTTACTTGCCTGCTGCTTTCATAAATAAAATCTATGTTTGTATGCGTTTTATCTTTCGGATCGGTTTCAAAATTCTCTTTAAGCAAATATGCAAAACCGGAAATATTACTCAAAGGACTCTTCAGATCATGTGCAATCAAGGATAAGAGCTTATCTTTGGTCTGGTTGCTGTCCTTAATTTCTTTCTCCATTCTTTTTCTTTCTGAAATATCCCGGATATTATTAAGTATCATCTTTTCTCCTGTTTCCAGCTCTTCAATAACCTTAAAATTTCCTTCTACCCAGACATACTCTCCCCTGGTGTTCATCAAACGATAATCCAGCCTGTTATGCTCAAATTCCCCTTTTTGTAAATACTCCTGAAAAACCTGGAGTGTATTCTCCTTATCTTCAGGGTGTACCGGGGCAAAAGCAGTACCTCCGATTACTTCATTCTCATTATAACCCAGCATTTCTTTTAATCCCTGCGCATAAACAAGGATCCCCTGGTAATTCAACACAATAAGGGCGTCTGTCATATTCTTCAGAAGAAACCTATAAGTATTATGCTTTATTTCAAAATACTTTAAATCAGAACCTGGATAACCGTGTTTTTGAATGTTATGAACAAGAATTGATTGATCCTTCAAATACGAAGTCTTTACTTTAAACATTACCAGGTTTTGGCTTTGGGAATAAAACCAAACCTTTTGGCGGGCTTTGCCGTTACTTAACGATTTTTCCAGGAGATCCTTAAGAGTCGGATAATCATCTTCAGGAATAAAATCATAAAAATTCTTTCCCCTGAGCTTTTTGGGTGCATACCCTAAAATACTAAAAGAAGATTTTGATGCACGAATAATATTACCTTCTTCATCAGTTACCCAGACCATTTCGTCCTGGTATTCTGAGATAATATTTTGTATCTTGTTAGATTTCAAATTAAACAATTTCAATAAAATATTTTTTGGGGACCTGGTCAATCCGCAGATAATGAGTTGGTTAATTGCAAATATACAAAAATATTTACATCCACGATTCAATTTAATGCAAACAGTTTATATGATAATCTTTTTTGAGAATCGTTTAAATCATTACAAAAAATAAACAATTCCTCATATAACGTGAGTTTCTATGTTAAGTACAACAACTAAAGCGCAGGCATTCAGATACCTATAGTATTTAGGCCGGGGTTTGTCAGGCACGAGTTATGTTGATTTTTCATAAGAGTCCTGCAACCCCAGCCTAAAAGCTGGGAACATCTGAATACCAGCCAAATAAAAGGATGTTTTACTACATCGAATTCACATCTCATATAAAATAATTATGTACGAATAGGTGTGTTTATCGTGAAAAACAGTCTGCTTCGCAAACGGCCACAAGACATATATTCCTGGCAAACAACTTCTTATCAAATATTGCGCCAAAAATTTTATCAGGCAATGTTATTCCGCCTTGAGTTTACCAGGAAGAGAAACCGTAAACAAAGAGCCTTCCCCTTCTTCACTCTTCACCTCAATACTTCCTCCGTGTGTTTCGGCAAATTCTTTGCAAAGTATCAGTCCAAGACCTGTACCTTCTTCTTTTCTTGTTCCTTTGGTGGAAAAATTCTTTTCAATATTAAAAATCTGGTCAAGAACCTGTCTGCTCATTCCTATGCCTTCATCCTTTACACTTATTTTTATTTTTCCTTTATGCTTATAAATCTTAAGATTTATTTTTCCCCCGTCAGGCGAATACTTGATAGCATTTGAAAGCAAATTTCTTAAAATTGTTTCAAGCATAAAAGCATCAGCATAAACTTTCAAACCGGGTTCAGCAGATATATCGAGGTGCTGGTCTTTTTCTTCCATATTCACTGCCACCTGCTGTGTTGCCTGGTCTATAATGTTTTCCATTAAAAGAATTTCAGGACCAAACCCAATTTTCCCTCTTTGAATTCTTGACCAGTGAAGAAGATTATTTAACAAATTATAACTATGCCGGGTGGATTTATATATTTGAAAACAGTACTTTTCTACATCTTCATACTTCTCTTTTTTGATCTTATCCAGTGCCAATTGTGAAAAGCCTAAAATGGTATTAAAAGGATTACGCAGATCGTGAGAGATGATAGAAAAAAACTTATCTTTCGTGGCATTAAGCTCGCGCAACATTTGTTCACTTTTTCTAAGGTCATGTTCGGCTTTTTTCCGGGCAGTAACATCCCTGAATGTTCCCAGTACAAATTGGTTATTCTGAATTGTAATAATTTTCCCCCTGATTTCTACATCTTTTTCTTTTCCTGAATTGGTAATTATACGTGATTCAATTGGTGAAATTTCTGTTTCTGAAAAAACTTTTCTGTTTTCAAAATTTTCCTGAGATTGTTTGTTAAGATTTTTGGGGTGTAACTCTTTCTGGTGCATTCCTATAATTTCATGAATGGGTTTCTCAAAAAGATTAGCAGCAGCCATGTTAGCGTCCACAATTACCCCAGTTTCACCACTTGCAAGCAAAGCAGCATCAGGTGCAGCAGAAAAAAGAGAAAAGAACTTTTCTTCACTCTCTTTAAGAGCTTCCTCCACTCCCTTTCTGTCAGATATATTGCGAATGAATGCATGAATTTCTCTGTTATCATTAA
>CAYWSJ010000095.1:0-12614 GCA_964461045.1 uncultured Bacteroidales bacterium | reverse complement strand
ACCCGCTGGATCTTTATACCATGCAGAAAAATGACATGAGGGCATGGAACGATACTCTGAGGGATACAACTTTCCACCGAGGCGATCCGAACCTGGATTTACCAGATGTTGTAGAACTTGAAGCTCTCTATTACGTAATCGACCCGGGAGAATTTGATACGTACCTGTGGCATGACAGTACCACCCAACCCACTTTTACGGTGAATGAGGAAAATCAGACAGATGATGACTTATACTATGTAACAGTCACCCAATCATACACAAATGAAGCAAATGAAACGTATACTTGTGAGGCAAGCGATACTGTACAGGTAGTTCTTGCTATTACAGATCTGAGCGCCACCGGGCTGGTAAGGCCGGTTTCTGACTGTCATTATCCCGATCCTGCCGAAGTAGAGATTAAATTCACGAACAAAAGCAATTATCCCTTTACCAGTGGCGATGTTATTCCTCTCAGGTATAAATTAAACGGCAACCTGGTGGAAGAAGATTATACACTTACGGAAACCTTTAACCCGGATGACACAATTCAATACACTTTCAGCCAGAAAGCAGATATTTCAAATCCGCAGCAATACCAGTTTACTTATTTTACAGACTGGCCGGATGACCTCGTATTATCCAATGATACAAGTGTATCCACTATGGAGGTTTATGGAGATGCCCAGCCTGACCTGGGGGATGATGACTCAATACAGGTGAGTGAGTATCCTATTACGCTGAATCCGGGTAATTTCGAAAGTTATTTGTGGCAGGATTCCTCAACCAACCAAACTTTTGAAGTAACAGAAGACGGAATGTATAAAGTAACTGTTACCAATGAATATGGATGTACAGGAGAAGATTCAATCTACGTGGAAAAATTAATTGTTGGAATTGAAGACAATTTTATTTTCACAGACAATTACCAGGTTGACATGTATCCAAACCCTGTAAACAGAAAACTGTTCTTTGATATTTATGCAGTCAGAAATTATACATTCACTATCAAACTGTTTAATGCACAGGGCAAACTTGCCTATGCAGAAAAGGCAAAAGGAAGAAATTTCCGCCATACTATAAACACAAGCTCAATGGCTGAAGGAGTATATATTCTCCACATAATAACCAAAGAGAAAACTCATGCACGAAAATTGATAATTGAGCACTAAGTATGGTAACAAAACCAAGTCAGACGTAAGAAGAACAATCATGTTATTGGCATTCAAATAGTCCCGGCCCGCGGAGGTCGGGATTATTTTTACAAACTTATCCAACAAAATTTAATAATAAGACCAGCACCCCGATTTAGAGACTGTGAAAATATTAATCAATTTCGCACCCGCCTGCATGCTTTTTAAATTGATTATACCACAACAAATTGATTAAAAGACAAATGAAACATTCGTTATAAATTACACATCTGATCGTATTTAACAATTAAATAATTTGGTATATAGCAGGCTTTTAGTACATTTGTTTATATTAAAACCAAGAGATTTTACTTTGGATACACAGACAAAAAAACAAATCAGAGAAAAAATTGAGCTGTTCAGGGATTATGTGCGCAAAGATGGCGGAAACATTATTCTTAAAAAAATTGACGATCAAAACAACATTCACCTGGAGCTCGATGGCGCCTGCCTGAATTGCCCGGTTGACAAAGAAGGAATACGAAGGGGCATTGAAGAAGCAGTAAAAAAAGTAAATGGTAAAATAAACAAAGTTTATCTAAAACAAGGAACCAACCCCTGAAAAAAGATTGATTCCCTGCCTGAGTAGTGTATTGCTCTGCTATGATGATCTATCGTATAACTATCTTTTTATACACAGGAGATTGATTCTCAAAAACAAACTCGAATATGTATGTTCCCTGAGATAAATGACTCACATTTATCCGGGAATGATCAGTGACTTTTCTTTGTTCCGCTATTGTTCCGTTCATTCTTCTTATAATCAACGAAGTGTTTTTACCCTGCAATTCCATATCGATATTGGCCCGTACATAAGTTGAAGCCGGATTAGGAAAAACATTGATATCTTCTTTACGAATATTGTGAATTGCCGTTTGTGTGGAATCTGAATTCTGATCGTCATCTTCTTCCTTCAGTGTAATCCTTTCAATAATATTTTCATCTACAACGTTAATTTTGCCGGAGTCTTGTTTATAACCCTCTTTGTCAACGGAATAAAACAAGTTTTCAGTTGGAGTAACATTTCCAAATACAACCTGTCCGTTTGAAAGTGTGCTCAGGGTAGCATATCCTTCAAGCGAAATTTTTGCGTTACTGAGTGTGTTTCCTTTTTCATCATATACTACAAACACCACATTATAACCTTCCAGCACTATATCCAATACCTCTACGTAAACATTTGCCGTATCTGAATTTTTCCCGTCAGTCACAGTTACACTCAACATAAAATCCGGGTTTGTTTCATAATCCAACACCTCTGGATTATTAACCATAATTAGACCTGTACCAGGATCAATGCCAAAAGCATTTTCGGTGTTCCCTTCAATAATTTCAAAGGCTACAGAACTCATATCTCCCTCGTCAGATAAACCTGCTGTTCCCAGCTCTTTACCCTGCTCAGGGTTTTCATGAAGTGACAAAGCATTGTATTCTAAAACAGGCTGCAGATCCTGAACATCTAAGGAGATATTCTGAATTTTTGAAGCTCCGTATTGATCTTCTACCTTCAATTGCAGGTGATATTCAGTTTTGACCTCGTAATCAACAACTTCGTTTGCAATTAACTGGTTGTTACGAATGGTAAAGAGTTCGTTGTCGGTGGCTGAATCTTCAACCAGGGTAAAAACAAAATTTTGTTCATCATCCGGATCGCTGGCCTGAAGGGTTGTTACAATCTCTCCTTCTTTGATATTTTCAGGTATTTGGCTGGTTTCTGCCTGAATACTTGTAGGAGCATGATTCACAAAATAATTCACCTTGGCAAGTCCATCATTTGTAGCAACCCAAATAAAATTCTCACAATCTGTCAGATCGTTAATATGTTCGTTAAAAAGACCATTATCCGAATTAATTACCGTCCAGCTCTCTCCGTTGAAGATTTCAATCCCCTGGTCTGTTCCAACCCAAATGCTTGTATCTCTTTGTGCAAACGAAGTTACATTCATCGATGTCAAACCATTGTCCATATTAATGGTATAAAATGCATTTCCGTCATAAACGGAAATACCCTGATTGGTCCCAAACCATAAATTATCTTCATTAATCTGTATTGAATTCACAGTGTCGCTGGCTAAACCATTTTCAGTATTAAAAATTTGAAAGGTCGTTCCAATGCTTTTGCTTATCTCAGAATACCTGTTCACTCCTGAATCTGTAGCAATCCATACAATACCGTCCTGGTCTACTTTTATATCATTTATCTTATTTGAAGACAAGCCATCATTTACAGTATAATTAGTCCATTCAGTTCCATTAAAAACAGAAATTCCCGCATCTGTTCCAAACCATTTATTATAAGAAGAATCAATTGCTACACATTGAACCATTTCCGATACTAACCCGTCATACTCAGTATAAGATACGGTTCTTTCTTCACCCATGTGGGTAATGCCTTTATCGGTAGCGATCCATACTCCTCCATTTTCAATTTGTATATCATAAGCGTGATTGCTGATCAGACCATCATAAATATTATAAGTATTCCATCCCTGTTTGCTTCGTTTTGCAATTCCATTATCAGTTGCAAGCCAGATATTGCCACATTCGGTTGCGGAAGCATTAACATGATTATCGCATATCTCGGAAAAGTCATTCCAGTTTTCACCATCAAATTTAGAGACTCCTTTATAATATCCCACCCAAATATTTTGCTCCTCGTCAAGAGTTATTGTTTTAAAATTATTCACAGGCAGGTCTGAGTTTTCTGTGGTAAAAGCAGATAGTTCTTCATTGTCATAAACTCCTATTCCTCCGCCATTGGTCAAGATATAAGCTTTTCCATCTTTCATCATAATATCCTGAACTTCATTGCTTAACAGGCCGTTTTCAGTGTCAAAATATTCCCATTCATCACCGGCATATTGTACAGCTCCCATATTTGTTCCAAACCAGAGAGCCCCATAGATACCAACTGTGACTGAATTGATCCAGGCCGAAGAAAATTGTTCGGGGTCTGAGACTTCTGTAAATTCCACACCATCAAAAACCATCAAACCCATAATTGTTGCCACATAAATATTTCCATTATCAAAAGCCAGGTCTGTTACAAAATTATTCACAAGCCCGTCTGAAGTTGTATAATTATGAAAATTACTTCCATCATAAAAGCTAAGTCCGTTGCTGGTCCCAATCCAGATACTGTCCTCACCTGTTCTTAATAAACTATTGATTTCGTTGGATGCCAGCCCATCTGTTTTTGTAAAGGAAGACCATTGATTATTTTCATACAAATTCAGACCTTCAGCTGTACCTATCCATTTTCTCCCTTCATTATCGATAATTAGAGAATTAATCTTATTGCTTAATAATCCATCAGAAGTATTTAAGGTTTGGATAATATCTCCTTCATAATTTCTAACAACTATTCCATGACTCTTGGTTCCTGTCCATATTTTATTATCGCCCGCAGCAATAACATTCACATTGTTCACAAAGAAATTTTCAACTTCTACAACTTGCGTATTTCCTTTCAAAGAGGTTGAAAGTATTAATACCAATCCAAATAATATTTGTTTTACCCTTTTCATTTCAACAGCTTTTTATATTACTTTTTAATTTGTGTTACGGATACGATACAGGGAAGAATAGAGTATTTTAACCTGATTTTAAAGATTTTTTTTTGCCAGCATTACCACCATTCCGTAAGCCACATATTGCCAATCATTTACATGACCTCACCCGGGGTGCACATAACTATTTAAAAAACAATCAATTAAGACTAAAAATGAAATTTCAGATTAGGTATAAATACCCTGGTAGAACATGCACCAGGGTATTTATACCTAAGCACAAAAAGAAATAAATATATCTTTACTTCAATAAAATCAGAACTTTACAGAATTGGAATTCAGTGGGTATAATCCCGGAATTGAATTTAAAAAAAAGATTGAGGATTAGTAATGAATGAGTTAAAATTCAATGCGAAACTTCAGTAACGTGAATTTCTATGTCAAAACACCCTTTATCTGTCTGATATTCAGATATCCCCAACTATTAAGCTGAGGTTACAGGTCTCTTAGGAAAAAGATTTTTGAAAATTTTGTAAATTAAACTACAAAATTTTCAAAAATCAACATAACCCGTACCTAACAAACCCCAGCCTAAAGGCTAGGGCTATCTGAATGCCTGTGATTTAGTTGTTATACTTATATCGAACTCACGTTTGGTAATAAAAACTAAATTGTTATAGCAAGACAGATTTCTAAATCTATTTTGTTTATTCTTGTGAAAAAGAATATTAGTTTGATTAACTTCGTTATTCAATAAAAATTATAAAATTTATTATTTTTTCTAAAGATAAATGGTTCAATTTTTGTAATTTGAGAATCAATAATTCATTTTAAATTCCATTCTTATGAAATCAAAAAAGATGTATCAATTTCTGATAACCCTTTTAATATTTTTAGGCACCACAGTCCTAACCCTTGGTCAGAACTTCAACGAGACTGTCAATGGTAACAATCAATTTGCTTTCGATCTGTATGAGAAATTGAATGATAAAGAAGAAAATGTTTTCTTCTCACCTTACAGTATTTCCTCAGCACTTGCAATGACTTACACCGGGGCTGAAAATATAACAAAACAGGAAATGAAACAGGTCATGTACTACCTTGATGACAAGGAGAGCCTGGCGAAAAGTTTTGGAAAACTGAATGATCATATTGAAGCAGCTACGCAAAAAGGAGTCCAGTTAAACATTGCCAACTCTTTATGGTGCCAGCAGAATTATAATTTTATGGATAAGTTCATTAGCATCAACGATAGCTATTATAAAGCAGGAATTAAAAAGGTTGATTTTAAAAACAATCACCCACAAGTAAGAAAAAATATTAACAAATGGGTTGAAGACAAAACCAACAATAAAATAAAAAACCTGATTAAAAAAAATATGCTTGATCCACTAACCAGGCTTGTACTGGTTAATGCCATATATTTTAATGGAAAATGGGAACACCCTTTTAAGGAAGAAAAAACCAAAGAAGATACCTTTTTTATATATTCTGAATGTACGACAAAAGCAGACTTCATGAATCAAACAGTCTCTTTGAGGTATTATAAAGATGATCTTGCGAAGGTTATAGAAATTCCTTATGAAGGAAATGAAATTTCAATGATGGTTTTACTCCCTCATAAGCGTTACGGAATGAAGGAGCTTGAACAAAAATTAAACTATGAATTATTTCAAAAATATATTCGCTCTCTCTATAAAACAAAAGTAAAATTATCTTTACCTAAATTTAAATTTAGTGCTGATTATGACCTGAATGATCCCCTCAAAAATTTAGGTATGAAAACTGCGTTTCAAAAAGATGCTGACTTTTCGGGAATAACAGGCAAAAAAGATCTTTTTATCAGTGAAGTTGTACACAAATCATTTGTTGATGTAAATGAAAAAGGTACAGAAGCAGCAGCAGCTACAGGAGTAGTTATGAGAAAATCATCTGCCATAATGAAATCTGCCAGTTTTGATGCAGATCACCCCTTTATCTTCCTGATAAAAGATAACAAATCAGGAAGCATCCTGTTTATGGGGAGAATGATGAATCCAAACCAGGAATAAGATAACAGATATAAATAGTGGGAACCCGTGTTGATTGTATTATAAAATTTTGTTAAGCAGGATAAAATCAAAACAGGTATTCATTTAAAATATTCCTTAGACCTTCTTCCAGACAACAAAGGAAGAAGGTTTTTTCATTTTAATAATAAATTGTGACAAGATATTTTTGGCTTAAAAAAACATTAAGATATTTTTTTTAAGTTTGTCAAACACCAAAATCCTAAAACTATGAAGGTAGTGCTTCTCGGTTCAGGCAATGTGGCTACTCATATTGGGAGAGCAATTCACAATTCACCTCATACCTTGGTACAGGTTTACAACAGAAGCATTGAAAATGGGGAAAAACTGGCACAAGAACTTCATTGTGAATATATTCAAGATATTAAAGACCTTGTTAAAAAGGCAGACCTTTACATTATTTCAATCAAAGACGATGCCCTGGAGGGCTTCATTGAACAGATGCCTGTTGTCAACGGTATTGTTGTTCATACAGCCGGAAGCAAGCCCATGAATATCCTCCGGAAATTTCCATCTCATGGAATTCTCTATCCCTTGCAAACCTTTTCAAAACAGCGTTCTTTAGATTTTAAAAACATACCCCTTTGTCTTGAAGCTGACTCTGAATCTTCTCTTTCATCATTGAAAGGAATTGCCAAAGATCTTTCAAACAGCATTGAGTTTGTAGATTCTGACAAACGATTGACCCTGCATATTGCTGCTGTAATTGTTTGTAACTTCCCAAATTTCCTTTTCACAATGGCAGATGATTTTCTGGATAAGCACAATTTGTCTTTTGAAATCCTTAAACCTTTGATTGGAGAAACGGTCGACAAAGTAAAGGAAAGTCCTCCGGGAACCGTTCAAACAGGGCCAGCCAGAAGAGGTGATAAAAAAACCATTGAAAAGCATTTAAAATTTCTTTCAGAAAACGAAAAGTTAGGAAAATTATATAGATTTGTAAGCAACATGATAGACGAATATTACAATCATCCGGACAACTCATAAATAATGACAAATTTCAAAGAAGACCTGCAAAAAGTTAAGGCATTCGCATTTGATGTGGATGGAGTATTTACAGACGGAAAAGTGTATCTGTTTAAAGAAGAAGAGTTTGTCAGGGCAGTAAATATAAAAGACGGATATGCTGTACAATACGCTATAAAAAATGGTTATCCGATAGCAGTCATTACAGGAGGTGATTCAAAAACTGTAAAAACCCGGTTTCAAAAACTCGGCGTTACTGATATTTACCTTAAATCATCTGACAAAATATCCGACATTGAAGATTTTTATTTTAAATATGATCTCGACCCTTCTTCTATTCTTTATATGGGTGATGATCTGCCCGATTACCAGGTAATGAAAAAATGTGGAATTCCCACATGTCCTTCAGATGCGGCAGAAGAAATAAAATCCATTTCCAGTTATATTTCCAGTTTCAAAGGAGGAGAAGGGTGTGTCAGAGATGTGATAGAACAAGTGCTCAGGCTACAGGGCAAATGGATCAATAATAAAGCGTTTAAATGGTAACTATGTTAAATTATTTAAAACTGGTGCGCTATCCCAACCTTTTGATTGTGATTATTACACAATATCTGATGAGATGGTGCATAATAGAACCCATGCTTGAGGTAAACGGATTTGAACTTCAACTAAGCTCATTCCATTTTGCCCTTTTAGTTGTTGCTACTGTTTTAATTACAGCAGCAGGATATGTAATAAACGATTACTTTGATACCCATACAGATTTTTTAAACCGTCCTAAAACAGTGCTGGTAGGAACCGTAATTTCACGAAGATCAGCAATTATTTTTCACTCTGTATTAAACGTAATTGCAGTGCTTATTGGTTTTTACCTAGCTTATAAAATAAATATGGTATTTCTTGGATTTGTTTTTCTCATTGTTACAGGTTTACTCTGGTTCTATTCCACAACTTATAAAAGACAATTCCTTGTAGGAAATATCCTTGTCGCTTTTTTAACTGCACTCGTGCCCCTTATGGTGGTTCTTTTTGAAATACCCTTGTTAAATGAGGCTTACAGAGAAATTCTGATAAAAAACAATGCAAATTTTATGTATATTTTTTATTGGGTTCTGGCTTTTTCATTTTTTGCTTTTATAACAAATTTAATGAGAGAGATTATCAAAGATATTGAAGATTTTGAAGGTGATAGTGCTTATGGAAGAAATTCGCTGCCTGTTGTTTTAGGGGTAAAAACTTCTAAGACCATCACCATCTCGCTTGCCGTAATCGTCTTAGCGGCATTGAATTATATATATATCAAGTATTTAGAAGACTCAATAACAATCATATATTTCTCTTTGTTTTTGTACTTACCTTTTTTATTTTTGATAGCAAGATTAATATATGCAAAAACAAAGAAACAATTCAGGAATATCGGGAATATCCTTAAAATCATCATGCTTTTGGGTATTTTATATTCTCTTGTAGTAAGATATATTGTTCAAAATCAAGTCATATGAGTTTCCTCGAAAAATTAGGTCAGTTTCATGTAATTCTGGGCTCCCAGTCGCCAAGAAGACAATATTTATTAAAAGAATTAGGAGTAAAGTATGACGTGAAACTCAAGCAAATGGCAGAAGAAAACTATCCGGATAATCTGGTGAAAAAAGAAATCCCCCTCTATCTGGCTAATCAGAAAGCTGCTGCCTTCGATGATGAAATGGATGCAAGAACACTTGTCATTACAGCCGATACAATAGTATGGCTGGACAATGAAGTTATCCACAAACCCAGGAACAGTACTGAGGCTTATGAAATTTTAAGAAAGCTTTCCGGGAAGGTTCACCAGGTATATACAGGTGTTTGTTTACGTACTTTAAATCAAAAAACAGCCTTTTCCTCCCAAACCGATGTCTATTTCAAAGAATTAACGGATAAGGAAATTTGGTATTACATTGACAAATACGAACCTTTCGACAAAGCCGGAGCTTATGGAATTCAGGAATGGCTTGGCTATATAGGGGTTGAAAAAATTGAAGGCTCTTTTTTCAATGTCATGGGCCTGCCAGTACAAAAACTTTATGTTGAAATACAAAAATTAATAGATAATTTATAAACAACTCTCTTATGAAAAAATTTGGTTTTCTCAGTTTAATCATCTTTGCATTATTTTTTTCAAAATCTTTTGCCGGTGAAGGAATGTGGATTCCCAGCCTTTTAAGCAAGTTCAATATTGAGGATATGCACAAAGAAGGATTCCGCCTATCAGCCGAAGATATTTACAGCATTAATCATTCCAGTTTAAAAGACGCCGTGGTAATATTTGGAGGCGGATGTACCGGAGAAATTATCTCAGATAAAGGTCTGATTATTACAAATCATCATTGTGGTTATGGCGCAATACAATCACACAGTAGCGTGGAAAACAATTATCTGAAAAATGGATTTTGGGCAGGCTCAATGAACGAAGAATTACCAAACCAAGGGTTAAAGGTAACTTTCCTGGAGAGAATAGAAGATGTAACAGAAAAGGTAAATGAAGAATTGAAAGCAAATCTTTCTGAAAGGGAAAGAAGATACAAACTGAGAGATGTTTTTAAGAAAATTGAAAACGAAGCCACTGATGGAACAGATCATAAAGCCGTGATAAAAAGCTTTTATTATGGCAATGAATTTTATATGTTTATTTATAAAGAATACAAAGATATTCGCTTAGTTGGAGCACCCCCCTCCTCTATAGGAAAATTCGGCGGAGACCTGGACAACTGGATGTGGCCAAGGCATACTGGGGACTTCTCGCTTTTCAGAATTTATGCCGACAAAAACAATGAACCTGCTGAATACGATAAAGAAAATGTTCCTTACAATCCTGATAAACATCTTAAAATATCTTTAAAAGGAATAGACAAAGGTGATTTTACAATGGTTATGGGATATCCCGGCAGCACACAACAATACCTGACTTCACATGCTATCGACCTGGTGGTTAATAAAAGAAACCCGCAACGAATAAAGCTCAGGGATAAAAGACTCGAAGTGATGGAAAAATATATGGAAAAAAGCGAATCCATAAAAATCAAATATGCAACTAAGCATTCCAGGGTAAGCAATTCATGGAAAAGATGGAAAGGTGAGATAAGAGGCCTGAAAAGATTAAATGCTATTCAGAAAAAACAAAAATTAGAAAGTAACTTTACCAAATGGATTTCTGAAAAGCCTGAAAGAAAAGAGTCTTACGGATCTATTATCGAGGAATTTTCCCAAACTTATGAGAATTATACTCCTTATGTTATGGCTATGGATTATTTCAGAGAAGCAGGATATTCAGCCATTGAAATCATGAGGTTCGCCTATAATTTTAAAGCCTTACTGGAAACCCCAAATAACGGAGTTAAAGAAAATTTAAAAGACAGGACTAAAGACTTTTTCAAGGATTATATTCCTGCAATAGACAAAGAAATAAGCACTCAGATGCTAAAAGCATACTATAAAAAAGTTGATGAAACATTTCATCCTGAAATTTATAACATCATCAACAATAAATACGAAAAAGATTTTTCAGGTTATATAAACAACCTTTTTGAGAACAGCATCTTTACAGATTCCAACAAGGTTTATAATTTCATAAGAGAATTTGAAGCATCAGACTCTCTGAAAATTATAAACGATCCGGCCTTTGAATTAGTCAGTAGCTTTGTAAAAGTTTATCAGAATGACATTGTGGAAGGTTATGATCAATTTAACATGAAGCTTGACAGTCTTTACAGAATTTATGTCCAGGGGCTGAAAAAAATGAAAAAAGATGAAAAATTCTGGCCCGATGCAAATTTCACAATGCGTATTGCTTATGGTGAAGTAAAAGGATACTCACCTAATGATGCGGTAGACTACAGGTATTATACAACGCTCGACGGGGTTATCCAGAAAAATGCAACCGGAAAAAAAGACTATGTGATCCCCGATAAATTGAAAAAATTATACAGAAATAAAAATTTTGGGCGATATGCTATGGAAAGTGGGGAATTACCAGTATGCTTTATTGCTACCAATCACACATCTGGTGGAAATTCCGGTAGCCCTGTAATTAATGCCAATGGTGAACTTATTGGTGTAAATTTTGACCGCAACTGGGAAGGTACGATGAGTGATTATATGTATGATCCTTCTCAATGCAGAAATATAACTTTGGATATCAGGTATGCTTTGTTTATCATTGATAAATTTGCAGGAGCAGACCGGTTAATTAACGAAATGACGATTATTAAATAATTTTTAACATAATAAATCACACCCTATTGCTATGAAAACCGTAAGATTAACGTTTGTCTTACTTTTTCTTACTATTTCTTTTTCTTTTGGACAACAGAATGAGCATTATTTTAAGTTCAGCATTAAGAATAAAGAAAAGCTGGAAAAATTAACAAGAATTATTTCCATTGACAATTATAAAAATGGTACTGTTTTCGCCTATGCAAACAATGAACAATTAAAAAAATTTAAGGCCGAAACAGATTACCAAATAACAATGTTGACGCACCCCTCAAAGGACAAATCAAAAGTAATCGAGATGGCAACAACTGTTAGCGAAATGTCGAACTGGGATAAATACCCAACATACGATGTGTATGTACAGATGATGAATGATTTTGCCAATAATTACCCAAATATATGTTCCCTGGAAAACATTGGAACAACTGTTGATGGCAGGGATCTGCTGGTTGCCAAAATCTCCGACAATGTAAGCCAGGAAGAAGATGAACCGGAATTCTTCTATACCAGCACCATGCACGGTGATGAAACGACAGGTTTCGTTTTTATGCTGCGTTTTATGGATTCTTTGCTGACAAATTATGGAAGCGATCCTGAAATAACCGAATTTGTTGATAACATCGCCATTTATGTAAATCCAAATGCCA
>CAYWSJ010000094.1:0-12791 GCA_964461045.1 uncultured Bacteroidales bacterium | reverse complement strand
TGCTGTTCAAAGCTAAGGTTCAATAAATATCCATGTTATTTGAATTAATCTTTGATCCCTGGCATCTGCCTGAGCAACTTCGGAATTACTACCGCTGGCGCTCGTTTTTTAACAAGTGCTTTTTACTTTCGCATGCCCTTTAAACAATCGCCGGAAGTAGATTAACAAAGATCACGCAAAGGAAATGCGTTCGTCCCTTTACTAGCTTCCTCATAGTTTTATGGATTACGCCTTCAGCTGATTCCAGCCTGCAAGTTGATTATAATTCTACCTGTTTCTCCATACCCACAATCAACTATAAAATGTATTCATTTAACAGGTTCTCCATTTCCAATTATTTTATTATACCTTAGTTGCCCTTAAAATAAAGGCATTATATTTGCAATCATATCCAAAATAAACAATCTTAAAATATCATGATTAAATTAATGAAACCCGGCATCGCCATAGTCCTCCTTTTATTGTTGAGCCTGTCTGCTACTGGCCAGGAATTAAGAAAGGGAGACAAAGCCCCTGAGATAAAACAGAAACTGATCACAGGAGAAAAATTCCAATTATCCGATCTGCGCGGTAAAATGGTTTTAGTAGATTTTTGGGCAGGCTGGTGTAAACCTTGCCGAAAAGAAAATCCGGAAATTGTAGAGTTATATCATGAATACAAAGACGAAGATTTTAAAAATGGTAATGGATTCACGATTGTGAGTGTCTCCCTTGATTTCAGTCCAAAGATGTGGAAAAATGCCATAGAACAGGATAAACTCGAATGGCCTTACCATGTGGGAGGACAAGGTGGATGGAAGAACCCTGCTGCAAAAACATACAATGTCACCAGCATTCCCCAAAGCTTTCTTATCGATGGGGACGGGACTATTATTGGTGCCAATCTCCGGGCAGACAACCTGGAAAAAATATTAAGAAAAAAGAAAAAAGGCGGTTTCCTTTTTTTCAGAAAACTTAAGTGGTGGTAGATATAGAGATTCTTGCCACATTTCCAATTAGTCTGTAAAAAAGACAGGATTGTCAAAATACCAGTCCTGAATCATCTAACTCACCCTAAAAATTCATGGTCAGGTAATACAAGCATATAAACAAAAAGATCCAAAAAACTCTTTTCGGACCTTTTTTTCTTTAAAAAATACAATACCAAGTAAAATAAAAGATTATCTTTTAATCAGAAAACTATTCATTTTTAGTTCCCCAGACTCTTTATCCGGGCTTCCTCAATAAGCATCTTCAGACGAGAGATCAGGTAATCATTCTGTTCATCTACCGATGCGTTCTTTGCAGGACAATCCAATGCATCAATAAGATCCTGAAGGCCCTGTTCAGTATCAGGATATTCTACGCCTTCATAGATGTAGTAGCAATCTCCTCCTTCAACACAGCAGGCAGTAACAGCTACTGTGCCATCACAAAACATATCCTGCTCACAAGTTTCCTTGGGCTCCTCTTCACATCCTGTATTTAAGGCAACTACACCTCCGATGAAGAGTACTGCGAGAATCATCAATCCTTTTTTCATATAGTCTGTTTTTATTACTTAAAAAAATATCAGTTGTCTTTTTCTTTTCTACGAGTTTTGTCTTTATTTGGATACACTCCTGTCTCAAATTTAAACATTTCGGGGTGAAAACGCAAGTTTAGCAGCGTTTCCTGCAACCTTATTTTATTAGACATGTTTGATCTTTTTCGCTTATTGTCCAGTCCTGATTTTGACTCACCATCTTTACTGTAAGAGATTAAATAGAAAGCCTTTCCCCGTTCATCTTTATCAGCTATGTCTCCTTTTTTCTTTTGTTCTTTTAAAAGTTTGTTAGATTTTCCTATTAAAACATCGCTCAGGTGCATCTTCAGGTGGTATTCATAATCCTCTCCGAAACCTTGCATACCAAAAGCTGTAATATCCAGTGCGGTGCTGGAAATGTATGTTTCAGGCACATAAATTGCGCTTTTCATAATAAAAACCTGGCTGTTAATATTTCTGAACTGAATATTGTCCAGCTCATTAATATTTGTATAGTCAGCAAGAGACGTTGCAGGTTCAAAATCATAAACCCCACCATCTTCAAGCTGTAAATCACCCCTTACACGGAGATCATTTTTCAACAAGGAATCGCCGATAAGTTCCACCTTCGCATAAAAATCACTGGTAAGTTTCCCACTCAAATTCCTGCTACGTATGCTGGGCTCATAAAACTCTTCAAAATCATTGAAATCAGCGAGTAATTTTTTAATGTTCATTTTAGAAATGCTGTTGCGCATCTCAATAACTACCCTGTCATTGGGTTTCATGTCATATTTGGCTGAGGTATTGAGATGTCCCTGGAATGCATCAAACTCCAATTGGTCTGCTATATAAGTACTATCTGTTATATTAAAAAGTGTTGAAATATTCTCCAGGTAGACAGAATCGTATTTAAAACTATTAACCCTTGCCACTCCTTTAATCAGCATAGTATAATTCACAGGTTCAGTTTCTTCCTGGTCTTGATCTTTCTCTACCTCTTTCTCTTCTTTAGTTTTTACTTTAGCTGCAACACTGGCATTAAGCGGATCCTCAGATTCTTTACTGACCTTACTTGTATCGCCAGGAACAAGGGCCATAAGCTCATTATACTTAAGATCACCCAGGCTAACTCTTGTATTAACTTTGAGTTGCTCCGGCTTATTGAGCAGCACAGTCTCATAAAGATTTTCAACTGAGGTGGAATCAATAAGAAAACTGATCCCAACAGCACTTCCTCTAAATTTATTAATTCTTATAGCAGAAGAATCCATGGAAATATTACCAGACACATCGTTAAGTGTATAATCAGGATAATCAGGTAAGGAAACAGAAAAATCCTGAATGTTCAATTTATAAGCTCCTTTATTAAAAAGGATGTTCATAGCTTCGGCAGAAACGGAATCAGGATCTATCACTGCTTCAGAACTGATATGAGCATTCAACTCCCCACTTAGCTCTGAAACCAGGGAATCGGGTACCATGTTTTTTACTTCAGCAAGATTTAGTATAATCCGTGTATTAATTGAATAATCCGGTTTATCGAGGTTTTCCAGTTTCAGATTCCCTTTCAGGCTTGATTTGTTTGTATTCAGGTTATACTCATCAAGAAAAACCTTCATTTCAGAAAGTTTGTTTACACTTCCCTCAAACCTGCTGCTTAAAGAACTATTTTTGACATCAACATTGTAAGCGGGAACCGATAAATTAAGTCCGTTAATTTTAAGCGCTTTTGGTTCATAATGAATATCTGCACTAAGGTTTCTGACCGAAAGGTTTGTATCCGGAGCGATGGTCAAATCATCAAGCTGAACATCAGCGCGGGTCATAGACAAAAGGTAGTCTGTAAAATCTTCGTCAACAGAATCAGGGACAACACCACGTGTTGAAAGATTTAGTCCGACTCTCCCTCCTATCTCATGTATCAGGGAGTCGGGCAGATATTCACGAAATTCATTCAGGTTTACCTTCATCCTGGTTTTAATATCGTATTTGGGATGATCGATGTCCATTAACGAAAATGACATAGCAAAGGTACTTTTTCGCGTATTAAAAGTCAGCTCTCTAAAATCCACCTGTGTAGTCTGATTATTTTTTAAGAATCCATTGGTAAGTGTCCCTTTGAACTTCAAATTTTTAATTTCAGGATAACCATCCATTCTTATCTGCCCTTTATCATAAGTTACATTCATATTTACCCGAGGCATTTCCGAATCAGAATAAATCCCCCGGATTGTCCCGTCGACATTCATTTGTCCTGCTACTTTTTTCAGACCCAGTTCATAAAGTAACTTAGCAGGAAGGTACTTGGTCAGTTTGCCCAGGATAAACTCGCTTTTTTTGAGTGTCATGTCCGTTTTTATTGTTTCTCCCATACGGACTCCTCCGCGCAAAGAAATCGTAGCACCTTCCGTATCCAGCATTAAATTATGAACCGATACTGAATCGTTATCATAACCCGCATCAAAATTAATATTTGCCTGTTGCATCAGATGCAGGGGTGTTTGCTCCATACTTAAATTTGAAAAATTAAGCTGCCCGCGCGCAGACCCCTTCATGTTTTCTCCAACTATTTTTCCGTCTACCTCCAATTCGGGTATTCTAACCTTTCCAGCAATCTTGTTAAGACTATCCTTGTAATGGCAGGTTATATTCTTTAAAGAAAGTTCCTTAAGTGTTACATTCAGAGGTTTCCCTGGTGTGGTATCAATTTCAGTTGTATCTGTCTCAGGTATCAGGAAATCTATGGAACTCACTCCATTGCTGTCTACAAGGTATTTAACTGTTCCATCCCTCACATCCACATTCAGAACTTCCACAATGCCCTTCATCAGCGGTTTAGATTTTACCGCCACATACACTTTCCCTAGTTGCAACAGAGTGTCTGGCTTAAAATTAAAAGAGGTGTCCGTTTGTCCGCAAAAGGAAACCCCATTTAATTCAATTGTGGCACGTGGGAATTTGCGCAACAAATTAAAAGAAACATCCTGAATTTCCACAGGCGCCTCAATATTCTCACTCACCTTCTTCAGGGCAATTTGGGTGATTTTATCTTCAGTTAATTTTGCGATCACCATCAGCACAATTACCAGGGCTAATACAATTCCTATTATGTAACTAAATATCTTTAATCCTTTCTTCATCTATGATCTTATTTTTGAAACAAAGCCTATTTATTCAAACAAATATTCTACCAAATATAGTATCAATAGATGAAAAATTAACTGTTTTATTGAAGAATTTATTAGGTTCATCAAAATTTATTATAACCTGTTGGTAGCTCTCTAACTAAGAATATTTTTTACCTGGTCTTTCAGGACAAGCAATTGCAGTACGTATAGTTATTAACTAAAGTTTCGCAATAAATCCTAATTTATTCATTAATAATCAATAGTTATGAGAATAGCACCCGCGTTCACGCGGAGGAAGCTGAACCGCACACAAACTTCAGCCCAGCCGGCTTCGAGCCGGCTTTTCGGTTTTTAAAAGCCCGCTAAAGCGGACTGAATTGGGGATGTGCAGAACCGTCCCACCATGCTGAAGCATGGTGCTTGTCTCATGGGTGAGATTCACGGTTGTGGGTTGTTTTACTCTGATAATGGGTACTTCTTCTCCATAGTAAAACTACAAAGGAGAAGCTAAACTCATGGTTTATTTTCTGGTTTTGGAAAAAGTTCATAAAGATAGAATTTGTCCATTTAATATATGCAATTCTGCTTATTTTAAGAAATCATTGCAGTGTTTTTTTATTGTTTTTCAGTCAATTAGCCAACTGCGAAACTTTAGTTATTAATATTCCCTGGGACGCTGCCCCCGGCTGGATTAATTTTTCCTTTCAGGCAAAGCAGAAAATTGTCTTAGGACCGGGCTTGTTCGAAAAATCTAATCCGGAGATTTTATCCTGACGGATATGAGTTTTAACGTTACGCTAAGCAGGAATATTTATATTTAATCATTTTGCACAAATAGTTTTATTGCAAATGGAGAAACAGACTCTGTACAAAAGTTAAATTAACGCACGAAAATAGTCTTCTTCTTATAATAATATTCTCCATCTTTTGTGAAACCACGGACAAGAATATCATAGCTTCCTTTCCGGTCGGAAGTATAAAAAGACACCGATCTCCCTTCAGCAGGAATAATCAGATTCGGATTCCAGTACAGAGTAGTCCTGAAATAAGGCTTTTCATGTTGTTTTGGAGGTTCTTCCTGCTCTGTAAAATTTTCTATTTTATCTTCATCATCTGAAGCGCCCTGATATTGTAAAAATGTTGAACGTTCAGGGAATTTAATATCAGCAAAATTTTTTCCTTTGCTGGTAATCATTATAACTCCGTAAAAAGTATTGTCTCCTAGTATATAAGGTTTATAAATGATATCTATTTTCTCAACAAGAGAAGGATGAATATTCATAACCTTGTTAACATCAAACACAGGAATATTATCCACCAAAATTAAAGGTTGTCTTGGAAGGAAATAATTTTTATTTTCAGTGATCTCAAATCGGTATCGTCCATTTTTCTTCTTTACATATACATTTGGAACAATATTCTCAAAGACCTTTTCCATGCTTTCAAATTCAACATAATCACTCATTTCTACAGTGGCCATATTCTTGATATAAAAAGGCGACATAACCTTCTTTGAAGCGGAATCTTGTTTTCTTTTTCCTTCGTCTCTCATCCTGTTTGTTAGCTGATGATTCACTATCATTTCCTCCAGTAATGCCTTCATTGATTCATCAACAGGAACCATATCTCTTTCAAAGTCCGGCATTTCCGTGGAAAATAAATCTTTTATAAAAATCTTCAATTTCTCCTCACCGGGGTTATAAAAGTAAGGACAAAGAAAAACATCGTTTTTCCCGGAAATATTATTCAGAGAAAAAATAAATTCACCTTTGCTGTTTGTTTTACAAATATGTATCTGTGGGTTGTTAAACAATACAGACGCAATTACTTTCTTTCCTGGAACAGGCTCATTTTTTTCACTGTTCATTAAAACACCTTTCAAAGAAATATCTCTTATATCAGGAACATAATTCAGTTCAGTACCAGATAGATGTTCCAGTTTTGTATAGAATTCCTGTGTATTAATTCTATGATCGTATAAATACAATCCTGCCCTCAACTCTTCATGATTAAACGAATTACTGTAAGCTCTTTTCATAATTGACTGGTTCAACAAAGACGGACTAAGAAACACATGCGCAGGAATGTTGGAGCCATATAGCATAGAAGTTCCTTTTCTGATTACTGAAACCGAAGATTGTATAACATCCATATCACTTCTATCCTGTGTTATTGTAAGTTCCACCTTCTCCCGGGTTTTAAAAGTATCTTCCAGGGTGGTTAGATTCAAAGCTTCGTTTATATAATCAGTTGAATAGCTAGAATTTATCCTGACAATCCTATTATTTGCATCTTTCAGTACAAAATACAACAACCCTTTTCCCAGTTTATCTTGATTGAATTTCATTTTAGTTTTTTCTCCAATCAGCTTTATGCTTGTCTCTTCTATTTTTCTGAAATCATTGCTATAAATTTCGAGCTTGTATGTCTTTGAACTCATCTTTTTTGCATTACGCTTCATCGAATAAAACAATTCTTCTCCCTGATTTCGCACACTGGTAATCATTCCATATTTTTCCTGGGCTGGAAAATCTTTTAGGGTGGTATCCTTGTAAATATCAATTAATCTTAATTTGTATTCTAATGTATCAGAAGGTGTAATTTTCAATAAATACAATCCATTTTTTTTTCTCTGGTATTCCTTCACTACCTTTTCTTTTTGATCGATCAGCTGTAAAGTCTGGGTTAGCCTGTTAACAGAATCTCTTAAAAGCAATGAAACATTATTTTTTACACCTTCAAGCAATGTTCCTCCTTCAGGAATTATCTCTACAAGTCTTTGATGCTCTCTTTTTGTTGATGGAACAGGAATATCCGGATTAATTATCACAATTTGATTATAAGTAAATCCCGGGAGATCAAAATTGCGTTGATATTGCGTGTAAGCTCTTATTAAATAGTTTCCTGTAGCAGCATATTTGGGTATACTAAATTTTCCCGCAGCTTTTCCTTTTTTCAGTTTTATTTTTTGATTTAAAACAGTTTCATTATCAGAATTTAGTAACTCAACATAGATAACATTGCTTATCTGCAGTTCACTTAATGAATTATTTATGAAATATTTTATCGTATAAAAGACAGTTTCTCCTGTGATATAAAGTTCTCTGTCTGTCTGCAAAGTAATATTCTCACGGATTTTATTTAATGGTAACTTCCCAGTAGATGTTTTCTGAGAGTAACAAACAGAACTGACAATCAACAATATAAAAAATGGTAATATTTTTCTCCTGTTTTTCATTAATAAATCATTTAGATCAAGACTAAACATTTTATGTTTCATAATCCTTCTTTTATCACAAACCCATTTTATTTATCTATTTACCAGAAATCAGGTTCAGTTGTTTTTCCACCTTTTTCCCGGCAATCAACACAATACTTATCAACCATTCCATTTCCAGCAAAATAGAGTTTCTCATGCATACTCATTTGATAAATGTAATCCAGCTCGGTATCAATAAAACATTTCTCATGGTTAATAGGAATTGAAGGATCAATAAATATCCTTTTTTCTGAAACGGATGCTACCGTAAAGTATCCCAATACGGATTCCTCATTATTGTTCACATTATAAACATTACTCTCCACCTGAAATGGCTGTTCCAACTGAATAAAGTTACCACCGGAAAGACGATCTTTTATATTATCCCAAAAAAGGTAAGTATCTCTGTTAACTATATATTGGCGTGCCTGTATGCTATATCTTATTTGCAATCTCTTGGTCTTGTTATCTACAAAAAACAGGGGTTTATCAGTAATCTTCGGTACAGAAAGGTTAGTAGTCTGTTCTGTAAAGACATTACCTAAGATCCTGGTTCTCCAGCACCTGTAAAGTGTGTCAGGATCGAAATTATATTCCCATTGCCCCTTGTATAAGGTAGAAGCAAGCTGATAATCAGCAGTATACTCATAGGTTTCCTCAAACATCCATACAAAATAGGTATCGTTGCTATTTGCAGTTTCTGTCGAAAGATAAAACCTATATCCAGGCACATCGTTATTGCTACCAAGCTCGTCTTCATATTCAACGCTGGCATAAACCGTATCAATAGCTACAGGTTGTTTTATCTCCTGGTAATCTGTCGCATAAACTTTACCTTCCGGGGTATGAATCTCCAAACTATAAGAATTGCCAGTTTGTCCCTGCATCCCTGTTTCTGAGGTTTTATATACTCCCGGGCTCACTTCAGTTAAATTTTCGCTATTACCTGAATTATCACGAATAATCACAATACAACCTGAATAAGGATTATATTCTGGTTTATCTACAGGAGCCGTTTTTGATATACGAACAGTATACGGGCCGGGTTTGTTTGTTATCATACCTTCAACAACCATTGACTCCTCAAATTTATCAGAAACCAAATCTATTTCTTCTTCACATGAAGCAACAGTTAAAAGAATCAATATCAAGATAAAAACCTTATTAGTCATCATAATTCCCTAATTTTAAGTTATATCTTATAGAAGGGATGATCGTTCCTAAAATTGAAAGGCGGTATCCCTTTAATTTTCCTTCCTGGTTCTCAAAATAAAGAGAGTAAGGATTTTTTCGTGAAGTCAGATTATAGAAAGACACAGACCAGGAACTGTGTGCAAATTTATTTTTCTTCAGGTTTCCTTCAAAATTCAGAGAAAGGTCAACTCTGAAATAATCTTTCATTCTATACTCATTTTTTTGTGAAAAACCTGTTATCTGGGTATTGTTCAAATAATAAACAGAAGTTGGATAGGTAACCGGTCTGCCAGTAGAATAAACAATATTTGTAGAAATGTTGATCTGCCGTGTAATATCATAATTCAAAGT
Organism: uncultured Bacteroidales bacterium; assembly: GCA_964461045.1. Taxonomy (GTDB): domain Bacteria; phylum Bacteroidota; class Bacteroidia; order Bacteroidales; family UBA12077; genus JAGXLC01. Next base: position 3,352 of record CAYWSJ010000094.1, on the reverse strand, counting down.
CATATTCACTGAGTGAGGCTTATCATAATTGGCCGGATATGGCATCCCCTGGTTGTTGTATTCACCCCGTTTTTCATTTACAGCCTCAACAATAGATCTTGAATAAGAATAATTGATCCACCCGCTTAAATCCCCTTTCTTTTTTTTGAGCATTAATTCCGCTCCGTAAGCATTCAGATTTCCCTGTATGATATCAGTCTCTGGTTTTTCATTAAAGACAAACTCTGCTCCGTCCTTATAATCAACTAAATTATTCACTTTCTTGTAATACATTTCCAGAGAAATTTCTATATCATTATTAAACTGTTTGTATAAACCTGTAGAAAACTGGTGACCCTCCATTGGTTTCAAATGACTGTCGCTTAGCTTCCATTTATCTGTAGGTGAGATAGAAATGGAATTAGATAACATGTAAATATATTGATGTATCTTATTGTATGAAGCCTTTACCGACAAATCAGATTTTAAAGAATATTTTCCGGATAATCGATAATCTAATCTTGGATAATTTTTAATAAATGAAAAATCTTTATAATTGGTAGTATCGGTAATATAATTAGCTTCCCTGGGGCAGCCGGGTCTATAACTGTAAACTTTCTGAGGACCCAGATATGAATAAATGGTTGCCCGCAAGCCTCCGTTTATAACAAAATCAGAAGTAATTTCCCATTCATCACCCAGAAATATAGTATTTTTCCATCCTTGTTCAGGCTTAAGGTCAACTGGTTTAATTACAGATTCATCTCCTGCCGGAAGCAAATCACCATTGTTTAAATTATACAATACCGAATTAAAACCATATTTTAAATGATGGACTGATTTGTATTTATGAAAAATATTCAATTTTAATTCGGTGTGATTAATACCAAAAGAATGCTTACTCGCTTTATAAGGTATATTATAAGTTTCCTCCTTAAAATTATAATTAGAATATAGCAGACTCAATTCACTTTTAATTGTTCCGTTAAATCTGTGATTCCAACTTAGACCCACGCCTACATTTCCGTATTGGTTTTTTATCCCGAAAGCCAGGTCAGATTTATCATTACTGGCATAGGATATGAAATTAATTTTATTCAGGCTATCAAGTCCAAAACGCAACTTTATAAGAGCATCTGAAAATGAAGCTGAACTGTTTCTTACATCAAGATTTTTGATCTTATTGAAAATCCAATCCGAATAAGTAGTTCGTCCACTCACAAGATAGCTTGATTGTCCTTTTTTCATTGGACCCTCAACCATCACTTTGCTTGAAACCGGACTAATCCCTCCTCTGGCAGAAAAATTTTCCAGATTCCCTTCCTTAACACTTATATCAAACAAGGAGGATAACCGTCCTCCATACTCAATAGGGATATTACTTTTATACATTGAAAAATTATCAATGGCATCTGAATTAAAAGATGTAAACAATCCAAAGAGGTGAGAAACATTGTATACGGGTAAATCATCTATATAAAAAATGTTCTGGTCGGAAGGGCTGCCCCTTACATTAAACCCGGAAGACAATTCTCCCACTGATTGAACTCCCGGCAATAACAAGGCTACTTTAATAACATCCTGTTCACCCATTACAACCGGGATTTTCTTCATTGATTTAGGTGAAATTTTTTCAAAACCCATTTCTGTCTGGCGTTTATTGTTATGCCTGCTGGATAAGACAACCGCTTCATCCAGCATATAAGTCTTTTTATCCAAACGGGTATTTAATTTGCCACCAGAATATAACTTTACTTTAAATTTCTTTGAATGAAAGCCAATACTGCTAATTTTAATGGTGTATTCCCCTCTTTTTAAGCGTAAACCATAATTCCCCAAAACATCTGCTGCCTTATACTTATTCTCCTCCAGCACATGAATTGTTGCCTGAGGGACAGGATCTCCATTCTCTGAATTAATGACCATTCCATTTATCTTGCAGTATCCTTGCTGATTCGAATTATTTTTTTCTCCAATTTCTATCGTTTTATTGATGTAATCTTCATAGGTTTTCAGATACTTATCTTTGCCTTTTGTTATCTCATCCTCTTGTTTAGTTCTGTTTTTTTTCTTTATTACATCATAAAAATTGCTCCCAAGTTGAGTTCGGATCTCTTTCTTATATACAAAGTAATTGTTTTTGTTTCTCGTAATACTAAAATTAAAAGGTTCCAGATTCTCCTCAAGAATTTCATATATCGTTAAGGAATCATTTGTAAGGGAAATTTGAATATCAGGAATGCTATCTTTGTTATAAAAACACCGAATATTTGTATTCCGGTTTACTTTTTCCAGAAATTGTAAAAGATTCAACTGTTTATAATCATTTATATTCTCCAGGTATACATTTTCCTGAGAAACGGCATTATTGCATAATAAAAAGGAAAAAAACAACAGAATTAAAGGCTTAACAAAATTCATACTAATTGTCTATTTTTTTAAAACAAAAATCAGATAACTGAACCAGTTCCTGGTAGGTAGCCTTAGAATACCTTATACTGTTTTTCCTCAAATACTTTCGAATGTCTTTTTTAAATGACTTTGGAAAATAGTTTAAAAATGAACGACGCTTAGTAACATTTTTTACCTTATTCCGCTTTATTAAATATCTCACTTCGTTCAGATCTGAATATTTCCCGTTTGGAGTGATGGAATTGTATACACTTTTGAATGATTTCTCAAATTTTCTCACAAATCTTATTTCCTGGTTACTGAAAATTTGTTCATAATAACCTATAGTACCTTCTTTCTCAGGAAAAGGATCTAACTTAACAAATAAATGTTTATTAATTCTGAAAGAATCAACCTTTAATTTATTGATGCGAACCAGTTTATTCCCTCCTTCTGTTAATTTCACTTTAAGCACAATATCATTTTTAACAATATCATACTTTACTGACGTGTTTTTAAACTTTTTATGTGCCACATAAATGTCTGCCAGCTTCCAGGAATCATCATACAAATATGGGTGATTTTGTATCCGGCTATCAGGAGAACGATAAACCAGCCCATCAACCAACAAATCATTGGTTCCATAAATTGTTTCAAAAGAGTCAATAAGCCTTTCAATAAGCACATCTTCTTTTTGCGTAAAACCACTAACATTCAGGAATAACAACAAAAAGAAAAAATAAATAAAAAACTTTTTACAGAACAAAGCCTTCTTTTTTGTATTCTTAGAGTATTTGACAGCCGTTAATGATGATCGTTTAATTCGCATAAACCAGATTTGCACATATGTAATAAATGAATACTTAACCTACTAAACTTCCCTTTCCTTCTATAATAGACTTAAGCAACCCAAATTTATATTATTTTTAACTTTCAAAAAAAGATAACAAATGTTAGACAACAGATTGATACTCTAAATTAG
>CAYWSJ010000093.1:6786-12913 GCA_964461045.1 uncultured Bacteroidales bacterium | reverse complement strand
AATTTATAGAAATCGGATGTGTATCAGGTTTAACCTAAACCCCGCCCTAAAGGACTGGGCTAGGAAAATAAAACCTTTTAAATTTGCTAATGTGAAATTTTTAAATAAAATCAAAACAGTTTCTGAATTTTAACTCAATCATTACTAACCCTCAATAGTTATGAAACCAGCCAATCAACCCTCCCAGCCCACTTTAGTGGGCTTTTAAGAATCAGGAAGACGGCTTTAAGCCGATTAAAGACAGGGTGTTGGTGATATTTAGGTGACCCCGGTTTCTCAGATCAAAGATATTTTTCTATTGTTTCTTCCATTTTTTTGAGTTCAATGGGTTTTCCAAGGAAATCATCAAATCCTGCCTCAAGACATTTCTGCCTGTCTTTAGCCATAATGCTCGCTGTTTGTGCAATAATTGGCAGGTCCGGATACTCTCTTTTGATCTCTTTGGCTAAAATATTGCCACTTATATCAGGCAACCTAATATCCAGCAATACAAGATCAACGTCCTCCCCGTTAATCAGGTATCTCATTGCATCAAACCCATTGTTGAAAATCTCCACTGTATATTTATCATCCAGCGCTGTTTTAATTAGTTCACTGCTTGCCGGATCATCTTCAATTACAACAATCTTTTTGTTTAAAAGTAGTTTTAGTTTCTGACCTGAGGATTTTTTGAGTGTATCTTTCAAACTTGTGTTGCTTTCGGGAATTTCATAAGGGATAGAAAAAAGTACTGTGGTTCCTTTATTTTCGACGCTTTTCACCCATATCTGACCTTTCATCAGTTGAATAAGTTGCTTTGCGTAACTCAGTCCCAGACCTATCCCTCCATATTCACGGTTTTTCAGATCTGAAGCCTGGCGAAACTCATTAAAGACCACCTGCTTTTTTTCTCTTGAAAAGCCGATTCCGGTATCGCTAACAGCAAAAAGAATATTGCTGTTTTCAATATTGTAAGAAATTTCTATCGATCCTTCTTTAGTAAACTTAAAAGCATTATCCAGCAAATTATGGAGCACCTCTTTAAGATTTATCATGTCAATTAATAGATGATCTTCTTCATCTTTCAGGGCATATTTTTCTTTTACTGAAATGTCCTTTTTACCATGCAGTTCGTGCCAGTTTTTATATTCACTGACAATACCTGCTATCTCCTGGTTTAAATGACTTTCCACATTATAACTCTCAAGCTGATTTGACTGTACTTTTGAATAACCGATGATGTTGCTGATGATCCTCTGCAGATTGTTACTGCTGTTTATAATAATCTTTAAATATTCAGTTTCTTTGGGATCCTTATCTTCATCTTTCAGCAAAAGCTGCGAAAAACCCACAATTCCATTAAGAGGAGTCCTGATTTCATGAGACATATTAGCAAGAAATGCCGACTTCAGCCGGTCGCTTTCTTCTGCTTTTAACTTAGCCTGCTGAAATTCCAGGTTTATCTTCTTAAGTTTTTCATTTTTCTTCTTTAATTCTTTATTCGTTTTTATGAGTTCCGAATAATACTTTTCCACATCATCTTTTGTCTCGTATTCTTTATGATGCATTAGCTGGTTATAAATTTTGGCAGATAAGCAAGAAGCAACTTCGTGCATCATGTCATATTCAAAAGTGGAAGGATTATCTGCTGTCTGTTTTTTTACAATCCAAAACCCATAAAGGTTATCCATATACCGAAGAGAAATAATAAGACCGGGTTTCAGATCACAGACTGAAGTTTCAATACAATCCCTGCAAATCCTGGAATGAGTATTCACCTGGTAAAGAACACTCTTATCCTTTAATTTCTGTAAACATGGGTATCTTTCAACAGAATCATTCGGGATTTCTTTAACAGGATATTGATGACTTGAGCCGTTTAACAATTGCCTCAGAAAATCTTTAATTATCAGAAAATGGCTGTCTTTGTAACCAAGTACTTCCTGAAGCGTTTTTTTAATTTCAGAAATTGTCTCTCCAATGTTTTTCTGTCTGGCCAGGGAAGAAAGAATTTCATTATAAGCATAAAGTTCATCATTTTTACTCTTTTCATTTCTGTAAATTTTATACAACTCACTAAGATCGATGAAATCCACTTCTATCAAATTGTAGGAAAGAGGTTTAATAAGAGTTCGCAGGTATTTTTGTAATCCTGAATAATAATGATCGAAATTAATATCTATGTCTTCAGCCAATGACTTTTTTATGTTTGCCAAAAGGATATTCTTATCGTGATTCATTAATTTGAGGAGATCCTCACCAACATTCTGCCGGGTTTGTTCAGGATTAAACAGGTTGTCAAAGGTTTCGTTTGTATCATCCACTTCTATTTTTGTAATTTGCTCTTCAGTGAAATGAATCCGACCTAGCAACCGGGCAACCGAGTTATTCTCATTAAGATCAGAATCAGCGTTTATCCACGTTTCACGTTTCATATCCGTATTAGTTTTTATATTTTATCAGAAAGTATGCAGGTAACCTAAAAAAATGAGACAGCTGTATTTTCCTGAACAGTTCACTAAAAAGGGTCGAAAAGTCTAAATTATGGTCTTGATAAAAACTGTTCATAGCCTGCATACTTTCTGTAGTTTTCATTTTTATATACAATTTCTGTTTTTGTTTTGCTTCAGGTTAATTTCAATTTTATTGATCAGATTATTAATATTATACGGCCTGATTATATAGTCTGCAATACCAAGGTCAAGCGCTTTATTAATTATTGAAGTCTTTTGTTCCTGTGAAATAACAATTACCGGAATGGTTTTTATATAATTCTGTTTATGACAATATTCTAAAAACTCTATTCCCTCATCATCAGATAAAAGTGGATTAAGTAAAATAAGATGTAATTGGTATAATCTTATGAAAGCTTTGGCTTCTTTTATATTATTTGCTGTATATGCCATGTAATCCTTATTTTGCAATATCCACTTCAGCAATAGCAAATGACTGTCTGCTTTGTCTACAATAAGTATGTTAGATATTTGCATTTTTACTTTCAAAAATACCTGATATATATTATCGTGGGTAGGGTGTAAATACTTATTTTGGCAAATTAAGTATTTCTACGCTGCTATATCATAAAAGAAAGCAATATAATTTATTGATTTACAGTGTATTTTAATTTTTATACAAGAATTTAAATAAAAAAATTGCTGTTTTCAGATTATACTTAGCGAAAAAATAAGTATCTAAATATTAAAATCATACACTAAGGAAACGAGCAAGATCATCAAAAAAAACTATATTTCAACAACTTACAATAACGAGTTAATTACGTATTTATACCTAAACAGCATCAAAATATAACTTTTTAAAAATAAGGATTTTATATTTTAGTCTGATAAATTAGATTTTTTGTCAGCGTATAAATACTTGTTTTAACCAGGTCTAATGTAGTAAATAATTTTGTTTTTTGCTGGTATTCAGATTAATACAGAATATAGAATTTAGAATTTAGAATCTGGAATACAGAATTAAGTTGGCAGAAATCAGTAAACAGCAACATGCTGGATTTTTGTTGGCTGAGTAAACTGAGTTGATTAAGATCGTTTTATTACCCGCAAGTTTCTTAAGAATAAAATTTAAATGTTAGATGTTTTAATCATTGTCCACTTCGTTCATAAATAGACATTTTTCAGGACGGGTCAATTTTTCATTCTTCATTGTTCATTTGACCCGTCCTAAAAAATAACAAACCCGTAAAACGTTATAGTGAAAGTTTTAAATTAAAAGCATTCTCTGAGTTAGAAAACAGAATTAAAAAGGAACATGCCTGAAGCAGAGAAACTGCTTTGGTAACTACTGCATAAAAACAACCTGGGGTTCGTTTTAAAGTTCAGCAACAGACCGGGTTTTATTATAGCTGATCTATATCTTTAGCCACAGCATAATCTTTTTCAGTAACTTTTCCTTCAGAATGTGTTGTTAAGGTTATTTTTACTTTGTTGTAGGAATGAATAAATATATCAGGGTGATGCTGGTAAGATTCAGCAATATTCTTTACCTGGTTTACAAAATTTACAGCCTCTTTAAAATCCTTAAAACTAAAAGTTTTTGATATTTCTTCGTTATTTTCTTTCCAGTTTTCCATAGTTTGTTTTATTTTATCTTATTTTAGTTATTTAATGAAACAAATCATTCTCTATAATGTTCAAAATGAATACAATGTATAAAATTGACCAATGTTTGTTCTTTTCTTATATTTAAAAAAGTATGTCAAATAAAGGGTTAACTTTCATCCCAATTTAGAAACTCAAAGAAAAAATATGTTTGTTATCCAATTAATATTAATCACTTCTATTCTTTTACAGGCAACCAGTGCCGTGATGGCTTTACAGCTCATAAAAATTACAAATAAATACTGGGCGTGGATCTCACTGGCGTGTGCTGTTTGTTTAATGGCCATCAGGAGAATTATCTCCTTACAGGATTTACTTATTGAAAACAACCCGGAATCGGTCAATTTTTCTGCTGAAATAGTGGCTCTTATAATTTCTGCCCTGGTTTTAACGGGTATTATTAAGATCAGACCCATTTTAAAAAATCTCTATGCGGCCAGGGAAAACCTTGAGAAAACAAATAAAAAGCTGAATAAAGAAATTGAGCAGCGAAAAATTATTGAAAAAGAGGCCCACCTAAATGAGGAAAAATTCAAAAGTTTGGTAGAAGCTTCTCCTGTACTCATCTGGATGTCTGATACAACTGCTAACTGCACTTATTTCAACCAACGGTGGCTTGATTTCAGGGGGCGAACCATAGAAGAAGAAAAAGGCATGGGGTGGACAAAGGGCTTGCATGAGGAAGACAAAAAACAAACCATCCATAAATTTTTGGATTCATTTAAAAAGCGAAAATCTTTTGAGCTTGAATATCGGTTAAAAAACAAAGACAATGAATTCAGATGGATCTATGATATTGGAAATCCGATGTATGATCAAAACGATCAATTTATGGGTTACATCGGGTCGTGTATTGATGTAACAGATCGCAGAGAAATGGAAAGGGCTCTTAAGGAAAGTGAAGAAAAATTCAGAACCATTTTTGAAAACTCGCCTCTTGGAATATTTCGTTCAACACTCCAGGGAAAATTTCTTGAAGTCAACCCGGCCCTTGCACAAATGTTGGGATACAACTCTCCAAAGGAGGTAATTGATTCAATTGATAACATTGCTGAACAGATTTATGTAAAAAACCAAAAAAGGGAAGAATTTTTAAACACTGTCAGAAAGGAAAACAAAGTACAAAAGTTTGAAGATATTTACAAAAGAAGAGACGGAACACATTTTACAGCAAATCTTCTGTTAAATAAAATCACTGATTCAAGAGGAAATATAAAATATTTAGAAGGAATTGTTGAAGACATTACGGAACAAAAAGAGGCCGAAAATAAGCTGAAAAAATCCGAACAGCAGAAGTCTCTGATCCTCCAATCAATGAGCGAAAAACTTCTTTACATAGATACTGATCTTCGCGTACAGTGGACAAACAAAGCTGCACTGGAAATTATAGAAAAAACAGAAAAAGACATCAGGAATTTATATTGTTATGAAATCTGGCATAATAAAAATACTCCCTGTGAAAATTGTCCTGCATTAAAAGTTTTAAAAACACAAAAAACAGAGTCTGCTGTTATTTCATTAAAAGACAGAGTCTTTAACATCCATGCTTACCCTGTTATTGAAAACGAGCAAATTGTTGGTATACTGGAGGTTGGAGAAGATATTACAGAACAGAAAAAAGCTGAAGACGAGCTCAAAAAAAGCGAAAAGAAATTTCGCATGTTTTTTAATGAGAACAATGCAGTTAAATTAATCATTAACCCGAAAACAGGTGCCATACTCACAGCCAATAAAAGCGCTAAAAATTATTACGGTTATGAAGACCTGGAATCCAGATTTATTCAGGATATCAATCAATTAAGCAAAAAAGAGGTTGAACAGGAAATGGAGAATGCATTTCGCAGGCGAAAAAATTTTTTCAATTTCAAACATAAACTTGCCAATGGCAAAATAAGGCATGTTGAAGTTCATTCAACACCCCTGAAAATTGATGAAAATCAATATCTCTACTCAATAATACATGACATCACAGACCGGATTAAAGCAGAAAAAGCTCTTAAACAAAGCGAGCAAAAATTTAAAAAAAT
>CAYWSJ010000093.1:0-6686 GCA_964461045.1 uncultured Bacteroidales bacterium | reverse complement strand
ATGATTAACCAGCAGCTTTTGGAGATATCAAAAAATCGTTTGCGGGGCTTTTCTGAACACCAACAGAACATTCTGGAGAGGGAAAGAAGTTATATAGCAAGGGAAATACATGACGAACTGGGACAGAATCTTACAGCCATCCGGATGGGTTTGTCTATGATAAAGCAGCAGGTATCAAGAAAAGAACGAAATCTCTTTTCAAAAGTACAGGAATTAAGCCACATCACACAAACAACCCTGGCAAAGATCAAAAAACTGTCAACAGAATTACGTCCTCAATTGATTGACGATATGGGATTAATTGCAGCAATTGAATGGTATGTAAGCAATTTTGAAAAAAGAAGTGGAATTGCCTGCCACCTGGAAATTCCTGACGAAGAAAAAGAAATACCAAAGGATAAGGCCATACACATTTACAGAATTGTACAAGAAGGATTAACCAACGTCTATAAACATGCCGATGCAGATTCTGTGGAAGTTATTATCGAAACAAGGAAAAATGAGTTAACTTTAGAGCTCAAAGACAATGGCAAAGGGATTGAAGAAAAAGATTCAAACAAAATGAATTCTTTAGGTATAATAGGAATGGAAGAAAGAGTAAACCTGATGGAAGGAGAATTCAATATTCAGGGGAGTAAAATGGGAACCATTATTCAAATCAAAATACCATTATGAAATGATAAAAATCTGCCTCGTTGATGATCATACAATTGTAAGAAAAGGACTAAAACAGATTCTGGAGCAGAATAAAGAAATTGAAGTCTCAGGCGAGGCAAAGAATGCCTCGGAAATGTTTAAGATGTTGAAGACAGAAAGCTTCGATGTCATTGTTCTGGATATTTCATTGCCCGGCAGAAGTGGAATCGACGCACTCAAGCAACTAAAAGATCTTGTCCCTGACTTACCTGTTCTGATTTTAAGCATGCATCCTCCCGAACAATATGCCTTGCGGGTTATGAAATCCGGAGCCTCCGGTTATCTTACCAAAGAAAGTGCTCCTGACGAATTGATCACGGCAGTAAAAAAAATTTCGAGAGGCAAAAAATACATCAATAATGAACTGGCCGAAGAACTGGCCAATTATGTTAATGGTAATGTTCCGAAATACCCACACAGCAAACTAACAGACAGGGAGTTTGAGGTAATGAAAAGCATCATAAAAGGCAAATCCCTTACACATATTGCTGAAGAGCTCTCGCTAAGTGTGAAAACCATAAGCACCTACCGACGAAGAGTATTAAATAAACTCAATCTAAAAAACAATTCCGAACTGATTCGTTACGGAATGGATTACGATCTGGTTTGATCTGAGCCTTATCTTTTCCCGTAAATTTTTTCCCGCAGATTTTTGCAGGGTTACCTGTTGCTGAGCGCTAAGAAAAAGCTTGTGTTGGAAAATAAAAAAAATTCAAAAATCTTTCCGGGTTAATTAATGTAGACGCCATCATTGAGAATATGTAAGAAAAAATAATCCATTACTTATTTTTCTCACGGAATTTCAGTATCACATCCTCAACCTCGCTCATGGCAAAATTGTATTTTTTCTTTAACCGTCCAAGCTTTTGGAGGTCCGAAATATGAACAGGCAGATCCAGTTCTTCTTTGAGATAAGAAACCGGAACATTATACTTTTCTCCTATCTCTTTCAGTTGCATAGAGCCTTTTATGGCAATATCATTTTCCTTTTTTGATACATGCTTCTTATGAACCTCTTCTTTTACAACCTGCATCTCCACATCCTGCTTCTTTGCACCTATCTTTTTGGGTTTCTTTAACTGAACCTTTATCGAATCATTTAACTCAACCATGCTCTCAAGATCCACTCTCCCTTCTCCCGGAAAAATACTTTTTTTCTCCGGAGTCACAATTAACGGAAAAGCTATAAAAACAAGAAAAAGAACGACAGAAATTGAAATTGTTGCAAATCTTATTCCCTGGCTGGGGATATACTTTCTAAAGAGACAGCCAATCATTCTCCAATGAAGAATAATATGCAAAACAAGAAGAACGAAAAAAATAATCCCGATAATCAGATGAATTGTTCCCCATTGGTGGCGATCCATTCCCCAAAATGTCAATTCGGGGTTTTGTCCCAACATTAACCATTTCTCCTGTCCTGAAATCAGTACATATTTGATCAGCAATCCTATACCTATCATCAACGACAGGCATAAAAATAACATAATGTCAACATAAAAATTAAGCCTGTTTGTTTGTTCTTTCTTCATAATCTCCTACTTTTTCTTTAACATATTCATATATTTCATAAGAACGCTTCGGGCGACCTGTTTCCGTATCTACCATGATCAGTTCCACCTTTCCCTTATTCACCATTTGCCCTGAAGAATTAAGAATCTCTGTTCCAAGAGTAATCTTTAAAGGACTGTAATCAACCAGGTGTGTGTTTACTTCAATCAGCTCATCATAATATGCCGGGGCAAAATACTCCACGTCCAGTTTTCTCACTGGTAGCATAATTCCTTTTTTCTCCAGGTCGAGTGGTGCAAGGTTGATTTCTCTGAACAACTCTGTTCTGCCCATTTCATAAAAAGCCGGGTAATTGCCATAGTAAACGTATCCCATTTTATCGGTATGGCAATAGTTGATTCTTATCTTAATTGAATTTTGAAGCATACAATTTTAAGTTTGTTGATGATCGACAAATTTACGAACATAAAATTTTTTCCCTCTGAATTCTGTCTCCAATAATTTTCCTTCTTTCACCAGTTTGTCTATTAACTGTTTATCCTTATTGTCTTTTTCAAGAAATTCATGGATGGCATCCTCCCGCATTGGATGTACTGCAGTAATGCTTAAAATATCCTTTTCAGTGTCTCCTGTATGGGAAAAAACATTTCCTTCGTAACCAATAAGATACTCCACACGATCAATATGTTCCGAAAAAATCTGAAAAGCTTTGTTTACATGTTTTTCTCCGGCCGGTTTTACTGATTTTCTGGCAGGCGGCCTGGTTGGTATTGAGATGTATGATGCATCTGGTTTTATTGTAGCAATGAACTTTGCTGTGTTTTCCAGCACTTTTTCAGAATCATTTACCTGGTCAATCAGCATGGTCTCAGTAATCAGTTTCCCTTCATGTGCATTAGAAAAGGACTCTAATCCTTTCAAAATCGAATCCAGGTTTAAATTTTTATGCGGCCGGTTTATTTTCTTCCATGTATCCCGGTCTACAGCATCTACTTTAACAGATACAAGATCGATTTTATTTAGTATTTCTCTAACCCGGGGGGCATCCATCAAAGAACTGTTGGTAATAATAGCAAGGGGATATCCCAGTTCTTTTAAAGCATCCACTTCTGCTTCAAGATGAACATCGAGGGTTGGCTCCCCGTCAGGCACAAAAGTAAGATAATCAACAGTATCTCCTTTTTTCTCTGCTATAGCAAGTTTTTCTTTTACAGCTTCAATCACTTCTTCTGGCTTGTAGTATTCCTTAGGCTGATAATCCATATTAATGGCTCGTCCTAACTGGCAATAAATACAAGCATAGGAACAAATTTTTGGAGGAATATTGTTAATTCCTATACTTCTTCCAAGTCTGCGTGAAGGAACCGGGCCGAAAGCAATATTTTCCATAATCTTAATTTATTTCATTCCAAAATAATTCTCCATTCTGTCAAATGCTTTTGTCACCATTTCTTCCGGTACACAAAAAGACATACGCACATGCCCCTCACCATGGAAAGCAATTCCGGGTGTGGTTGAAACGGCTATATCTTTGAGTAGTTTTTTTGCAAATTTCAATGAATCTTTTCGATCAGGATGAATAATTTTTGGAAACATCAGGTAAGATCCTTTCGGTACCTGGTAATCAAAAATATTATCCAGTCGACTCAATCTGTAGCACATCACCTCGCGGACAGTTTTATAGTGGTCTCTGAAAACTTCAATATATTCCTGAGGGCCTGTCAAAGCTGCCAGGGCAGCATATTGTGACACAACAGGCGCACAAATTGCCATTGGAATATGCATTTTAGTCATCTGCGGAATCCAGTCCCTGCGAGCATGCACATACCCAATACGCCAACCTGTCATTGCATATGTTTTAGTAAAAGTAAAGACACTAATTACCCTGTCGTGCATTTCCGGGAGAGTGGCCAAACTCACATGACTGTTATCTTCGTAGGTGAAATACTCATAGGCTTCATCTATTATTGCAATCATGTCTTTCTTTTTAATGATTGATGCCAGTTCTTTTAGTTCTTTTTCGGAATAAACCGCCCCTGTCGGATTATTCGGATTACTGAGCACAATTGCTTTTGTGTTTTTGTTTGCAGCTTTTTCAATGGCTTCCAGGTCAAGTGAAAAACCCTCTTCCTCTTTTGTTTGAACCAGAACCGGGATTCCTCCGGCAATTTCAACTTGCCTGATATGGGTAGAATAACCAGGGACAGGTATTATCACTTCTTCGCCGGGATTTACTGTTGCCAGTATTGCAGCAGACAATCCCTCTATCGCACCAATAGTGACAAGAACCTCATCGGAAGTGGCATTAATTCCATTAATTGATTTTAATTTTTTTGCTATGGCCTCCCTTAATTCATATAAACCAGTTGTTTCTGAATAACCAGCCGTTTTTCCATCCTGAATGGCCTTCACTGCCGCATCTTTAATATGAGAAGGCGTGTCGCTTGTTGGCTTAGCCCATGAAAGAAACGCAACATCGTCAACTTGTTTTGACAAACGAGTCATTTCATGTATGGCTGATTTGGGAATATTTAACGCTCTTTCGGAAATATAATTGGTTGTACTCATAAACATTTATTTTTGGTTATGAACATATGTTTAAAATGCAAAAGTAATTAAATTTAGTCTTAATAAAGAACTTTTTTGGTTAAATATCAGTTGGTATAATTATACTCAGAAACCGTTTAAATTTTTTTTTACTTCAATAAAATAGTTTTGTGTGATTCCTAGCCCCGTCCTTTACGGGGTGTTTTAAATGCCTACCCCGACTATGATTTCTATAAATTTTGTAAATTAAAATACAAAATTTATAGAAATCGGATGAGTATCAGGCTTAACCTAAACCCCGCCCTATCTTTGTGCCATATGACTTAAAGTTAATTTTTAGCTATCTTTATTCTTTGACATATTACTTTATCTAAAGGACGGGGCTAGGAAAATAAAACCTTCTAAATTTGGTAATGTAAAATTTTTAAATAAAATCAAAACAGTTTCTCATTCTATTTGAGTTTCTTTGAAAAAAAATATTTATGCCTGGTATTCATACAACTACCCCAAGACCTGCCAGTTTTGCAAAACCAGCCAGGTGTGAAAAATACGAATCAAAGATGCAAAATTCTCTGAAGCGATCTTGGAAAAATGGTGTAGATCGATCAGGCCACCATGCTGAAGCATGGGCGCTAATTTCATGATTCGCACCATCAATCGTAGCTTTACTACGGAGAAAGGGCACCACGATTAATCGTGATGGAGGATCTCAATATAAATTAAGGCTGCAAAATGGATCCCCGCATCCTTTTCGTCAAAGCTGCAGTTGTAATCTATAATTTCAGAAATGAAACTTTCTATTCAGCAAAAAGAGTTACACTGAAAACACATTCTTCGCCTGAAGTCTAAAGCCGCACTGGCAGGGATGTTGGTAATCCAGGAACCATGCCTCAGAATACATACAATAGAACAATGCCTAAGGCTTTTCTCCTTTTACCACAACAAAACTCCCGCATCCATAACCTTTACTAAAATCCTGCACTTCATCAATCACCTTCAGATCTCCAAAAAGAGTTTGCACAAATTCTATATATTGAAAACCTGCATTTTTTAAATATTGATTGATCTCCTCCGAACTGTAAAAACGGGCTTCTTTATAAAATGTACTAAATTGTTTGTTTGCCTGGTAAGTTTTTCCAATTCTGCTTTCTTTGTCCACATAACCAATAATTACTCTCCCTCCGGGTTTTAAGATGCGCACCACCTCTTTCAGTGATTGCTCAATGTCTTCAACAAAGCAAATAGTGGTAACAAGCAAGACATAATCGTACGCACTATCTTCCAGGGGAATATTCTCAGCAATGCCGTTCTTCACGTCTAATCCCCGCTCGCTTGCCAGGCGCCTCATCTGAAAAGACGGTTCAATCCCACGGGTAATACCAAGTGGCTGGGCAAATAATCCGCTTCCAATTCCAATTTCAAGTCCTTCACCATTTTCAGGAATAAAATGCCGGATGGCTTTTATCTCAGATTCATACGCATATTTATTCAGGTCAAACCATTTTTCATAATCTTCAAAATGTTCGTCGAAAGGTTCTGTTTTAGCCATAATAGATAATATAATAAATTTACGTTTCCTGGAAAATTATTTCAAGTTAATGGGAATGGTTGAAAATTCAAAAAAAAAATTGAAGTTTTAAGAACATATCACATTATTTATAAACAACTGTTTTACAGTGAATAAAAAAGTATTTTTCCCCAGTAAAAAAAAAATCCTCACAAAAAGACAAAAAAAGTTCAAAATGTTTTGGGGAATTAAAAATAGATGCTATTTTTGCAATCGCAATTTAGAAAACGTTCTAAAAAAAATAAACGGCCCAGTAGTTCAGTTTGGTTAGAATGTCCCGTTTGTCAACGGGAAGGTCGCGAGTTCGAGAATAACAGTTCTTTAAATAAAATATTTGGTCCGGTAGTTCAGTTTGGTTAGAATG
>CAYWSJ010000092.1:0-12960 GCA_964461045.1 uncultured Bacteroidales bacterium | reverse complement strand
TTTATTCCCCGAAAAAATATTTATATTTACTTTCTGTAGGTTTCATTTATTAGCTACTTTGCTGATTTAAAGAGATTATAATATAATTTTTTACTCAGAATAAAATTTAGTATATGAAGAAAAAACATTATCTCATTGGTATTGCTGTACTAATTGCAGCTGGAATTGCTATTGCTTTGATTCTTTTAAACAAAGACAAAAAAACGGATGAAACGATTCAATACTCGGAGCGAGTGGCTAAACTTGTCAGTCGTGTAACCAACGGAAACATCTCTGCCAAAGACCCAATACGGATATCATTTGCCGATACCGTAGTAAGTAAAAAGGAAGTTGGTAAAGTGCTTGAAGAATCTGTTTTTGATTTTAAACCATCTTTGAAAGGAGAGGCTAAATGGGTTACACAACGAATTATCGAATTTGAGCCGGAAGATCTCGATTATAACCAGGATTACAGGGGAGAACTTTATCTTAACAAATTGTCTGAGGCTTTTGAAGAACAAGACTATGAACCGCTGATTTTTAAATTCTATGTAGAAGGTCGTGTAATAGACAAATTTCAGGCAGATCTGTTTCTTAAAGATCGTGAAGACCCGAGGGAGTTGTTCTACAGGGGAGAGATTGATTTTTCTATTCCTGCTGAGATAGAAAAGGTTAAAGAAGCAGTTAAGCTCAAAGAAGGGGCTAAATCTTATGAGCTGAAATGGGAGGTAGAAAACGGTGGCAAAACATTCCGTTTTTCCAGTGAATTTATCGAACGAACAAATAATGGGAAAGATTTCGAATTCACAATAGATAAAAAGCCACTTGATTTGTCTAAAGACTTTGAAAAGGAGTTTTCTATATCCGGTTTGCAGGATATGAAAGTCATGCAGGTTCATAAGGTTGAAACAGGCCGGACTCCAAGGGTAAAGCTGGAATTTTCAGATGCTTTGCGACTGGAGCAGGATATTAGCGGTCTGGTAACAGTGGAGCCAAAGGTAGACAGCAAGATTAAAAAACTTGGGAAAAATGTTTTTATCGACGGTGATTTTAAATTTGGAAAAAGCTATACAATCAAAGTTCTGCCAGGCATCAAAAGCAAGTGGGCTACCAAAACGAAAAAAGAGTTTTCAGCCAAAATTGAATTTGCAGATCTGAAACCGATGGTAGAATTTGCCAGTGGTGGAATGATTCTGCCTTCGGATAATGAACAGAAACTGCAATTCTTTTCCTGCAACCTGGAACGTGTACATGTGGAGATAAAAAGAATATTCCCTTCACAGGTTACCGAATTTATCGATGATGAAAAACTTTCCAGTGACAAGGACAGAAAAACGGGATTCTCTAATTCTTATGTGAACAGGGTAGGAGTGATCGTTTTTAACAAAACCCTCGAAATAGGCAAAAAGAAAAACGAATGGTTGCTAAACCAGATGGATCTCAAACCTCTGATAAATGAATATGAAAATGGCATTTTCCTTGTCAGGGTGAATTTTAATCCCAATGATATTCTTACCGATCAATCTATTGACGATTCAAAACTGAAATATATCCAGGAAAGCGGGCAGATTTACAAGCCGCTAACGCTGAGTGATATCGGAATAACTTTTAAACGAAGTGATGATAAAAGAGCGGTTTATACCACCAACCTGCAAACTGCCGAGCCGATGAGTAATATTACTGTTACCTTGTACAATAGTTACGGCAGAAAATTAGACCAGGAACGAACCAATTCTAAAGGATACGCCCGTTTCAGCAGAAAAAGTTACATCAGCCGGGGTTTTGTTACCGCTGAATATGGCAACCAAATGAGTATCCTTAAATTAAGAGAGATGGAGTGGAATACTTCTGGATTTGATATTGGAGGCGCTCATGATCAAAGCGACCGAACCCGGGCTTTTATTTATACAGAAAGAGGCGTTTACCGTCCGGGCGATGAAATAAACCTCTCTGCCATAATCAGAAACAGCAACAATACTTTCCCGGATAATCATCCGGTTGAACTGACAGTCTATAATCCAAAGGGGCAGTCTGTTATTAGCGAGGTTAACAAGGAAGGAGTGAATGGCTTCTATAGTTTCTCCATTAAAACAGAACAGGGAGCGCCTACTGGAAACTGGAGAGCCAGGATAGAAGCAGGGAATCGTAATTTTTATCATACCCTGAAGATTGAAACAGTAGTACCCGACAAACTCAAAGTTAAAATTGAATCGGAACAGGAGAAAATTACATGGAAAGACAACTTTTTAAAGTTCAATATCAACAGTGAGTATCTTTTCGGCGCACCAGCCTCTAATTTGAAAGCCGAAGCTGAAATAGATATTCAGGCCGTTGAAAAGACATTCCCCAAATATGAGGATTATAGCTTTACCGACAAAAGCGCTGATTTTAAATCTATTCAGTCAAATATTTATACAGGCCGGCTCACCGAAGAAGGAGAGGCTTATGTTGAGTGGAAATTACCTCCTTTCTACAAAGTGCCTTCTGCACTCAGAGGAAGATTGCTTGTAACAGTTTTTGACAAAGGTTCTCGTCCGAACAAAGGCTGGAAGTTTTTAGATATTGAGCCTTATTCTCATTACGTGGGCATGAAAAAGCCAGGTGGCAGATATTCCTACATGAGCACAGGTAATGAGGTCAGGATTCCTGTAATTGTTCTGGATACCAAGGGTAAACCTGCTGTTGGCAGAACGCTTCATTACCGTATTTATCGTAATTCTTCAAACTGGTGGTATGAATACGACAGCCGCAATAAATTCAAACTGCGATTTAAGAGCGACAAACAAACAACACTTGTTAAAGAGGGTGACCTTCACTCGGCAAAGGATGCTGCAGACCTGACTTTTATCCCTTCAGAAAGCGGTGAGTATTTTGTTGAGGTTCAGGATAAAGAGAGTGAGCATACCTCCGGATTTTTTATGCGTGCCTATGCATACGGCCAGGTTCCTGCAAGCGACCGAAATGCCGGAACTCTTGCCCTGCGCAGCGATAAGAAAAAATATGAGGTAGGCGAGAATATCAAAGTGAAATTTCCGGTTCCTGAGAAAGGACAGATCCTTCTATCTGTCGAGAGAGGAGATGAAATTCTAAGAACCGATTGGTACAGCGCTAAATCGAATAAAGCTGAGAAGACCATTTCTATTCCGGTCACGAAAAACATGGTGCCCAATGCTTATGTTTCTGTTTCACTTATTCAGCCTCATGCACAAACGAAAAATGATCGTCCGGTAAGACTTTACGGCATTTTACCGGTGGAGGTGATTGATCCTGAAACAACACACGAAATTGATATCAGTATGCCGGATGAACTTAAGCCACAGCAATCATTCCAGATTGATTTGCAGGCCATGGATTACAAGCAGAAACAGCTTACAGTGGCCGTGGTAGATGAAGGTCTGTTGAGTCTTACCAACTTCCAGACACCCGATCCCTTCAAAGAATTTTTTAAGAAACTGAGACTGGGAGTAAATACGTATGATAATTTCGCCGAAGTGATTGGAGTCAACCAGGGAGACATTTTTAAAACGTTCTCTATTGGTGGCGGAATGAGCTACAGAGAATCCCAGCTTGCGCCGGGCGATGAGTCGAAAAAACGGTTCAAACCAGTATGCCTTTTCAAAGGGCCGATTATGACAGATAACAACGGTAAAGCTTCTGTTACGTTCGATATGCCGGATTATGTCGGGGCTGTCAGGGTAATGGTTATTTCTGCCCAGGAGAATAGTTACGGACATGCGGAAAAATCCGTCCCCGTGAAATCCGACCTGATGATGGTTCCAACCCTGCCAAGAGTACTTGGTCCTGATGAGGAATTTGTTCTGCCTGTATCTGTTTTTGCCATGAAAGAGAACATAGGAAAAGTAAATATCATAGTAGACACAGAGGGACCTTTTAAAACACTTCAGAAGAATAACCAGGAGTTGTTTTTTGAAGGAAAAGATACCAAGGAGTGTTTCTTTAAACTGAAAACCCTGAAAGCAGCAGGACAAGGTAGTATCTTTATTAAATCAAAAGCCAAAGATTTCACATACACCACCAGGATTGACATTAATGTTCGTCCAACCTCTGCCAGGATTTACGATTCGGAAGAGAAACCCATTACCCCGGGTGCAACGGTTTCTATGAACATACCAGGAAAAGGCATTGATGGAACCAATCGGGCCAGCCTGAGAATCAGTCCGTTCCCCAATATGAATATTTCGCACCGCGTGCACTGGCTGATTCGTTATCCTTATGGTTGTATTGAACAGACAACCTCCTCGGTATTGCCTCAGTTGTATTTGAAACCATTTATCAAAGGACGTGCTGCCGGAGATGAATCCATCGACCATAATATTAATGCAGGGATACAAAGATTGCGCAAGTTTCAGCGTCCTTCGGGCGGTTTTAGCTACTGGCCGGGCGGCTCTGAAGAGTCTGAGTGGGGCAGCAATTATGCCACGCATTTTCTGGTTGAAGCCAAAAAACTGGGATATCATGTACCCGATGATATGTACGACAGAAGTCTGGATTATCTGCAGAGAGAAGCACGGCGCCATAATGGCAAATTAACAGTAAGAGTGAACAGGGTTTACATTCTTGCAAGAGCCGGGAAACGTCAAATGAGCGAGATGAACCAACTGCTGGAGAGTCAGCTTGGAGAGATGAACAATACTCAGAAATACATGCTGGCCGCGGCTTATAAATTGAGCACGAATGTCCAGGGTAGTATTGATAAGATCCTGAAAAATGCTTCCAAGTCGGTGAGAGATTACAAAGAGTTTGGCGGTACTTATGGGTCTATGTTCCGCGACAGGGCAATTATATTGAGCTCCCTGGTAGATATGGACAAGCTGGATGAAGCCCGCCCGATTGTGAAAGAACTGGCCCTGGAGCTTTCAAGCGATAACTGGCATTCAACTCAAACCCTTGGCTATAGCTTGCTTGCACTTGGGAAATATTACGACCGTTTTCTGGAAGGTGAAACCCCACAATTAAAAGGGGAAGTGACTATGCCAGACGGGAAGGTACTGTCTTTCGATGAGGAAGGCTCCTACCAGGTTGATATCAGCAAAGGTTTCGGACAGGATGTGAGAGTGATGCTGGATGAATCATCCAATGTGAAAAAAGCTTATCTGAACCTTTCATGGAATGGTGTTCCGCTCAAAGCCGAACAAAAAAGCTTTGAGGAAAACCTCGGACTGGAGGTTGAATGGCTTGACGAAAACGGAAGAAGAATTGATCCTTCGCAAATGGAGCAGGGAAAAACCATTTTTGGGCATATCTCCGTTCAGAATGAATCCGAAGTGCCTCGCATTGAAGAGGTGGCGCTTGTGCAGATACTACCTTCCGGATGGGAAATTGAAAATCTCAGGGTAGCTGATGAAGGACTACCTTCCTGGATGCAGGGGTGGAACCTGAACAGGGAAGAATATACCGATATCAGGGACGACCGTATTATGTGGTTCTTCGACCTGGGTAAAAAAGAGATGGATTTTGTGGTGAAGGTAAATACCGTAACTGCTGGTAGATTTACCCTGCCGCCAACACAGGTTGAAGCGATGTATAACAATAATTACAAAGCCCAAAAAGCAGGGGAGGACGTGGAAGTTACTCCTTCAAGATAAACCAGAGGTCTTCCCTGCAGTGACAGGGAAGACCTTTTCTCATTTAATTACAGTTTTTTAAGGGATAGGATAAAATATGAAATTGAACTTTTTAAGTCATAGAATTTGGGAAGAATTCCTCTTCCATGGCAGAAAAATTTTCAATTTTGCTTATGCCTATTTACTCGGGAAGAGACATAGAGCGGTATTGGTTTTTCTTCTCTTTGTATTTGGTTTGCTGTTGGTTATCCCTCCGGAGAAACCTCTGTTCCCGGAAAATTACAGTACAGTTATAGAGGATAAGAATGGTGAGTTTCTTCGTGTATTTCTGAATGATAACGATCAGTGGTTTTTGCCACCACAAACAGCAGATACCATCCCTTTCAAACTGAAGAAAGCGGTTGTTTATTTTGAAGACGAATATTTCGAATATCACCCTGGTGTGAATCCTTTTTCTTTGGCGAGAGCTGCTTATCAGAATATAAAATCAGGAAAAATTGTTAGCGGAGCAAGCACTTTAACAATGCAGGTTTCAAGACTACGCAATCCTAAAAACCGGAATTATTTCAGCAAGATTATTGAGATGCTGGATGCTTTACGGCTGGAGTGCCATTATTCTAAAGAGGAGATTCTGCATTTGTATCTTAACCATGCTCCTTATGGTGGCAATATTGTCGGTTACCAGGCTGCTTCGTATAAATATTTTGGAAAATCACCCCGCAAGCTTACCTGGGGTGAGGCTGCTACACTGGCTGTACTCCCCAATGCGCCTGGTTTGATATCGCCCTCTGCCGATGCTCAGAAGCTGGAACAAAAAAGAAATTTCCTGCTGGAGAAACTGCTGAAAAAAGAAGTTATCGATTCCAACACTTGTCAACTTTCAAAGATGGAGAATATTCCCCGGCAGGTTATTCCATTTGAATTCCATGCTCCGCATCTTACCAGGAAGCTTAATCATAAATACGGAAAATCAAGGAAAGTGATTCAGACGACCCTGGATATCGGGTTGCAGCAGGTGGTTTCAGACCTTACAAAGGATCATTTGCATTATCTTGAACAACTGGGCATTACCAATGGTGCAGTGCTTGTTGCAGAAACAAAAACAGGGAAAGTAAGAAGTTATATCGGTTCTAAAGATTTTTTTGAGCGTAGATCGGAAGGCCAGGTTGATGGCGTTACCTCACCACGCTCTTCCGGTTCTCTCCTGAAACCTTTTTTGTATGCCCTGAGCATGGATGAGGGCATTATTCTGCCCAAAACACTCATGAAAGATGTACCAACTTATTTTGATGCTTTTTCACCCAGCAATGCCAGTGAGAAGTTTATGGGCGTGGTAAGGGCGGAAAAGGCCTTGACAAAATCATTGAATGTGCCGGCAGTCAGGCTACTCAATACATACGGTTTGTACCAGTTTTATTCATTTCTTGAAACAGCCGGGTTAAGCACATTATTCCGCAGTGCCGATGATTATGGTTTACCGTTGATTATTGGTGGGGCAGAAGTGACCCTTTGGGATATGGCTGCTATGTTCAGGGGCCTGGGGCAATACGGGAAGTTTTCAGACCTGCAGGTTGTGCAAAAATCAGAGAAGATACAGGAGGGGAGTCCTTCTACACTTATCAGTCCGGGTGCTTGTTACTTAACGCTTGAAATATTGAAAGACCTGCAGCGACCGGGAGTGGAGTTGTTCTGGGAACATTACAGCACGCAAAAGCCTATCGCGTGGAAAACCGGCACCAGTTACGGGCATAAAGATGCCTGGGCTGTTGGCGTTTCGCCACAATGGACTATTGCTGTGTGGGTTGGAAACTTTTCTGGTGAGGGTAATGTGAACCTTTCGGGTACTCAAAGTGCCGGACCTCTTTTATTCAAAATTCTTAATCATCTGCCGCATGATTCGGAAATGAAATGGTTTCAGAAACCCTATGATGATCTGATAAAGGTGGAAATGTGCAAAGAAACAGGATTTTTGGCCGGACCCAACTGTGAGAACACCCAATATGTAGATGCGCCTCTAAATATGAAACCCTTGAAAATGTGTCCGTATCACAAAAAAATCTTTGTTGATGAGAAAGAAGAATACCGCGTTTGCTCTAAATGCTGGGAGGAAGGACATCATGCTAAAAAGATATTACAATTTCCACCACGTATTGCAAGCTTTTTGCGTTCCAGGGGACAGGTCATTACTAAGCTGCCTCCGCACAAACCAAGCTGCCCGGCAACGCATAAAGAGACCACCATACAAATTATTTATCCGGAACCCAATGGCAAAATTTGGGTGCCAAGAGATTTCAAAGGCAAGAAACAAAAACTTATCCTGCGTGCTGCACACATCAAAGAACAGGCAACGCTTTTCTGGTATCTGGATGATAAGTACCTGGGCAAGACTGTTGATCAGCATTCCAGGGCTGTGGATATCACCCCCGGCTGGCACAGATTGTCAGTGATAGACAAATCAGGAAACCGCGATGAAATAAAATTTTATACCCAGGCAAAAGAACAATAAGCTGGATATGGCTGATGCAGTGTAGGCCAGTGTAGAAATCTGGAATATAATTGTCTTCAGGATGAAAGCCGGCTGGGAATACTGTTGTGTGACTAATTGCTGATGTCCCGATGAATAGCGGTGCCAGCCTTGCGAGAAACATCTGAATATCAATGTTTTGCGCCTGGAGATAACATCATGCTGAAGCATGGTAAACTGATGCGCTCACTGAACAGGCTCCATAACCTCTTTGTCTTTATTTATCAGGAAATCAAACAGTTTTTGCCCCTGATCTTTATATAAAATCCTTTCACGATTTTTTGTAGCCCAGATAAGGTGTACCCAGACACATGAATACGTGTGTTCCATCTTATTTAAGGCAAATTAACGCTGGCCGGTTATATTATCACAAACTCCCTGAAATTTTTCGTATCAATTACTTTTCCATTTGCATTATAAGATTCTACAAAACTTCTTGGCAACTTAACCTTTTTATTATTCCATTTAAATTCATATCCATAGATCTTACCTGCCTTATCCTCAACAAAATCTACTTCTTGCTGTTGTTTTGTCCTCCAGAAATAAGTTTTTGCCAGGCTCTCTTTATATTCGTTCTGTTTGATCCTTTCTGAAATTAAAAAATTCTCCCAAATCGCTCCTCTGTCTGTTCTTAATTCTAAGGGATCAAAATTACCTATAACCATATTCCTGACACCATTATCATAAAAATAAATCTTTTTATTGGTTTTGATCTCATTGCGAATATTCCTGCTAAAACTGCCTAACTTGAATATTACATAACCTTTTTGCAATATATCAATATACTTGCTTATCGTATTCTTATCCACGTTTACTATCTGTGATAATTCTGTATAATTCACTTCGTTCCCTACTTGTAAAGCAAGAGCCTGAACCAATTTATCTAATACTTCAGGTTTTCTAATTTCCGAATAGGCTAAAATATCACGGTAAAGGTAACTATTCACTAAGTTTTTTAAAATGCTTTTTTCTTCACCTGGATTATTTAAAATATCCGGATAAAATCCATAAAGTAGTCTATCCTCTAATTGTTGTTCTGAGTATAGATATCCATGATGGTTTTCAAATTCTTCCCAGCTTATCGGATATAATTGATACTCCCATTTCCTCCCAGTCAGTGGTTCATTTATTTTATTTGATAAATCAAAGGATGAAGACCCACTTGTAAATAACTGAACTTCTTTAAATTGATCAGTTATTATTTTCATAGTTAGTCCAATTCCTGGTATTCTTTGGGCTTCATCAATAAAAACCAGCTTATGCTTACCTATTATATTTTTAATTTCTTCAGTATTTGGGTTATCTAACAAACTCCGAACTTTAGGATTATCTCCGTCTAAAAACAAATAATCTTTTGATCCTAATATAGTTTTCAGTAAAGTAGTTTTTCCAACTTGTCTTGGTCCAACCACTATTATTGCTTTACCTTTGCTTGTCTTATTGGAAATTTTCTCCTCTATATATCTTTTATACATTTTTTTATTCAAATATACTAACTTTTGGTGAATTTATTCACTGTAAGTTATATTTTTTAGTGATTATATTCACAAATTTTTCTCTCAAGAGGCTTGCTTACAACATATGTATTTGGACTGAAATTGAAGTTTTTTGTCATCCTATATCAAAATTGGTGTTCACTTTTGCAACCTCTAACCAACGGGATCATTAGAAAAGATTAAAACTTAACTATTTTTTTACCTTTGACATGAAGACTGTAATGAACAGTTATCCTTTCGGACTCTCAAAATTTCCAGTAAGAACAATTATTATTGTTGTTTTAATTGCCATTACTTTTCCGGAATCATGTTCACTACTCGGGATAGAACATTTTTTTGAGCGTGGAAAAGTAGCTGATAACGGACAATATGTTCCGAAAAGACCTAACTATAAGTTAAAAGATAAACAAAATTTTTCAATACCTGATGATCTGGATACTTGCGGGATTTATAAATTGCAGAACCCAATCCCTCATAAAAATGCAAAAAACGTCAAAAATAAACACTTTATTAAATTCTTTTTAGCTGGACGTTTAAAGAAAAATTCAGGTCAACCCTTTCTTGAAATTAAAATTTGTAGAGGGCTGAATTTGCGAGGATTGACGGAAATTTTTAATAAGGGTATTGATTCTGTTCCCGGAGGGTTTTTCGTGTGAGACATCAATCAGGAAACGGCCAAAACCTTTGTTGGTTAGTTCTTTTTTGTATTGGAACAGGCTCACCGGTTGTTCAGGTGTAATGATGGTCATCCCGTTTTTTGTCTGTTTTCGGAATGAATACCCTTTGTCGTCTTTTAACTGGTTGTTCTCATCGTTGACACGCACAGGCATCCTTGAGTAAAAAAGCCGTGGAAAAAAATACACAGGTACAATCCCTTTGCGGTTTTTCATATCCAGTAAATTATCCCTGTTGTTTTCCAGCGGATAGGTAAATAGCTTGATTCCTTCCTTGTCCAGTTGGTTTACGGCTGCGTCATTCAATACATACACGTTTTCATTAACAGCTATAATAGAGTTTTCCGGGACAAGCTGTTTTTGAGAAAGATGGCTGAGCATGAAATTTGTAAATCCCTTTTGATGCATCTGACGGAGCAGATTTTTGTAAAAAGGAATCCGGCCTTCAGGAATGAATCCAGGCAGCTCAAAAAATATTTTTTGGGCATTCTTTTTTAAAATAAAAGCAGAAAGGTCCAGTGCCTCCCATTCTTTTGCCGACAGGTTAATAACCAGGTTGTCGATTTCCCTGAAAGGTACTTTTTTCAACCATTTAATGCTGTCGATGCGTAGGAAAAGTTGAGTCTTGTTCAGCTTTTTGGGTTTGCTTAAATGATGCAGAATTTTTTTCTTCTGGTCATCCGGCATTTTTTCTTTGATTGATTTTCCGGAGGGTTCAAATTTATTCTGAAACTTTTTTTGCCGGAAGTTAGCCAGGTAAACCAGGTCGTTCTTCTTTATTTCAGGATATGCTCCCAGGATCTTTGTCTTTCCTTGTTCGGTTTTAATCTCTTTGATTTTTATGGCTTTCCTGCTTTTCCCTTCCGGAGAGCGAATCCATAGGCGGTTGCCCTTCTCCAGCTTTTCTTTGCCTTGCAGCCATACAGCATCATTGCTTTTTTCAACCACTTTACCTGCAAATTTACCTGTGGAAGGATTTTGTGTTATGGCATTCTCCACCTGGCCACCAAAAAAGTACCCGGTTTTTTCTCTTCCCAGGTCGTAGTTCAGCATCTCCCTGGCTTCATCCAG
This sequence comes from uncultured Bacteroidales bacterium, assembly GCA_964461045.1. Classification (GTDB taxonomy): domain Bacteria; phylum Bacteroidota; class Bacteroidia; order Bacteroidales; family UBA12077; genus JAGXLC01. The sequence continues at coordinate 1,631 of CAYWSJ010000092.1, read as the reverse complement.
TTTTTCCGGGAGGTCAAGGGCCATTCTGTAAGCCCTGGCCACACGGTATACATATTCGGCAGGTTTGAGTCTTCCTTCAACCTTTAGCGAGCTGATGCCCATCTTTATTAGTTGCGGCACATAGTCAATTAGCTGGTTGTCTTTCAGACTAAAGATGTATTTTTTGGTTTTGTCTGTCGAATAAAGCCGCCGGCAGGGTTGCATGCACATCCCTCGATTGGCGCTCATTCCGCCAAGGTAACTACTAAAGAGGCACATCCCAGAGAAGGAGTAACACAAGGCGCCGTGGACAAAAAGCTCAAGTTCAATGTTGCTTTTCTGGCTGATTTGGGTTAGCTCTTTCCTGGTTAATTCTCTCGCCATGATGATTCTCTCAAATCCTTTCTTATGAGAAAATTCAGCACCAACAGAGTTGTGGTTTGCCATTTGGGTACTGCCGTGAATGGCTAAATTTTTAAAATGGCTTTTTAGAAGGTTATAAACGCCCCAATCCTGAATTATTACCGCAGACACATCGGTTTGCGAAACAGCGTAAAGTGTATCCAGCAAATCAGGTAATTCCCTGTTTTTAATCAGGGTGTTCAGTGTGAGATATGTTTTGATGTTGTGTTTGCGTGCTTCTCCGAGCAGACTTAAAAGTTCGGGATAGCCGAAGTTGTCTGCTCTTTCCCTGGCATTGAATTGTTTAAGTCCAAAATACACTGCATCGGCTCCGCCTTCAACAGCAGCGTAAAAAGCCTCTGTGTTCCCGGCAGGCAATAGAAGTTCCGGTTTTGTGTTTTTTTTATCCATACCGAAGCAAAGGTACTACAGAATCATGAATTATTTTAAAGGTATCCTTTCTTTTTATTTCTCAGAAAACAACTACCAAATAGCAGAGCCATGAAAGTCATTAAAAATTCTTCAACAAATTGCCATTATAATTGTTAGCTGATTAATATAAATTCATTCAAAATGAGATATTTATCAATTATAGCGGGATTGCTTTTTTTATTTTCATCCTGTACAACAATAGAGATTAAAGAGAGCGATGTTTTTGATGTAAAACGAACCATAAACCTGGAGTCTTTCAGTCAAAAACCTTACACAGCAGAAGAAATTAAAATTAAAACAACTGATAATCTTCATTTACAGGCATGGTATGTTGACAACCCCCGTGCAGAGAAAACAGTTTTGTATTTCGGTGGTAATGGGTTTGTTATAGAGACATCTTACCACATCATCACCTCCATTGTGGAGCAGGATGTTGATCTTATGGTTTTTAATTACAGGGGATATGGTCAAAACCAAGGCAGTCCAAGCATTGATGGAATAAAATCTGATGCGCTTGCTGCTTATAAATACCTGGTTAAAAAGCGAAAGATTGAACCAGAAAATATCATTCTGCATGGTCATTCTATGGGCTCATTTCTCGCCACATATACTGCCAATAAGCGAGAAATAGCAGCACTTGTGCTTGAAAGTCCAATAACTGACTTGAACGACTGGTCTGAAACAGCCCTTCCATGGTTTTTAAAACCCTTTCTGAGTTTTGAAGCTGACAGCTCCTTGCTGAAAAGCAGTAACCTAAAAGAGATTAAGAAAATTAATATTCCACTCTTACTAATAACCGGAGAAGAAGATAAAATTAC
>CAYWSJ010000091.1:0-13052 GCA_964461045.1 uncultured Bacteroidales bacterium | reverse complement strand
CCAACAAAGGTAAATACCAATGCTTCTGCATCAGATGGCACACCACTCAAGGTATAATTACCATCCATGTCAGTTGCTGTACCGATTGTAGTGTTACTCTTAACTACAACCGAAACGCCGGGAATTGGTTCACCAGTTTCACTATTGGTAACCTTTCCCGAAATTTCCATTTGAGCTGCAGCCTGAAAACCGACAAACAGCAAAAATGTCATTAAAATGGTTAGTTTTCTCATAGATACAAATTTTAGGGTTAAAATTCAAGGTTCTAATATAACAAAATTTTTATCATAATAACAAACTTTATTTTGCACATAATTTAATCAAATCCTTTATAAATTCTATTATTTATGCACATCAGTAGTTTATAACCTCTATTATTGTTGTTAAATGTAAATATTATTTTTCAAAATTAAAAGAAAATAAAGCCAAAATCCAATATATTCTTAGTTTTAATAAAAAAATATAATTAAAACAACAATAGATCAGCTAACAATATGCTTATAACCAAGGTACTATACCTTGCCTTCAACAATTTTCAAAATCTCATCTTCTTGTTTTTCGGTTTGCTCTTCAATTTCTTTGCCTTTTTTCAGTATTTCATTTACGAAATCCTTATCCTCAAGGTCTGCTGAATTAATTTTTACGTTAAGATATGCACCTTTAACGGCTGAACGTACAGCTAACGCTCCCACACCTGCATCTGTAACAGAATTAGGGTTACCTGTTTCGGCCATGGCTTTAATGACTTCAAGAGATTTATGGGCTGTTTCCATTATGCGGAATGGCACCATGATTGCATTTTTTGTTGCTTTCTGAATTGCCTCTTTCCTTTCCTTTTTTTCTTCTTCTGTCTTTTTGGGTAATTTAAAGGCATCCATTATTTTATTAAATGCTTCTGTATCTTCATCTACCAATCTTGTTAATTCGGCCTGACATTCCATTCCTTTTTCAGCCCAATCTGAAAATTCTTCCCATCGATCGTCCCAGCCTCTTTTATGAGAAGAAAGGTTCGCTACCATGGTTCCCAAAGCTGCTCCTAATGAACCCATACATGCAGAAACAGAGCCACCACCCGGGGCCGGAGATTCAGATGCTGTTTCATCTGAGAAGTCAGATACACTCATATCAACGAGTTTCTTTTTGTTCTTATCGGCAAGCTTGTATTCAATAATTTTGTCTTCGGGTTTGAACTCATAGAGATCATCCAGGCCTAATGATTTAACAGCAATTTTAATAAGTTCTTTTTCAGAAACGCCTGTAGATCTTTTTTGCTTTCTCAGGAAATATTTACCTGCATCCAGCATACCCTTTAACGGTATAAGCCCTACCAGCTCTGAGCCGGTAACACGGATGCCTCTTTCAGCTGCTTTCTGGCAGGCAACATCAAAAGCAACATGTACAGGTGTTACACTAATATTTGTCAGGTTTACTGAAACCTGTGCTATTCCATATTCTTCAATAAACCAACCAATACCTTTCACACATTTTAATGCGCCTGGTTCCCATACTTTGTTTCCATTTTCATCAAGAATAGGCTTACCTGTTAATTTTCCTCCTTCTCTTTTCACTCTTCCTTTTTCTCTGATATCAAAAGCCACTGAATTAGCACGCCTTGTCGAAGTGGTATTCAGATTAATATTGTAAGCTACGAGGAAATCTCTTGCTCCCACTGCTGTAGCTCCTGATCTGGCATTAAATTTTGCAGGACCGAAATCAGGTTTCCATTCCGGTTTCTGAAGCTTATCTTTTAAGCCCTCGTATTCCCCTGAACGACAATTAGCCAGATTCTTTCTTTTTTCTTCATAAGCAGCATATTCATAACAATAAATTGGAATTTCCAGTTCCTCTCCAATTCTTTTTGCCAGCTTTCGGGCATATTCAACCGCTTCATCCATGTCCATTCCGGAAACCGGGACCAATGGACAAACATCTGTGGCACCAAAGCGCGGATGCGCCCCTGAGTGTTTACTCATATCAATTAATTCCGAAGCTTTTTTTACAGCCTGGAAAGCTGCCTCAACCGTTTCCTCAGGAGTTCCAACAAATGTAACCACAGTACGGTTTGTTGCCTGTCCGGGATCAACATCCAGAAGACTTACTCCCTCAATAGCTTCTATTTCATCTGTTATTTGTTTAATAATATCCATATCATTCCCTTCGCTAAAATTGGGAACACATTCTAATAATTTGTTTTCAGCCATAGTTATTTATTTAATTGTTTAATTGTTCTATTGTTTTATTGTTTTATGGTCAAATTGTTCTCTTGCTGCCTCATTATCTTCATTATTTTGTAACTCTGTTACCTTGTTACCCTGTTACTCATATTATTCAACACTCTTCTGCAATTCCCCATTAAGAATTACCTTATCGATCAAATAACTACCATAAGCATAAGGCATAAATTCATAGGTAGGAATTTCTTTTGTAATAAAAACATTTGCCTTTTTGCCTTTGGTTATGGAACCGAGCTGTTTTTCAACGCCCATCGCATAAGCACCATTAATTGTTACCGCATGTATGACTTCTTCAGGTAACATTTTCAATTTAATAGTTCCCAAAGACATTATAAATTTCATGTTCCCTGAGGGCGAAGAACCCGGGTTATAATCCGAAGCCAGTGCAACTGGCAATCCTGACTCAATCATTTTTCGTACCGGAGGATCAACCATTCCAAGAAAGAAAGCAGCGCCAGGCAACAATGTGGGCATTGTTTCAGATTTTTTAAGAGCTTCAATTTCGTCATCACCAGTAAATTCAAGGTGATCAACAGACAACGCATCATATTTTACACCTGTCTGGATTCCTCCGGAATAATCCAGTTCGTTGGCATGGATTTTTGGTTGAAGGCCAAAATCAGCAGATGCTTTTAAAATTCTTTCCGTCTGTTCTACGGTAAAAAATCCACGATCGCAAAAAACATCCACATAGTCAGCCAGATTGTTTTTGCCCACCTCGGGAAGCATCTCATTCACTACAATATCAACATATTTATCTGGATTGTTTTTATAATCTGCAGGAATGGAGTGTGCTCCAAGAAAAGTTGACTTAATTGTAACAGGAGTAGTTTCCTTTAACTGCTTAATAACTCTTAACATTTTTAATTCATCTTCCACAGTTAAACCATAGCCACTTTTAATCTCAACCGCCCCGGTACCCAGGGAGATAATTTCCTGCACTCTCTTTAATGATTGTTCATATAAAGATATTTCAGAGGTATTGTGCAATAATTTTGAAGAATTAAGAATTCCTCCTCCCCTCTTTGCTATTTCTTCGTAGGATAGCCCACGAATTTTATCTCCATATTCAATCTCACGGCTTCCGGCATATACAAGATGGGTATGTGAATCACAAAATGAAGGAAACACAAACTTCCCTGTGGCATCTATTTCTTTGTCGGAAGAAATATTTTCCTTTAGCTCACTCATGCTCCCATAGTCAGCAATTATGCCTTCATCAATAAGCAGGTAAGCATTTTCCTGTGTTTTCAACTCCGACATTTCTTTTCCTGCCACCCACTTTCTGTTGGTGTCATCAGTATTTACCAATCCTTTAATATTTTTTACCAGTATTTTCATTTTTTTGTATTTTTAAGGATAAAACAGAATTTATAGAAGTGATCAAAAAATCAAACAATTCAATTCATCTTTTTCTGTTTTCTATTCGATACGAAAATACAAAATTCCTATTTTTATCATAATAATTATTCAATAAGCTCCATAATCTCTCATTTAATTTTAAAACAATGAATATTAATAAACACTGCATCACTAGAAAAAGAAATACCAGGAGAATTCATCTCAGTTTAAACAAACAAAAAACAAAGGGCCAAATTTCAATGGGATCAGGCAACTTTCGTTATTCCCTCCTTTTAATATCGCTATTTATATTCTTAGGTACATTCAAGAGTATTGCACAAGAGGATACCACTGCGCAGGATGTTAAGAAAGGATGGACCTTTGGTGCCTTGCCGGCAATAGCATACGATTCTGATGTAGGTTTTAAATACGGTGGTTTGGTGAACATCTATAATTACGGGGACGGAAGCGAATATCCGGATTATTTTCAATCCATCTACCTGGAATGGTCGCGAACTACTAAAAGCAGCGGGATCAACCAACTACTTTTTGATTCGGAGCCTCTTATGCCCGAACTGCCTTTCCGGATTACAATAGATTTGAGTTATTTTACTGAACGATCAATGGACTTTTATGGTTTCAATGGGTATGAAAGCATTTATATACCAGACTTTTCAACAAAAGGAGATCCTGACTATATAAGCAAAATGTTTTACAGATATGAAAGGAAACTGTTCCATTTTTCTCTTTTTTTGCAGAATGATATAGGAAAAAGCGATTTTAACTGGCTGATAGGTTACGATCATTATAACCACAAACTAGGCAGGTTCAATTTTGAAGAATACAATGACAAAAGTGAAAGCAACAGGCTAAATGACACCGTCACGCTTTATGACAAATATATAGACTGGGGCATTATTTCAAAAAAAGAAGCCAATGGTGGTGCAGTAAACTACTTAAAAGCCGGCTTAATATATGACACAAGAGACCAAAAAGCCAATCCTATGAAAGGTTTGTGGTCTGAAATTATGTTATCTGCTGCTCCTGGTTTTCTTGGCAACACAGAACACGAATTCTTCAAATTAGCATTAATACACAGACAATATTTCACAATTCTTCCGAAAGATTTAAATCTAGCCCTAAGGTTGGGCTACCAGGGGACGATAGCAGGAAAGGCTCCTTTTTATATGCAATCTTACTTAATGAGTTCATACACAGAGAGTGTTAATGTAGAAGGACTTGGCGGGAAGAAATCTCTCAGGGGAATTCTGAGGAACCGTATACTGGGAGACGATATTTTATATAACAATATTGAATTGAGATGGAAATTCTGGAGAATTAATCTTTTCAAACAACATTTTTATTTTGCATTAAGTGGATTTCTGGACAATGGGATGGTTGTAGATCCGATTGAATTTTCAAAAGCAGATATACCGGAAGAATTTAATGAGAAAGAAATATTTAATGGTAAAACACATGATATACATAGCAGTGTAGGTGCGGGATTACATATTGCCATGAATAACAATTTCGTTTTAGCAATTGACTATGGAAAAGCACTTGATCAAAGAGATGGGAATGATGGTATCTATATAGGAATGAATTTTTTGTACTAACAGGCATTATTGATATTTAAAAGAGGGGTTGCCATAAAGACAACCCCAAAAAATTTAAAAAACAACAATTAAAGGAAGGAGAAAAGGAGAATCATCTTCTTCCGAATCATCCTCATCGCTATCATCACTATCGTTATTTTCATTGCTATCATCTTCTCCATTTCCTCCTTTCACTTTTAACATTTCTATGTTACTCAAAACATTACCTTCTTGTGGTTCAGAAAACAATTTAAATTTCTGGTAAAAATCTGGTCTTTCCATAATGCAATTGGTTTAGGGGTTTTCATTAACAATCGGTTCATGCAGATTTAATCTTTTAAAAAAATGTGGTTTTCGGTCCTCTAATAATTTAAATCTTTTCCCGGTTCTAAGAATAATATCATTGGCGAATAAGGCTTCAAAATAGTGTAAGTTTATAATTGACTCATTATTAGGTATAAAGAATTGTGTTTCTGACAGATAATACTTTAATTCTCCAATATTTTCCTTCAAAAGATAACTTTTATTATTCTTTAAGGTTAATAAGGTACCCACAATGAATTCCTGGCAAAATACAATTTGAGATTTAGGTATTTTTACTTTTCCTTTTTTGGTTGATATTGTTATTGTATTCGAATTATTTTTCATAATTACATTTTTAAAATTTCAGGCAGTAACCTTTACTAAATTATTGATCAATGTGACGCTGAATCTTAATTGATTGTTATGTGAAAAATCGACATCCAGCTTTCCATTCAGAATGTTTAACAAATGCTTCAGGGTTTTCATGAGCAGGTACTCCTGGCTGTCATAGTCTGAAATTTCCATGTATTTTAAGGCATTTTCATTAATCTCATTTTTAAAAGAACAGTTCCAGGACTTGACATTAAAGATAACTCTATCACCTTTTAGCTCATAGCCTATCAGAATCTGTCCTTCTGAAATATAATTCTGAATTAGCTGAATGCAGTTAAGAACAATCTGCTTCAGCAAATATTCATCAGTATCCATTAAAACTTCAGAGTTTGAAGGCTTATATTCTCTGTGTATAAAGACTTTTCCAGATTCAGAAAACCGGTCGTTATATTCGCCTATAATTCCGGTCAGAAAAGGGTCGAGAGAGAACTCCGCCTGGTTGACCTGGATCATCCCTGATTCTATTTCTGATAAAATCATAAGGTTCTCAAAATAGTGAAGGATATCATAGCCACTATCGAGAATTCTTTTTGAAAACTCTCTTATTTGTTCTCTTGACATATCGGAACTCATCATTAGTTTAGAAAAACCTATCACAGAATTAAGCGGTGTTCTGATCCTATGAGATACATAAGAGAGAAATAGCTTTTCTATTTGGTGATTATCTTTTTTCATGATATACATTTAATTAAACATTCTTTTTACAATATGGCTCTATTCTATTTTTCTTAGAATATTCCGGGCATCTTTTTTGTAGAAGGTACTTTCACATGCCAGCTCTCTTAAAAGCGAAGATGCCTTATTACTTTTATCCATTTTCAAATAACACATTGACATGTACCATTTTGCCTGCTCTACAAAAAGATTCTGCCCGTCATCAATTACTTCTTTAAAGGATTGATTGGCCTTTTTGAATTTTTCAATTTCCATATAAGAAATACCAGAATATAAACTTGCAGCTATATCCTCTTTTTTGTCTAAAACTGTTTTAAAAAGAGTTAATGCCTCAGAATAATTTTGGGCTTTGTACTGTTCAAGCGCCTTTGTAAGTAAATTATTGATTTCAGTATCGGCAGATCGAAATGTTATGGTGGCTTCATAAGGTTCATAATATTTGTCATAAATACTCTGGTTATCAATTGCCTGGTTGTTAATATACAGAGTCATACTTCCTATGCCTATTATGAATATAAAAGAAGCAGCCGCAACTACTTTTTTTATCATAGAGCGTTTTAAGGTATTAGCAGGAGCTGAATATTGAGTAACTGGATTTTCAGCCAGCATATTATTGACTTGATCCCGAAATTGGATTATATCCTCTTCTTTAATAGCTTCGTTTGTTTCTTTTCTCAGCTTGTACTCCTGCTTCCATCTATCATCGTCTTCAATTGCAGTTTCCAGATTTCTCTTCTCGAATGAATTCAGGTTCCCATCCAGATAATCTTCTAGAATACTATAACTTTTCATAATATTAAGGTATTTAAAATTATAACATCAAATGCATTTACTAATTAAACCCATCATCTTGTTCCGACTCTTCGCTTGTTTCAGTCCCGGAAGTATCTTCTTCCTCCTCCTGGGTTGTACTATTATTACCTTCTCCACCTCTTATTTTAAGCATTTCGGAGTTCCAGAGCATAGCGCTTTCAAACTGTTCAAAAGAATTAGTTTGTTGTTCCTGTTGAAATAAAGGTTGTGATTTCATAGCGTATAGTTTTATAGTTTTTATTAACTAAGATTGAATGGTTGTTTTTTGAAACCCTTCACTCCTTTATTCCGAAAAACAGGAAAAGGTAACCCGTTTTTTTGAAAAAATTTATTCATGTCTTATCAATTAACTGATAATCAGTCACAAAAATTTTTGTATTTTGCAGTATAGGATTTATTATTTTTGTAAAAACTGAGTTTAATATTGAAAGGAAAAATTTACATACTGTTAATCTTCTTTTTGGGATGGGGTTTTGCTTCACTTGCCCAGCAAAAGGCGCTACAAACTGAAATCTTAAAGGATTCTGCCTCGCTTTTAAAAGAAAAGGGTATTAAAATGGCTTCCAGTGGAGAAATGAAAAAGGCAAAAGGCCTCTTCTTCAGGGAATTGAAAATAAAAAAAAGGATATATACTCAAAACAATCCTGAAATTGGTCATACCTATGTAAATATTGGCGTAATATTTAAAAAAGAGGGCAACTATAAAGCCGCTCTTGATTATTACCAAAAAGCTGAAGAGATATACAAGAATAATTCTTCAACCTCCTCAGCTAAAGCAGGAACCAATTACAGTAACATGGCCAATGTCTATACGAGGCAAAAAGATTATAAAAAAGCTGAACGATACATTAACAAAGCACTAAGTCTGTTCCTCACTGATTCAATGGAGAACAGGGACCAAATTGCCATGGCATACAATAATTACGGAATTGTGCAAAAAGCATTAAGCCAGTATGAAAAGGCAATTTCTTCATACAAAAAAAGTTATGATATTTACAAATCGTTAAATGCAAAATCAGTTGTTCTTCCTCTGGGAAATTTAGCACTTATCTATACAAACCAAAACAGATATAAAAAAGCCGAAAAATATTTTAAGGAGACCATAAAATATTATAAAAAATATTATGGTGAAACTTATATTGGCCTGGCTAACGATTACATGAATTATGGGATATTGATGCTTGAACAAAATAAATTTATTAAAGCCGAAGAACAATTCAAAAAAGCGCTTTATATTAACAAAAAACATTTTCAGGGGCCCCATCCCAGAACTGCAAGATGCTACAATAACCTGGGAACTCTTTATGCAAGACAAAAAAAGTATAAAAAAGCGCTCGCATTTTATCAGAAATCGTTAAAAAATTTAGCTCGGAATTTTAGCGATACATCAATTTACAGCAATCCGGAAATCTCTGATGTTTCTTCGAATGTTGAATTAATTAAAGTGCTCAAAAACAAGGCTTTTGCCTTAAACACATTTCCTGATAAAAAAGAGGATTACAAAAAGTTAGCTTTAGAAACTATAGGTTTAGCGACAAAAGCCATAGAAGACTTGCGAAAAGGCTACCTTAGCCAGGAAAGCAAATTATTTATTACAAGCCATGAGACAGAAACTTATGGGCAGGGCCTTAATATTGCATATGCCCTGTTTTCCAGAAATAAAAAAATGAAATATCTGAATAAAGCATTTCAATATTCAGAAAACGGAAAGTCGGCAGTTCTTTATGAAAATCTTCAAACTAATAAAGCAAGACAAATAGGGAATATTCCTGATGAATTAAAAAAAGAAGAAAATTTACTGAAAAAAAAGATATGGACTTACGAAGAACTAATATTTGAAGAGCAAAAGAAAAAAGAACCGGATACCAGAAAAATTGATTTCTGGAAAGACAAGATATTTAGACATAATAAGCGTTTAGAGGAATTAACAAAGATATTTGAACAAAAATATCCAAAATATTATTCTTTAAAATATGACGATAATGACATCAGTATTGCTGAAATACAACCAAGGATTAAAAAAAACAATGCACTTATAGAGTTTTCAATTGTCAAAAGCAACATTTTCCTCTTCTACATTGAAAAGGATACAGCGATTATTAAAAAGATTAAGAAGGACTCTGCTTCCGTGGAAAAAATACACTCATTGAGAAATTTTTTAACTGAAAGAAATTTTTCATCCCACAGCAAGCAAGATTTTTTTAAATATACTGAAAATGCCATTGATATTTATAATAAACTTTTTTCGTCTCTCCCAATTGAAAAAGTAAACTCAATTACGATTATTCCTGATGGCATTCTTTCTTATATCCCTTTTGAAATATTAATAACACAAAAGCCCAGCGAAAATTCGATTAACTATCACAACATCAAATATCTAATTAGGGATTTAAATATCACCTATTCATATTCTGCCCAGGTACTATTCTCTCAAAAAGAAAGAAAATATGAACAAAATAATTTATTAGCAGCGTTTGCGCCCACTTACAATAACATTGAAAATCTTAGTGCTGATAAAAATTTAACAAGGCAAGAATACAGAGAAAAGTTATATCCGCTGAAAGGAATATCCAAAGAAGTTCATGCCATTGCTCCTTTGTTTAATGGAGACATATATGAGGGCAAAGAAGCGAATGAACAAAATTTTAAGGAAAAAGCCCGAAAATATAAAATCCTTCATCTTGCCATGCACACACTCATTAATGATGAAAACCCAATGTATTCCAAAATGGCTTTTACTCAGAACAAAGGGGCAGTTGAAGATGGTTTCCTGAATACTTATGAAATATATAATTTAGAATTAAACAGCAAACTTGCTGTTTTAAGCTCTTGCAATACAGGTGCCGGAAAAATTCATAAGGGCGAGGGTGTTATAAGTCTGGCACGTGGTTTTAAATATGCAGGTTGTCCTTCAATTGTAATGACTTTATGGCCAGTAGAAGATAATTCGAGTATTAATTTAATGAAATATTTTTACCAGGAGCTGAAAAAAGGCAAAAACAAGCCAGAAGCTTTGAGAAAAGCGAAACTAAAGTACCTGAACGAAGCTGACCCCTTGCATGCGCATCCATATTTTTGGTCTGGTTATATTGTTATTGGTGACAAATCGCCTGTTTTTAAATCTATTTATGCAAGAGCCCTGTTTTATATATTACCTGGCATTTTACTAGTTATTTTATCATATTTCATTTATAAAAAAATTAGAAAGAAGAGAATCGTTGAGAAATAATTAGCAGGCACTAACTTATTTTTCTTTCTCTATTTTCTTTAATATATCTTTAGCTTTATCTGAATAATACATATCTTTCTGAATTATAATTTTAAGAATGCTTATGGCCCTTTTATCATTCTCGATTTTTAAATAAAGTAAAGACAAATACCAGTAAACCTGGTCTCTGACAAGCAAATCATCTTCTTTCAATAAATCCAACAAGATCATTTTTGCTTCCACATTTTTATCAAGTTCTATTTTAGCAATGGCTAAATATAAATTAAACAAATGCTTATCCGGATTCTTTTTAGTCAAGTATTCAAACTCTTTTTCTGCCTCAGGCCAATTTCTGTTTTCATACGCCTCTGATGCGAGCAATTTGTGGGTATTACCCCCTGAACCCCTGGTATTTATAGTTAAAGGATAAAGTTCATAGTAGTTACTGAAAACATCTTTATTCTCATCCGGACGATCCACTATGACGAATATTGCAATTATAATAATAGCCAACAAAGAAGCAGCAAAAGGAATCATCTTTTTAACCTTATAATTCTTTCTTTGCATACTTTTATTTCTGACTATCTTATTTACCTGGTTCCTGAAATCCATTATCTCCTCTTCTTTCACGGCGTCTCCTAATTCTTTAATAAAATTATATCGTGCCCTTAATTCCTTGCTCTTTTCAATTTTTTTCTTTAAAGAAGCTTCTTCTTCAGGAGTTAATTCACCATCAAGATATCTACTAATATATTCATCACTTATCTTCATCTTCATAATACCTTTTATAGCGCTTATCTTTTTTTATGTTTTCTATCAAGCGATCTTTACAAATCTTTTTCCTGTTTTTTATATACTGTTCACTTTTTTTACCTACTTTTTTTGCAATTTGTTTCATGGGTACTTTTTGCATAAATAACTTCAGAATCTTCTGGCAGTCTTTCTTAAGTTTATTAAAATTTTCCTGGTAGATTCTGTATTTATCATGCATTTCGTATTCATCCACCAAATTATCCGGAATATTTTCAAAATACATATATTCAGTTAACTTCTCAATATTCACCTGGGTTTTCTCAAGTTCTTTCAGCCAAATATACCAACATACAGAGTAGAAGTAAGTTTTAAAAGAAGATTTGAGTTCAAAACTCTTATTTTTTATTTTTCTGAAAACGATAACCAAACCTTCCTGAAAAACATCTTTTGCATCTTGTTCATTTCCTTTATTTTCGATTACCAAAGAACGAATCATTGTATAGTATTCAATGTATACATATTCCAATATCACAGCATTCCTCTGACGAATACCATTCACTATTTCAAGGTCAGAATATTTTTTCAAGATTCTCTGGTTTTTGGCTGGATAGTAAATAAAATAAAAAAAAACAAGAAGCCAAAATCTGGATAGCAATAAATTCAATTAAAAAAACTCTCTAATTCTACTTTAAAACTTTTCAGGAAGATGAAAACCAACAACTACATCTTCATCTATTAAAATAAAAATCAGTAAATTAAGTTTTCTATTTCTTCTTTATCAGAATCCAGTTGAAGCTTAAAACTCTTTTCATCATTCAGACTTAATTCATCTCTCATTCGTTTATGAAAATAGACTGTACCTATTTTTCCCCTGAGATCTTCCCCTGAATTATGATTAAAAAGATGAACCTCCACAGTAACATTGTTGCGGTCGTTATGCTTCTTAATATTTAACATTCCTTTGTATTTTGAATGACAATGAACCAAACTGATAGCATAAACACCTTGTGGGGGAATTAGTTTAACATCTTCTTCCATTTCTATTTCATACGTTGGGAAACCAATTTCTCTACACCTGGGATGCCCATCAGAAAGCTTACCCATCATTATATAAAAATGATCCAGGTATGCATTTGCCCTCTGTATGCGTCCTTCTTTCAGGGCTGCTCTTATAGTTGTAGAACTAACTGTTTCATTCTCAATATCCTGTTCTGGGATTTCTTCAACCTGGAAGTCGTGGGTCTTGGCTAATTCATAGAGATAAGCGTAATCCCCTTCCCGGTTATGTCCAAAATGGTGATTAAAACCTACAATAATTCTTTTAGCTCCCAGCTTCTGCACAAGGATGTTTTCCACGAATTCACTACTGGTTGTTTTAGCAAATTCCCTTGTAAATTCTATTATAATTAAATGATCCAGCCCTGTATTCTTAAGAAGATTAACTTTTTCGCGCTGGGTACAGATTAATTGCAGATTTTTTCCGGCTCCTTCAGGGTATAGTACTTTTCGTGGATGGGGATGAAAAGTAATCAATACTGTTTCACCCTCAATTTCATCGGCTAGTTTTCTCAGCCGGTTCAGAATGGTTTTGTGACCAATATGCACTCCATCAAAAGTTCCAGTGGTGACCACAGGATTCTTTATATTTTTTATTTCATCTAAGTTTCGGTGAATTTTCATTTCAACAGGTCAAAATTGATATAATTAAAGCATTACGAATTATTCAATTTTTTGTTT
>CAYWSJ010000090.1:0-13092 GCA_964461045.1 uncultured Bacteroidales bacterium | reverse complement strand
TGCAATTATTTTATGGAGACATGGGAGGATCTCTCGGAGAGATTGCAGCCTTTGCCCTGATTCTGGGTTTGCTTTATATGCTTTATAAGAAAATAATCACCTGGCATATTCCAGTATCAATTGTTGCAACTATTGGTGTGTTTACAGGTATTCTGTGGCTTGCTGATCCTACGCAGTTTGCAGATCCGTTGTTCCATATTCTGACAGGAGGAGTGTTACTGGGAGCAATTTTTATGGCAACCGATTATGTAACCTCGCCAATGTCGGTCAAAGGCATGTGGATATACGGGATAGGTATCGGGGTGATTACTGTGGTGATAAGGGTATTCGGCTCTTATCCCGAAGGTGTGTCATTCGCTATTTTAATTATGAATGCTTTTGTTCCAATTTTAAACCGTTATGTAAAACCTAAGCGTTTTGGAGAGGAGGTGAATCATGGCTAAAAAAGAATCAACCTTCACTAATATGGTTCTGACATTGTTTGTAGTTACACTGGTAGCTTCATCAGCACTTGGATTTGTTTACAAGCTTACGAAAGAACCTATTGAACAGGGCAAATTGCGAAAGAAAAATGAAGCCATAAGAACAGTAGTCCCTGATTTCACCAACCAACCCAATGAAGAAGCTTATTCGGTGGAGGTAGAAGGGGATAGTCTGAAAATATTTCCTGCAAGAAAAAATGGAAAACTTGTTGGAATGGCTGTTTCCACTTTTACCAATGAAGGGTTTAGTGGAGAAATTAAGCTAATGGTAGGATTTAATGCCAATGGAGAAATTAATAATATTAGTGTATTAGAACATAAAGAAACACCCGGTTTAGGAGATAAGATTGAGAAATCAAAGTCTGACTGGAGTACCCAGTTTAATGGAAAAAATCCGGAGAATTTTAAACTTAAAGTTAAGAAAGATAATGGTGATGTAGATGCCATTACCGCTTCAACAATTAGCTCGAGAGCTTATTGCGATGCTGTCAGCAGAGCTTACAATGCATTTAAAAAGGGAGTAAAAAATGAATCAGTGGAATAATTTTTCAAAAGGATTTATAAAAGACAACCCCGTATTTGTACTTTTCCTGGGGCTCTGTCCAACACTGGGGGTAACAACCTCTGCTTTTAATGGTTTGGGTATGGGATTAGCAACTACCTTTGTTTTATTGATGTCTAATTTGGTAGTATCAATTATTAAATCTCTGATACCCGATAAAGTGCGTATACCAACTTTTATTGTTGTGATTGCTTCTTTTGTTACTATTGTTGAAATGGTTATGGAAGCATATTTGCCAACCTTATTTGAACAACTTGGGTTATTTATCCCTTTGATTGTGGTAAACTGCCTCGTACTAGGTCGCGCTGAAGCGTTTGCTTCCAAAAATAATATTTTGTCATCTATCATTGATGGATTAGGCATGGGATTTGGTTTTGCATTCGCACTGACACTGCTGGGTGCTGTAAGAGAAATTTTAGGTTCGGGTACCCTTTTTGGACTCAATCTTCACCTTTTCCCACTTGATAGTGACGGCAATCCGATAACAATGCTTGTATTTGTTCTTGCACCAGGTGCATTCCTGGCTCTTGGATATCTGATTGTGTTAATTAATAAGTTGAAAAAGAAAATATATTAAGCCATGGAATATATCATTATCGTTATATCAGCCATTTTTGTTAATAATATTGTACTCGCCCGGTTCCTTGGAATTTGTCCGTTTATTGGAGTATCCAGTAAAGTCGAAACAGCCATTGGTATGACAGGGGCGGTTACTTTTGTGATGGTTATCGCTACTATAGTAACCTATTTATTGCAAAATTATGTTCTAAACCCATTGGGAATCGCATTTATGCAAACCATAACCTTCATTTTGGTTATTGCTTCACTGGTACAGCTTGTGGAAATCATACTAAAGAAAGTAAGTCCTCCCATGTACCAGGCACTTGGAATTTTTCTCCCTTTGATTACAACAAATTGTGCTATTTTAGGTGTGGCTATACTTGCCGTTCAAAATAATTATAACCTGATGGAAAGCGTGGTATTTGCAATAGCCAACGCAATAGGATTTGGATTGGCACTTATTACTTTCGCCGGGCTTAGAGAGCATCTTGATCTTGTAAATGTACCTAAAGCATTTAAAGGAGTTCCTATTGCTTTTATTGTGGCTGGTCTTCTATCTCTCGCATTTATGGGTTTCTCAGGAATTGTTTAACAAAATTTTTTAATATTATTTACCGGAGGGTGTATCAATGGATTGCACCCTTTCTTTAATTTCAATATATTTAATTTACGGAACCTTTTTTTTATATAATCGTTTAATCTTGAATATGTAAAAATCTTTTTTTACATTAGTTATTGATTTTGAACACATAATAAATGTATAGAAAATTTGTAATACTAATTTTATTGTTATCTACTATTGCCGGGCATTGTTTTAGCCAAAACCATAATGTCCTTATTTTAAATTCATACCATTCAACAATGGAATGGGCGGAAAATACAATCAAAGGAATCCAAAAGGGGTTTGAGCAAGATAAGGGGATTAATTTGTATATTGAATACCTTGATTCTAAAAGAAACAATTATAGGGGCTATTCTGAATTATTTTATAATTACTTAAAAAATAAGTATCATAATAAAGAAATTTCAGTTATTATAGCTAATGATAACAATGCCCTGGATTTTCTTGAAAAATATAAAAATTCACTTTTCCCTTCTGTTCCTGTAGTTTTAACAGGAATAAATGTTACCCGGAAGTATCCTGAAAATTATACATCCATTCAGGAAAAAATTGATTTTTGGAATAATCTTAAACTTATCAAGAGAATCCATCCTGATATAAGCGAATTATACGTAGTTTCAGACGAAACCATCACTGGTAAGCTGTTAAGGAAAGAAATAATAAAAAAACTGGAGGAGTCCGAAATCAAAATTTCCTCTACGTTTATTAGAGATTATACTTTAACTGAACTAAAAGATAAAATAAGTGGTTTAGAAAAGGGAAGTATTGTTTTTCTTACTGTTTTTTCTAAAGATAGAAAAGGAAATTATTATTCTTTTGAGAAAGTGATCAGGGAGCTTAGTTCTGTAAGTGAAGTTCCAATATACGGACCCTGGGAATTTTACCTGGGAAAAGGATTAACAGGGGGAAAAATAGTGAGTGGCTATCAACATGGTAAATTGGCAGCAAATTATGCATCCAGAATAATTAAAGGAACAGATTTATCGGAATTGCCAGTTAAACAAGGGCCTTCAACCTATAAATTCGATTATAATCAATTAAAAAAACATGGAATTTCTAAAAGTCAACTTCCTGAAGATTCTGTGATCATTAATGAACCGTATGATTATATTTATGAACATAAAAGAATGTTTATTTTTATAGGGATAGTTATTATACTTCTTTTTATCACTATCTTTATTTTAATACGTTATAACCGTGTTAAACAAGCAAGAATAAAAGATCAGCAGATTTACCTGGAAAAAATTGAAAAGGCAAACCTTAAGCTTGAAAAAGCCAGGCAGGAAGCTGAAAAAGCAAATAGGCTTAAGACCTCCTTTTTGGCTAACATCTCTCATGAAATAAGAACTCCACTAAATGCAATTACCGGCTTTTCAAAACTTTTAGTGGAAGGTAAAAGCGTTTCAGACTTTGATACAAGAAAAAAATATGTGGACCTGATAAAAGTAAACAGCCAGATCCTGTTAAATCTTATAAATGATATTATTGACCTGTCTAAAATAGAAACCGGTCAGCTGGTTCTTAATTATTCTGATTTTGATCTCAACCAGCTAATGAAAGATTTGGAGGAGGTTACTTTAAATGAACTTAAAAAGAAAGAAAAAAGTAAGATTGACCTGTTGGTAGAAATGGATGTCAAAAAAGAAAACTTTTTTATCAGGTCTGATGAAAGCAGGCTGCGACAAGTTTTGAATAACCTGATTCAAAATGCTGTAAAATTTACACACAAAGGCCATATTGTTATAGGTTACAAAGTAAAAGAAAAAGAATTGCTTTTTTATGTGAAAGATACAGGTATCGGAATTGATCAGGCAGATAAGGAAATCATTTTTGAGCGTTTTAACCAGGGCAAAGATGTGATAAGAAAGCATATGGGAGGAACAGGCCTGGGACTGTCAATCTCAAAGGAAATAATCCAGCGGATGAAGGGCGAAATATGGGTAGAGTCAGAACATAATAAAGGTGCTGAGTTCTATTTTACAATTCCTTTAATAGATGTTGCGGAGGCAACAGTCAGTCATGCGGGAGTTAAAGAGAACGATTTAGCTGTTAAATATAATTGGTCAGGCAAACGAATTCTAATTGTGGAAGATTCACCAATAGCTTATGAATTACTCATAAAACTTTTAAACATAACCAAAGCAGAGTTTATTCTTGCAGAGGATGGACAGAGTGCCATCGAAAAAGTAAAAAAAGATCATAATATTGATCTGGTTTTGATGGATATACAATTGCCTTATTTAGATGGTTATCAAACTACTGAAAAGATTAAGGAATTCCGGCCAGAATTGCCGGTTGTTGCACAAACAGCAAATGCCATGTCTGACGATAGAAAAAGATGTTTAACAGCCGGATGTAATGATTATCTTGCCAAACCAATTGACAGGCAGGAGTTGTTAGAGAAAATTGATAAATTGCTGTCCTGATTACTATTCCTCACCATATAAGGACATTGACGTTGGTTAAAAATGCCCTGATAAAAATCATTAAAATTTCTACATATATTCAATACTTGTAAACATCTGAAATTCAAACATATAAATCCTGACTGATAAATCCTTCATTCAATCATGACTTATCTCAATTTTCTAAATTAAAATTGCGTCTATTTTTGGCATCATTTTAAAATAACGATGTTAATAATTGACAGGCAATGATTAAGAAGAGTAAAGAAACCATTCGATACATAAAAAACACCGATTTTTTGAAGAACAGGAGATATGAAGCATTTGTATTTCTTATTCTGTTTTTTGGTTTTTTTGGTTACCTGGGCTATGTGATGGGAGTGGCAAATCTTCTGAATACGATTATGAATACAGCCTGGGATCTGTTAATGAATACAGTTTTCTTTATTATGGGAATTACAGTGTTGACAGGTGCCTTAGGTAAATTAATGATTGAATTTGGAGTCGTAAGGCTACTCGAGATTATTCTGGCACCCCTTATGCGACCATTGTTTAATCTGCCGGGTGTTGCTTCACTTGCCGGATTGATGACGTTCTTTTCCGATAATCCGGCTATTATTGGTTTGTCTAATGATAAATACTATAGTCGTTATTTTAAAAAATACGAGTTGATTTCTTTAACTAATTTTGGAACCGCTTTTGGGATGGGTCTCATTGTTCTTACGTTTATGGCAAGATTTGGATATTTTGGTCCTGCTATGGTTGGATTTGTAGGGGCTGTATTTGGGGCAGTCGTTTCAACCCGTTTGATGCAGTTTTTAATAAGGAAAAAAATTAAACCTGAAGAAGAGTTACCAGCAAACAAGACAGAAGCTATTTCATTTAAGTCCGAAGGAGGTGTTTTCCAACGGTTTCTTAATTCATTACTCGATGGGGGAAAATCAGGAGTTGACCTGGGACTGCAAATTATTCCCGGTGTTTTGATTATCAGTACAGTAATCATGATAATTACTTTTGGACCTGAAGATCCCTCTGCAGGCTATCAGGGTCTGGCTTATGAAGGTGTTCCAATACTACCTAAGATAGGACAATGGTTTGAAGGTCTGTTCAATGCTCTTTTCGGCTTTAAAAATCCTGAATTGATTGCCTTCCCGGTTACGTCTCTTGGTGCTGTGGGGGCTGCATTATCGCTTGTTAAAGCTTTTATCGGACAAGGTATTATAACAGGGAATGAAATTGCGGTATTTACAGCAATGGGTATGTGTTGGAGTGGTTATTTAAGTACTCATACAGCCATGCTTGATACTTTGAAATTCAGAAAATTAACTTCAAATGCATTGTTATCCCATACTATTGGCGGAATAGCAGCTGGAGTTTTTGCGCATTATTTGTATCTTTTACTATCTATCTGGATACAATTTTAACGAAAACCAATTGCAGGATAACCAACCCAGTGGTGAATATTTGCCGGAGCAGTATGTCCCATGCCTATATCTTTAACAGGAATAGGTTTGTTGTCAATACTTGTTGAATAATCTATTAATTCTCCTGTTAGGCTATCTTTGGAGGAATATTCTGAAAGATACAGGGATGTCAATAATCCGAATGGGATCGAATACCTTCCGCACCAGGTCCATTTGTATTCTTTATAGTTATCTTTTTTTACAGTAGAATAATAAAATCCTTCGATTTTTTCCTGGCTTATTGAACCGGTAAGGTAACTGTTGATGAGTTTTTTTTCATGTTTGACTGCTTTCTTATAACCACTTGAATCAGCTCCATATTTAGCAAAGTTTTTTCCACCCCAGTCTTCATCTCCGTAATGTACTGCATCAGAGGATATAACAATAGACAAGTCTTTGCCCCATTCTAATTTTTTTTCTTTCATGATTTTATGAAGAGCTTCGGCAAAATCGAGTGAATTTTTTGTTAGCTGGTTATATGATATGTACGGGATTAAAACAGGTAATATTTCAACTTCAGGATTGTTTTTCTGGATAAATGGAATTATTGCCTCCAGCGAATGTTCAGTTTTCATCATTTTGTGATGAATGATATAGGAATTGGGATGTAGATAGCTTATTAACCTTTTCCTGAATTTAGCTACCTTAGCCTTTCCATAAGGAGTTTTCCATGAATCAAAATGCCCGAATACAATTTTGTTTTCTAAACTGAATTGCCTGGCTTTGTGCGCCACTCCTATAAGAACTACATATTTTGTTTTTATTTTGGACAATGCAGCAGGATAGAGATATCCTACATACGAGTAGTCATCATGAGGGGATATTACTGTTCTCCATGACTGTATTTTGTTCTTTTTTTTCAGGCTATTAAGAAGATGAGATTGATATCTTGTAATTCGTTGATTGATACTATCCATCTGATAATCTTTAGTTGCAAAACCTGTAGAGTCAATCATTTCTCTCATCTGGGTCTTTTCCTTTTTATTACAATTCGAAAAGGAAAAAATTACTATTAATGATATAAATAGAATTTTGAAACGTTTCATAAGTTTCCGGTTTTTTATTTATCTGTGAACTCAAACAAAATCTTTTTATTGCTTAATATCATACTTTAATATAATAACAATAAAAATATAAAAACTAGCCTTATACAGCTAGTTTCTATTGTGAAAATAAATCTGCCAATTCGAGCCTAATATGTGTAAAATTTATATTTAGATTCCTGTTTCTATATGTTGTGACTCATAAGCAGGGCAATCCTGGCTTTTGCAGGAAGAAAATAAAGTAGCTAAGAAAAACGCGAAGATGATAGCAATTACTAATTTTTTCATTACGTTTATTTTTTATATTCAATTCAAAAATAAGGAAAAAATATAAAAAATAAAAAATATAACAATACCTTTATTTGGTGGTTTGATGAACGTCAACATAGGCCGGACAAGGTGGCTCAGATGTATGACAGGCACTTAACAAAACACTTCCCGCAAACGCTACAGCAATTAAAATAATCTTTATTCTTTTCATAATCAAAATCGTTTAATCAAATTACTTAGTACAAATATACGTCATTTTCATTTTAATGTTGATTTTTTTTTGGTGATTTAGGTCACCTCTATAATAGATTAGTATCAATTAAAAAAGGAATATCCAACATGATGGATATTCCTTTTTTGTTGAATTATTTTTTATTGATTTAAATTTATAATTCAGGGATTCTTCCTGGTGTCCAGGGAGCTTTTGCTTTTTCCAGTTTTTCTTCAAGCTTTTTGAGGTCTTCTTCTTTTATTTTCTTCAGTTTTTGAAGCAATGGAGGGAATTCCTCTTTCAGAATGTTATAAGCTTGTTTTTCTGTTTCTGTTACAACAGAAGTAGATCTGTAATGTGTATAGATCAATGTTCTCAGTCGGTTCATTACTGGAACTTCATGAGGAGGAATTTCCTCGCTGCTGGCTTTAGGTCTTACTCCATTCATTTCAAATATAATATTATCGATGTCTTCCTGGATCCTTTCTGCCTCCTTCATTAGTTCTTTAGTTTCAACAGGGGTACTGAGTATAGCTTGTTTCATATATTTAACCTGTTTCATCAGATCTTCGCTTAATTCTGCAGCTCCCTGAACAACTCTTGTCATTTCTGCTACTTTCTTTTCAAACTGTACCAGCTTTTCTCTGTCAGGAGCAGGAAGTGTTGTGTTTCGAAGTGGTTTTACTTTAAATTCTTTTTTGCCAACCAGTTCGGTAATTTCTCCATTTACATATTGTTTGAGAGAAACTTTATAGGTACCTGGCATAACGTAGAATCCGCTTCCCTGGTCTTTGAAAGGATTAAAGTCATCATCTCTCAATCGAACAGGATAAGTACTTGGATATTTTAAATCCCAGTTAATGCGGTTTATTCCTTTACGTGGTCTTTTTGTTAATTTAGTGATTACATTGTCATTTTCATCATAAACTGTAAAAATCAGGTAGGGCTTTACTTCTTGTTCTTCTTCCCTTTGTTCTTTCCATGATGGCTGAGGGATTCTTTTCCCTTCTTTAAAAAGTTCTTTTTCTTTCTTACGTCTCAGTTGCTCCTGTGTTTTTGGAGTATCTTCAAGATAATAAGTGAAAACAGCACCAAAAGCAGGATTTTCACCCAAATAGTAAGTAGATCCCTGTCCATATTTTGATCTATTTTGAACGTACATTAGGGCATCGTTAATTGGGAAGATGTGTGCTTTTTTATTTTTGATAAATTCTTTTTTTGCTTTTCTTAATGGAGTATAATCATCGAGAATATAGAATCCTCTTCCAAAAGTAGCAAGAACCAGGTCTTCTTCGCGTTCCTGGATATCCATATCTCTAACCGATATTGTAGGGATTCCTGATTTTAGTTGAATCCATTTTTTTCCACCGTTGTTTGAAAAGAAAACGCCAAATTCAGTTCCTGCAAAAAGCAGATCAGGATCTTTAGGATCTTGTTCAAGCGCATGAACGGTTCCATTTTCAGGAAGTCCTTCAGTTACCATTTCCCATGATTTTCCTTTATCTGTACTTTTTAGGATATAAGGCTTAAAATCATCTCTTTTACGGTTATCAAAGGTAGCATAGACAACGTTAGCGTTGTGTCTTGAAGCATAGATATCACTTACATAAGTATGCTCAGGCACACCCGGGAATTCTGCTATTTCTCTCCACTTATCTCCTGCATTTTCAGTTACCTGGATCAGACCATCATCTGTTCCTACATAAAGCAGGTTTTCCTGGACAGGAGATTCATCGAGTGATACAATGGTTCCGTATAAGGAAGTGGAAACGTCTTTCGCCACAGCATCTACACTCCAGTATTTACCCATTACTTTCCAGCGGTTTCTGTCTATCTGTGCAGTAAGGTCAGGGCTTATAATCTCCCATGAATTTCCTCTGTCATCACTTCTGAAAAGTTTATTTGCCGCCATGTAAAGTCTCTTGTGATTATGCGGACTTAAGATCATTGGTGTATTCCAGTTCCACCTGTACGTTAAAGAATCTTTAGGCGGTTGCGGTTTAATGCTAACAGATTCACCGCTTTTCTTGTCATATCTTACAATGTTACCATACTGAAGTTCAGAATAGACTATATCCGGATTTTTCGGATCAATTGCCTGCCAGAATCCGTCTCCTCCAAGTGTTACTGTCCATTCAGAGTCAGGAATACCGGCTGAATTTAATGTCTGTGAAGGCCCGCCCATGCTGTTGTTATCCTGGGTTCCGCCATAAACATTATAAAAAGGCTTTTCATTATCAACAGTTACTCTGTAATATTGGGTAATTGGGAGATTTGAAACATGATAATAATGTTCTGCATCGTCGTAAGTAATGTATATTCCTCCGTCACTACCAATCATGTAATGTTCAGGATTTTGAGGGTCAATCCACATGGCATGGTCATCTACGTGTTTTTTATTCAGACCTACTCTTTCCCATGTTTTTCCTCCATCCTTTGTTACTTTACTTACTGTTTCCATAGAGTAGACTTTATTCACGTCTACCGGATCGGCAATAATTTCGTTATAGTATTGAGCACTTGAATGGTGGCTGCTCATTTTTTTCCAGGATTCGCCCCTGTCCGTAGAGCGGAAAAAACCACCTTCTTTTTCATTGCCCTGCATAATGGCGTAGATATAATCAGGATTGGCTGGTGATATGGCCAGACCGATTCCGCCAATATGTCCACTGGGTAAACCTTTCTTTAATTTACGCCAGTTTTTACCTGCATCTGTCGATTTATAAATGGCTGTTTCCGGACCACCACCTATTTTGGTATGTACGTGCCTTCTTCTTTGTTCTGAGGCTGCATACAAAACATCAGGATTTCGCGGATCCATGACAATATCGTTTACGCCTGTGTGCTTGCTAATATCCAGAATTTTTTTCCAGTTTTTTCCACCATCTGTGGTTTTATATAAGCCTCTTTGTCCACCCGGGCCCCAGATTGAACCTTCGGCTGCAACATAAACAACATCAGAATTTCTTGGGTCTACCAGGATTTTTCCAATCTGGCGGGATTCTTTAAGGCCCATGTGTTTAAAGCTCTTACCGCCATCTACACTTTTATACACACCATCGCCATATCCAATAGCTCGCTGGTGGTTGTTTTCACCTGTGCCTACCCAAATTACATGATGGTTGTTAGGATCCATTGTTATACAGCCTGTAGCGTAAGATCCATAATTGTCAAAAATGGGTTTGAAAGTAACACCATTGTTGGTAGTCTTCCATACATTGCCACTTGATACTGCTACATAAAATTCATGATGATTGTCCGGATTCACAGCAAAATCAGAAATTCTTCCTGAGGCAAATGCCGGTCCAATACTTCTGAATTTTAAACCACTGAAAACACCTGAATTCAATGTCTTTTTGTCATCATCTTTTTTGTCTTTCTTTTTTGCCTGTAGATCTGACGTCACAAAAGTCAGACTCATAGTCAGCATAAAAACAAAGATCATTTTTGAAGCTGAAATGATCGATTCCTTCAGTTTGTTCATAATATTATTTTTTAGGATTAGTTTTATTTAAGACTCAATTTACAATATTAAGTTTAAAGTTTCAATTTATAAGGAAAGAACTGAGCTAAATGAAGGATTTTGATAAGTTGCGCGATTACAGGTTAACAATGATTTTGTTAAAAGAAATCTGAATTTTCCTGTTTTTTTCCTGGAAAAAATACCCTGTTAAAAAGCCAATGGTTCCGCCCAGGATAACATCTGAAGTCCAGTGTTTGTTTTTATATACCCGGCTGAATGCGACTGAAGCAGGTATTAGGTAAAACCACCTTGAATATTCTTCTGCAAATGGGGTGAAAAAGGCAAACGCCAAACTTACATGACCTGAAGGGAGCGATTTGAATTTGCTTTTATTTTCTCTGAAAATTGGAAGCGGCCTGTAAAAATATGGGCTCCTGTTTAATGAAGGTCTTCCCCTTCCTGAAATCTGTTTAATACCCTCGGTTAAAATTCCTGTGGCAAGGATGCTCTTAAATGCATTTAACGAAGTCTTCTGAAGTTCTTTATCCTTAAATGCCCATCCACTTCCATAACTTACCAGGTTTAAGGGCAATATTATCCATTTGTCTCCCAGGGAATTCATAATATTGGTGTAAGAGGAGAGTGCTTTTGTTTTGTTGTTCTCAAAATATTTATTGATTGAATTGTCCATTAAATACGCACCGGAAAAGGCAATGGTGGAAGAAATTCCGGCTATTTTAAAAATATTTCGATCGGTAGAATCAAAAAGTGTTTTTTGGGTGTAAACTTTATTAAAACCCAGACAATTGATTATTATTATTATGGCTAATTTTTTGATCATATTGAATTTAAATTTTATATTATTTCATCACCAAAAAAATAGGGTTATTCATTATGCATAATTTATTGATTAACGTGAGTTCGATATAAGTATAACAACTAAATCACAGGCATTCAGATAGCCCTAGCCTTTAGGCTGAGGTTTGTTAGGTACGAGTTATGTTGATTTTTGAAAATTTTGTAAATTAAATTATAAAATTTTCAAAAATCTTTTTCCTAAGAGACCTGTAACCCCAGCTTAAAAGTTGAGACTATTTGAATATCAGTCAAATAGAAGGGTGTTTTGCTACATCGAGTTTGTATGTTTAAAGTAAAATTTGAATGCATGGCAATCAAATATAATGAAAGTTTTTTTCATGTTTTTTACATTTTTAACAGTGTGAAGGATAGAAAAAACGATAAAGATTCAAAAGCCCGCAGAAATGGACTGGGTTATTGTGGTAGGGCGTTTAGGCTACCATGCTGAAGCATGGGTGCTAATCTCATGATTCGTAGTATCAATCGAAGATTTTCCACATGAGAATAGCTTCTCCTTTGTAGTTTTATTACGTAGAAGGAGCACCACGATTAATCGTGATGAAGTGGATTTCAATATACAATAAGGCTTCAAAGCGGATCGCCGGCATCCTTGCCGGCAAAAGCGCAGAGTTATTCTACAGTTTCAGAAATTAAACTTAGCATTCAGCAAACAGGTTTGCCCTGAAAAATCATTCTTCGTCTGAAGCTAAGGACGTACTGGCAGAAATTCCGGTGATCCAGGGACAACGACGTACAATGAAACACTACCTTTTTATCTAAAAAAAGAAGAATATTTTCTATTTATTTAGAAATAACCTATAAATAAAAAAAGAGCGCCCGCCTGGACGCTCTTTCTTTTATGTTAAGAGGTTTTTGTTTATTGTTTTAGCAACTTAATCACCTTAATTGCTTTGTCGCTTCTTACCTGCAGGTAATAAATGCCATCGCTTAAGTTGGTGATATTGATAGTTTTGCGGCTTTCCTGGCCAGCATTAAATTCTGATTGATAAACCAACTGACCACTGACATTGAATACAGCAATTCTGAAGTTATCTGTTGTATTTTCATTAACAACGATGTTGAATTGGCCGTTGCTTGGATTCGGATAAACTTCCATATCCAGTTCTGTAAGATCTTCAATTCCATCCGGAG
>CAYWSJ010000089.1:0-13099 GCA_964461045.1 uncultured Bacteroidales bacterium | reverse complement strand
CTTCAGGAAAATTTCGTGAGATAATTGAATCATTAAAAAATATAGTTTCTGAGAAGCACAAAGTATTAATATTTTCTTCCTATAAAAAGCATTTGAGAATCATTGAAGACTATATCAAAGAGAACAACTGGAAATATTCTATAATAACCGGAGAATCGAGGAAAAGAGAAGAACAAGTAGCGCAGTTTCAGAATGAAGAGGATACGCGGATATTTCTTCTGCAAATTAAAGCAGGAGGTTTTGGACTAAATCTCACGGCCGCTGATTATGTGTTTATAACCGATCCGTGGTGGAACCCGGCAGTGGAAGAACAGGCCATTAACCGGGCTCACAGGATCGGCCAGGATAAAAAAGTGTTTGTCTACAAATTCATTTCCAAAGATACTGTTGAAGAGAAGATAGAAAAATTACAGCATAAAAAAGCCCGGCTGGCAGAGACTTTTATTAAGCCTAACCAGGCAATTAAACATCTTACCAAAGACCAGATACTGGATTTATTTAATTAATGTGCGTGTTTCGTTTCGGGCGAATGAAGCAGAGATATTGGGCTTGCTTAAACACGGTTTGAATATTTATAGCACAAAGAATGAGGTACCGTCCACTTTAGTGTTTCTGTGGGAAAAGTTTTGATTGAACTACAGTCGATTGTTAGATTTCTGTATAACCCGCGGAGTTAGACGGTAATCTTTTTTTGGTGCAGTCAGAGGCCTGCCCCGCAGGAAAATTTATTTATCCCGTGAGAAAAACTTCCTGTAAATAAAGCACATAAAGGTTTATTGCTTAAAATAATTATCAATTAAACTATAGAGAGATTTTATATCAATTGGCTTGGTAATATAATCATTGCAACCCGCATTAAGACATATCGACCTGTCATCGCCCATAGCATGGGCGGTCTGGGCTATAATTGGTGTTTCTTTATCTTTCTTCCTGATTGTTTTGGTTACTTCTATTCCATCCACATCGGGTAAGCTGATATCCATTAAAATCAAATCAATAGATTTCTGCTTTTCGTATAACTCCAGTCCTTCTTTTCCATTATTAGCAACTAAAAGGTTCACTTCTCTAGGCTCAAAAGCCTCCTGGAAAAAGCTGCAACTGGCAGGATCATCTTCAACCAACAATATCGTTTTATCCTTCCATTCAAACTCATCAATATTATCAGCAGGTTGCTTATCTCCAATATTCTTTACCGGATTATAAGGAATGGTAAAATAAAAAATGGTTCCTTTTCCTTCGGAGGATTCCAGCCATATTTCTCCTCCCAGCGCTTCTGCAATATTCTTAGAAATAGCCAGTCCAAGACCTGTTCCTTCATAATTCCGGGTTGTAGAACCATCCACCTGCCGGAAACGATCAAAAATAAATTCGAATTGTGACCTGGGAATTCCAATTCCTGTGTCCTTCACATAAAACTTGAGGAGATTATCTTCTGATTTCTCATACCCAAATTCAATCTTTCCCTTTTCTGTGAATTTAATGGCATTGTTCAACAAGTTGCCAAGAATTTGTTTCAGTCTTACCTGGTCTGTGGTAATATAACTTTCCACCCTTGGCAGATCCCAGTAATGCTCCAGTTTTATTTTTTTCTCATCTTGATTTTGCAGATTAAACCCGTATTGATTATAAAGATTGTTTAAGGTATCATTCAGGTAAAAATTGCTGTAAGTAATGTTTAATTGTCCTGCCTCAATTTTGGAAATATCGATTATATCATTAATAACATCAAGCAGATGAACAGACCTTGAATGAATCACCTCCAGAAACTGCTTTTGTTTATTCCTGGGAAATTCCTTTTCCATCAATACCTGTGAGAAACCTATTATTCCGTTCATCGGTGTTCTGATTTCATGAGACATGTTAGCCAGGAATGCTGTTTTTAGCCGGTCGCTCTCCTCAGATTTTTCCTTGGCAACTTGAAGGGCCGCTTCTGCAGCTTTATGTTCAAGGTTTACAGCAGCCTGTTTAATCATATTTTCGAGCAGGTTCTTTTTATGGAGCTTTTCTCCTTTTTTAATAAAAATTACAATACCTCCCCTGGGATTGGTTTTATGCGAAAAGCCCATTGTATATACTTTTTCAACCCCCAGTAATTTTTGAATCATGTTTGCCGTATTGTTCGAAATTTTCCCGTTCATTAACTGATAAATACCATTGTCAAGAAGCAATAGTTCTCCTGCTGTATAGATCTGTCTATCCTCTTTGGTCATTTCAGAAACACGAAACTCTGAATTTCTCGGATCTTTTCCGATTATTTTAATTAATCTATCTACCATACCTGAAAAGCCATAGTAATCGCGTATTCTGATCACATCAGGATTGTTAATATCACTGTAAGTCAGGATAATCTGGCTATCCGGATTCAGCATATAGGCCATTTCACCAATAACCTGAAGCGTTCTTTCAATTGAATTTGACTGGTTAAGCTCGGTTGCCACATCTGAAACGATTCGCAATTCTTTGATATAGTCATTAATAGATTCTT
Organism: uncultured Bacteroidales bacterium; assembly: GCA_964461045.1. Taxonomy (GTDB): domain Bacteria; phylum Bacteroidota; class Bacteroidia; order Bacteroidales; family UBA12077; genus JAGXLC01. The sequence continues at coordinate 10,614 of CAYWSJ010000089.1, read as the reverse complement.
CCGTTCTTTTTCTTTCACTAATATCCCTTACAATGCTTAAAATATATTTTAATTCATTGTTCTCGTTTTTTACCGATGAAACAGTAATTTCAACCGGTATTTTCTTCCCGTATTTGGTAACAAAAACTTTTTCATAGGTACTGAATCTCTTGCCTTCATTCAATTCTTTTATTTTAATCTGGCTGTCTTCTGCATACTGGTCATCAACAACATCCATATAAGTCAATCCCATTAATTCTTCACGGCTATACTTCAAAAGTCTTTCAGCCTCATAGTTTACTTCAACATGCTCACCCCTTGGAGAGAGAATAAAGATTGCATCCCTGCTTTGTTCAATAAGGCTTCTGTATTTCTCTTCGCTTTCCTTTATCTGTTCTTCCGCCTTTTTTCGTTCGGTAATATCTTCTACATATTCCATCACATGACTAACCTGTTTGTTTTCATCAAATATAGGGCTCACGAAAATCTCTTTGTAGCTTCCATCTATGGGATTCTGATCAATAAAGTTACGAGGTTTACCATCGCTGAAAGCATCCATAGGAGGACAATAATTACAGGGGGTTTCTCTGTGCTTAAAAACTTTATAACAATAGGGGTATTGACTTAATTTTTCTACCGGATGCAATTCATGCTTTTTCCAATTGCTCAGGACAACCTTTCGATCCTTGTCGATAACCATTATCATATCTGGTAATGACTCTAAAGTAGTAGAAAGAAACTTTCTGGACTCTTCAAGTTCCTTTTTTGCTTTTACCCTTTCTGAAATATCTCTAAAAACTCCGTAAACATAATTTATCCCTCCTATTCTAATAGTTTGAGGATTTATTTCTACTGGTATGCGTTTTCCGCTTTTATGTTCTACATCAAAATATTTTGTATTGGCCTGATTTCCTTTTTCAGTATCATCTTTAAAAGAATCCTGAGCTTCTTTTCTCTGATCTTCAGGGTGTAATTCAAGCTGATGTTTTCCAATTAATTGTTTTTTGTCATAGCCGGTTAAAATTTCAGCGCTTCTATTCACATCCACGATAATTCCGGTATCTGCACTGGCAATGAAAATAGCATCTTTTGCTGCTTTAAAAAGTGTAAAATATTTTTTCTCGCTTTGTTTCAGTTGAGACTCTATTTCAATATCGTGCAGGGCAAAAGCCAGGTCTCCTGCAATTTCCTTAACCAGTTCCTGTTCTTCCTTTAATTCTGCAAAATCTTCCGGAACATTTACAGAAAGAATTCCATAGATTCTTCCGTTTTGCTCCAACCTTGTAGTAAGTGCCCTGCTGTTATTTTCTTCTTCAATAAGCGGGCAACCGGTGCAGCTCTCTTTCGTATTTTCTATTAAAATAACCCCTTTGGATTCCAAGGCCCTTTTGCAACATTCAGGCAGAGGTCCTCTTTTCATTTGATCTTTAAGATTTTCTCCTTTTTTCTCCCAGCCAGATTCCTCTACTTTTTCCACCTGCATATTTTCATCTAAAAGCACAATGATTGCCCCCCTGTAGCCCCGCGTTTCAGTCAGCATATTGCAAGCCTCTTCAACCATTTTATCCCTGTCTTTCTGCCATGTAATCAGCTGATTCACGTTTCTAATGGCTTTTAAGACATTGTTTAGATGATCCGTTCTTTTTTTTGCTTTTCGATTCTTTTTCAGTAAAATATGGATTCCCACGCCTAGTAAAAAGATCAGCATTACAGCAACCAATCTCATTCGAAATTCATGCAAGGATAAATTCACAATATTATGATATAAAGAGTTCCCCTCGTGAGCGGCATCAAGCCAGGACTCCAGTAGCCATAAAAGAGCTGCAATAAATACAGCCAGGAGAATTGCTTTATATCTTCTAATAAAATTTAACATACTTATTTTTCTTTCTTCAAAAAACCATCAATTAAGTTAAGTAAACGATTTGAATTCAATGGTTTGGTTACATAGTCATTGCATCCTGCTTTTATGGCCTTTTCCCTGTCTTCAGCCATAGCAAAGGCGGTTTGGGCAATAATCGGTATTTTTTTATTTTTTTCCCGGATTTTGCGTGTGACCTCCAATCCGCTCATATCAGGTAATTGAATATCCATTAAAATCAATTTTATATCGTCAGTATTCTCAAATGTTTCCAAAGCTTCGTCGCCATTCTTTTTAACAATTATATTCAGATTGGCAGGCGACAATATCTCTTTTATAAAATCCTGGCTTACAGGATCATCCTCAACTATCAATACTTTTTCATTTTCCCAGTAAAATTTTGTTTTAAAACGTTCTTTGTTATTGTCTATTTTTGGTTCTCCTTTCTCAGAGTTAACTTCCTCCAGCGGAATTGTAAATGCGAACCTTGATCCTTTGCCTTCTTCAGATTCCACCCAGATCTCACCCCCTAATAAATCTGTTAAACTTTTTGAGATGGAAAGACCGAGTCCTACACCTCCATATTTTTTAGTACCTAAATTTTCAACCTGTTGAAACCTGTTAAATATTTCTTCCTTTTTCTCTTCCGGTATACCCATTCCTGTATCCTCAACAAAGAAGGTTAATTTGCCATTATTTTCTTCTTTTGCCCCAAAGGTAACAGATCCTTTATCAGTGAATTTAATCGCATTACTCAACAAATTGGTTAAAATCTGCCTGATCCTTGTTTCATCAGAGTTGAGCCTGAGATTATGTGAACTCAGACCATTTTGCATATATAACTTAACATACTCTTTTCCCCTGGTACGGATTTCATTTTTAAAAACTTCTTCCAGTTCTTTCAGCACATTATTCACAAAGAAAGGTTCTTTATCAATTTTTATCTGGTTGGCTTCTATTTTAGATATGTCTATAATATCGTTAATCAGTTGTAGAAGATGTCTGGATCTTTTATCAATAATGTTTAAAAATTGTCTTTCTTTATCGGGATTTACCTTTGTAGTTCTTAACAATTCAGTAAAGCCAATAATGCCATTCATCGGGGTTCTTATTTCATGAGACATATTGGCCAGGAAAGCTGATTTCAGTTTGTCACTCTCCTCTGCTTTTTCTTTTGCTTCCAGGAGGTTGTTTTTATATTTTTCCTCCTGCATTTTTGAATGAAGAAGTGGCGCAATATAATCACACAAATTATTGATTAATTCTTTGTCATCTTCAGAAAAACCATCTTTTTTATTTGCAAGAGAGATCTGTCCAATCAGGCTGTTTTTCAGCATTATAGGGGCAGCAATTGCCGATTTTAATTCCACATGTCCTTTGGGTGGATTCAGATTTTTGTTTTGATATAAAGTCTTTTGTTTTTTTAGCGACTCACCCCACAGTCCGGCCCATTTGTTTTTAGGAAACACAATGCTTTTGTTTTCCACCTGGCATTGTTTCCATACATCCCTTGTGAGAGAAGGAGAAACTAAGTTGCCTTCTTCATTTATATAACCAAAATAGCCATAGTGAGCCTCAAAGACTTCACGGAAAATATCCAGGATATATTTATAAAAATCGTCATGATCACTATTAATAAAAGAATTGCTAATTCTGTTCTTAATAAGCAACTCCCGTTCAGCCCTTTTGCGTTCTGTTATATCTCTTGCTATTTTAAGAACAGCTTTTTCCCCGTAATATTCAATAAGGGTAGAATTAATTTCCACCTGTAAAACTTTCCCGTCCTTTGTTATGTGTTCAGTTTCATAAGAACTAAAACCTTTATCAATTATTCTTTGTAATTCTTTATCAAACTTTTTGGAATTTTTTGGAGTTGTCAGTTTTTTAGGGGTCAGTTTTAATAATTCCTCCCTGGAGTAATTTAGTTTCTCACATGCAAAATTGTTCACCTCAATAATATTCCCGTTGAAATCATGAATAAAGATTGCATCAGAAGCGCTGCTGAATAATGTTTTAAATTTCTCTTCACTTCTTTTCAATGATTCAATTGCTTGTTTTCTGGCTGTTGTAACCTGGAAATAAACAGAAAGGCCGGTATCAAAAGGATAAATCCTGACATCATACCAATTTTCATAAGGAGATTCTCCGAAATAAGTTTCAAAGCGAAGATTTTCTCCTGTTTTTAAAGCTTCATCATATTTTTTTTCAAAGATTGAATTTTTTGCCTCAGGGAAAGCCTGAAATATATGCCGATTTATGACTTCATCTCTGCTCTTATTCACCAACTCCTCGGCAGCTTCATTAAAATAAGTTACATTTAATTTTTGATCCAGCACATAAAAACCATCACTTATGCTGCTTAAAATGGAATCAAGCTTTTTATTGGTATCTACAATTTGCTTTTCTGCCATTTTACGCTCTGTGATATCTAAAATAATACCTTTAAAATGCGTAATATTTCCTTTAGAATCTCTTTGAATCCAGGTTCTATCGTCTATCCATTTAATTTCTCCCTTTTTATTTTTAATTCTGTATTCCTGTGTAAATTCTGTTCTGTTTTCATCTTTGGAATAGTCCTTAACTTCTTTCATAACCCGGTTCAGGTCATCTTTATGAATAAAATCAACAAAATTTACTTTTCCGGAGATAAATTCAGAATCTTCGTAGCCAAAAATTCTGTACACATTTTCTGAGACATATTCCACGGGCCATCCTTCCTCATTTTTCCATAAAAAGGCAACGGCCGGACTTTTAACAATAATATCGTTTGCTTCTTTTAATTTCTTCTCTGCAATCTTTCTTTCTGTTATATCCGTATAAAATTCAATAATCCGGTTTTCTGAAAGCTTCACCGAATTAACGATCACATCCTTAATCCTCCCTCTTTTTGTTTGAATCTGGGTTTCGAAATTATTAAGATTCGTATCTTCTTTTATTTTCTCCCGCTCAAGCTTAATTCTGTCAATTTCTGTGGATGGGTGTATATTTTTTACTTTCCTGGAATAAATCTCTTCATCGGTATATTCAGTTAACCTGAGTGCTGCGGGGTTCAGGTACTGAAAATTCTCCTTGTTATCGGTGATAATAACAGCCGTGGGTGAGGATTCAATATAATTTCTAAATTTTTCCTCACTCTCTTCCAGCATGGTTACAGTTTTCTTCAGCCTTTCATTGGCTTCATTTAATTCTTCATTTAAAGCAGCATATTCTTCGTTCTGAGCCTCGATCTCTTCATTTTTTTCTTTCAGTTTATTCTGGTATTCAACTTGCTCTGAAATATCATGAATAACTGCAAGCAGATGTTTGCCTTTTACTGTATTTACCAGGCTCAGGGTAATTTCTGTATCAATTAGTTCTCCCTGTTTTGTTTTATGTTTCCAGTAAAACTGTTTTTGTTTTCCTGCCAGCGCTTCATTTACATATTTTTCCCCTAATACCTCTGAAGAATCTCCATTGGGTTGTTTCTGCGGTGAAAGATCGGAAGCCGGATTCATTCCCTTTAATTTCTCCATAGGAAATCCAAACATTAAAGCTGCCTGCTTGTTGCAATCCATAATTTTATCCTTCATAAGAAAAAAACCATCGCCTGAATTCTCAAAAATGGCCCTGTACTTTTCCTCACTTTCCTGGAGAATCTTTTTTTGTTTTTTCCTGGCTGTAATATCTCTTGCTACAGTAGCAATACCTATAATTTTATTCTCATCATAAATTGGCGAAACAGAAAGCGAGACATCCACTTTTTCTCCGTTTTTCTTTACTCTGACTGTTTCATAATGATTCAGGAATTCTCCTTTTAATACAGTTTCAAAATAATTATCAACTTCTTCATTTTTATCTTCTGGCAAGAGGAATTCAGGTGTCTTACCCGCCACTTCATCTTCGGTATATCCATAAATTTTTTCAGCCCCCTTATTCCAGGAAAGAATCTTTTTTTCTTTTGAAATACCGATAATTGCATCATCCGTTGAATTAACAATTGTGCTTAACCAGCTTTCTATCTTATGTTTTTCCTTTTGAACTGAAATATCTCTTACTGCCGAGCGGACAACTGAATAATCTTTATTATCCTCTTCTTTCTCGGGAATACTTTCCATTGCTGCCCAAAAAATATTTCCATCCGGTTTTTTCAGAAGCAATTCACAGTACTGACTTTTACCTGTTTTTAAAGCCTCTTTTAAATGAAAATAAAATGTATCCTGGGAGTCAGGGTGAATATACTTAGTTATAAGCCTGTTTGTGAGTTCATTTTTGCTGACTGAAAGCAACTTTAATCCTGTATCATTCACATTGATGATCTTATAATCTTTTTGTATTATAAAATAACCAACAGGAGCCTTGTTAAACAGATCAGAATACCTGTCACGTGACCGTTCCAGCTCATTCTGAATATTTTTCAGCTCTTCATTTTGCTGTTCCAGTTCAATCTGATGAATACTAAGTTCTTCAACAAGGGTTTCCAGGTCCTTATTGTACAAAGAAGGATCTTTAACTCCTTTATTCTGTAGTATTTTCTCGGCTTTTTTTCTCAGCCATGAACTCTTGTTTTCGTCCATTTGCTTAAATAATTAATTCTTATTATTCTTTATATTTTTTTCGGCAGAAATATCCTGAATTTTCTCCACTGCAAATTCAAAATTTCCGCCCTTTCCGTATACCGGGTCTATTGATATCCGAAGGTATTTTTTCAGATGAGGTTCCCAGAACTCATCATTGGTAATTTTCTTATCAGATAAACCTTTGCATGTAACACAATATTCAGGGGGATTATCAGCTCCATGAATGAGTTCATACGATTTTTTCCCCTTAATATCCTCTTCTTTTTTATTCAGAAGATCAAGAAAAGCCTGGTTGTATTGCAAAATATTATATTCCTCATCCAAAAGAAAAATTGATTCGCTGATTGAATTAACCGTGTGTTCCCACATCTTCCTTCTGCTTTCTGCCTGCATCCTTTGGGTGATATCCCTTATCAGTCCAACATTTGCTTTTACTTTTCCATTGGCATCTTTTAACTGAAAAGCGCTGGTCTCGCCATAAAAGATCTTTCCACTTTTGGTTTTGTATGAAATCATCTGAACAAACCCTTTGGAATAATCTTCTAAATATTCCCCCATATCATCAAAATCATGAACCTGGGCATACAGGTAAGAGGTTTTTTTACCTTTGATTTCTTTAAGTTGATAACCAAACATTTCTTCCAGGGCCGGATTGGCATCTATTATCTTTCTGTTTTCATCAGCAACCAATATGGCATCCATGTTAGAATTAAACAAACTCCTGTATTTTTCTTCACTTTCTTTTATCGCAATTTCAGCCTTTTTAAGTTCGGTAACATCTTCCAGGGTAAATACAACCCCATTTACTTTCCCTTCCTGGTTATACATTGGCGCTCCATTAATTGACAAGAGGCGCTTTTCTTTTTGGGGAATTTTAATATAATGCTGATACCTGTAGATCGGTTTATGGGTTTTCATCACGCGGCTGAAAGGAAGGTCATCGCTGGGTATCTGATTTTCTTCCATATCTGTGATTTCCCATTTCAGATCATCAAAATTTCTTTCTCTGATTTGTTTTTGAGTAATGCCAAACAAACTCTCTGCTTTCTTATTGGCAAAAGTGATTGCTCCGCTTTCGTCAACGATCGTACTGGCTACAGGATTATATTCCAGCGTCTTGTAAATGAGTTCATAAGTAGTATCTTTTTCCTTTTCTATCTTTTTAAGCCGGGTAATATCAATAAAGGTAACAATAATGCCATCTACAGCATTTTCTGCTGTTCTGTAGGGCAATATTCTTAAAAGGTACCAGGTGCCGTCCTCTTTTGTTATTTCCGTTTCTTTTTGCTGTAGGTTTTCCAGTACCTCATTTATATCTTCAATAAAATTTTTGTATATGTGATCAAGAGAAATATGATCAATGGGCCGTCCCACATCAGAATCTCTTATATTCGTAATTTTAGCGGCAATATCTGTAATTTTTCTTATCCTTAGCTGACTGTCAATGAACAATGTCCCTATATTTGTATTTTTCAGGAGATTATTCATGTCATTATTCAGTTGAGTAAGCTCTTCAATTTTATCCTGATGTTCCGCATTAACAGTGTATAACTCCTCATTAACACTCTGCAGCTCCTCATTAGTGCTTTGCAGCTCCTCATTAGAAGCAATTAACTCCTCATTAGACGACTGAAGCTCTTCATTAGAAGTTTCCAGTTCTTCAACAGTGGCCTGTAAATTTTCTTTGGTATACTGCAACTCTTTTTCCAGTTCATTAATCCGCTCCTGGTACTGGCTGTCTACATCCACTTTTTCAATCGTGGTATCATCCGCTTTCGCTTTTGTTTTCTCTTTAACCTGGAAACTAATGATGTAGTAAATTTCTTTGAATTTTTTGTCATTCAGCATTCTTCCGGAGACTGTCATCATCTGTCCATCCAGGCTCTGCAGTCTGATATTCTCGTAAACAACCTCTTGTTTATTCTTACGGGCCCTTCTCATGATGCTGCTAACCATGGTTGAAAGCTCGTCGGGTAACATTTTCAATATATTAAGACTAATCTGTCCTGTAGGAATGTTCAAAAACTTATTCACATTGTGAATGGTATGCACAATGTTGTAGTTTTCATCGACAATGACAGAAGGAGGAATGAACTCACTTAATAATTCATCAAATATGTTCTCTAATTTATGAACCTTTGGTTTTGCTTTATCAAAATAGGTTCCCACACTTTTCAGATCGCGCTGTCTTTTTTGAAGATTGGGCACCCTGAAAAATTCATTGGCCGGCGGTTTATAGCCCGGCAGAATTTTATAGATCTTTGCCTTTGTATCCAGAGCATTAAAGCCACCGGAAATTTCACCAACAGATTCACTGCTTCCTAGAAATAAATATCCATCCTTATTCAATGAAAAATAGAGCATTGAAAGGACTTTCTGCTGTACATCATTGTTCAGGTAAATCAGCATATTCCGGCAGGAAACCAGGTCTATTTTTGAAAATGGCGGGTCTTTCAGGATGTTGTGAGAAGCGAATACAACCATGCTTCTAATGCTTTCGTTAATTTGAAAACCGTCTTGTTTACGGGTAAAATATCTGCTTAAATGTTCAGCAGAAACATCAGAAACAATGCTTTCGGGGTAAATTCCTGCACCGGCGAATTCAATTGAATCTCTGTCTATATCTGTGGCAAAAAGTTTTACTTCCCGATTGATACTATTTTCATCCATAAACTCTTTCAGGTAAATAGCTAATGAGTAAGCCTCTTCCCCTGTAGAACACCCCACACACCAGATACGCAGAGGCTCCCTCTTTTTTCCATTTAAAAGTTCCGGAATTACTTTCTCTTTTAGCTTTGCAAAAGCCTCATCATCTCTAAAAAACCGGGTAACCCCAATAAGTAATTCTTTATAAAGGATATTAACTTCCCGCCTGTTACTTGAAATAAAATCCACATAATCCTCAATTTTATCATAGCGGTTGATGCTAATCCTCTTCTCCAGTCTGCGAATTATGGTACTTTCCTTATAATTTGAAAAGTCAATTCCCGTTACATCCCTGATGATCATAATAATTTTCGAGAGATAATCTTCATCTTTAGTGATCTGGTTCTCGATCTTTTCGGTTTTCTGAATAAAAGGATGTTTAACGTAGTTGATCAGCGCTTCAGCCATTTCTTCAGGCGTGAGTATATAATCGACCATACCAGTGGAAATTGAACTACGGGGCATTCCGTCAAATTTTGCCGACCGGTCATCCTGGGCAATAACCATTCCTCCATTCTCTTTAATTGCCCGGATACCTAGTGTGCCATCGCTACCAGTGCCCGAGAGAATAACCCCGATTGCATTTTTTCCCTGATCCTGTGCCAGTGAACGCATGAAAATATCAATGGGCATGTTAACTTTATGAGTATGATCCTGTTCAGTAAGAAACAATTTACCCCGAAAAATAGTCATGTTCTTTCGGGGTGTAATTAAGTAAATGTGGTTTGGCTGTATCTCCATACCATCAGTGACACGGTGGATTTTCATCCCGGTATACCGAGCCAGCAGTTCATCCATAAGGCTTTTGTAATCAGGGGACAGATGTTGTACAAGCACGAAAGCAACGCCGGGATTATCAGGTGTATTATTGAAGAATTCCTGCAAAGCCTCCAGGCCTCCGGCTGATGCTCCTATTCCGACAACTGAAAAATCAAGTGAGTATTCATTCTCCTCCGATAATGGATTCTTTTCGGCAAAATCCTCATTTGGTAAGATTTGTTCCTGTTTGTTTTTTTTGTTCATGATCTGTATTTATTTCCCAAAACAAGCCATTTAATATACGAAAGAATTGAATTTCTGACAGTTTATTTTTTCTGATTGTGAAATAAGAAATTGAGAAAAAAGATCGTAGGAATTTTCCTACAATTTAAGTTCTATTACCAGGGGATTTCTTTAAGAGAAATAAAAAACCATGCGCAGATAAGTACTGAGATTTTTCTTAATGAATATTCGCTTGTTTTTCTTTTTTCATTGTCGAAAAAAAAATTCTGTCGGGCATTCAGTAAAATCAACTGATATAACTAAAATAAAGGAGGTTTCCCGGCTAAAAGCCCAGGTGAAGCAACAGTCGGCAATCACCGTTATAAATGGTAAAGTAATTTACTAAAATTTCGCATTGAGAAACCGTTTTGATTTTTTTACTTCAATAAAATAGTTTTGTGTGATTCCTAGCCCAATCCTTTAGGGCGGGGTATTTTAAATGCCTACCCCGACTATGATTTCTATAAATTT
>CAYWSJ010000088.1:0-13164 GCA_964461045.1 uncultured Bacteroidales bacterium | reverse complement strand
ACAATAAAAATAAAAGGCCATTCCTTTTTGGGAATGGCCTTTTTTATTAGCTCTGTCTTATTAATTTGTTTTGTACTTGTATTTTTTTACCTCAGCCAGGTCAGAGTTGGCCTTAATTATTTTCTGTGCCAGCCCGGCTTTGAAGTTTTCTACGGTATTCATGATCTTTTGATCGGAGAGTGCCAGTATCTGTGTGGCAAGAATAGCAGCGTTTCTTGCTCCATCAAGTCCGACTGTCGCTACTGGAATACCTGGAGGCATTTGTAAAATGCTAAGTACAGAATCCCAGCCATCCATGGAAATAGATGCTTTTATTGGTACCCCGATTACCGGCAGTGGCGTTTGTGATGCAATTACACCTGGCAGATGGGCAGCTCCACCAGCTCCTGCAATGATTACCTGCACACCTCTTTTGTGTGCATTCTTTGCAAAATCCATTGCCTTATCCGGAGTTCTGTGTGCAGATAATGCATTCAATTCAAAAGGGATTTTAAACTCATCTAAAATTTTGGCAGCATTTTCCATTACCTCTAAATCTGAAGTGCTGCCCATTATTATACTTACTTTTGGCTCCATGGTTAATTATTTTAGTTTTTTATACGTAATTTATTTGCTTATTTTGCATTTTTGCAGAATCAAAAATACATTTTTCTGTTTAAAGATTCATTAATTTTTTTATAGATGATTTAAAACAAATTATAATTAAAGCTGAATTAATTGACCAACCTAACAAAACACTCATGAATAAAATTAAACTAAACGACAAAGAATTTCAAATTTCAATTCATTCGGATAAGATTCAATCCGTTGTGAAACATGTAGCTAATCAGATTAGTGAGGATTTTCGTGATAAAGATGTGCCGGTGTTCCTTAGCATTCTGAACGGAGCTTTTATGTTTACTGCCGATTTGTTCAAATATCTTAGCATTGATGCTTATGTTACTTTTGTGAAGTTTGCATCTTATAGTGGTACCACATCAAGCGGAAAGGTAAAACAACTGATTGGGCTGAATGAAGACCTGGAAGGCAGAAATGTGATTGTGCTTGAAGATATTGTGGATAGCGGCCTGACCATTAAGCAGTTATCAAGACAGCTTGATTCACTAAATCTTAAAGAGTATAAGATTGCTTCTTTCCTTCATAAACCGGATGCCTGCGAGGAAGATATAAAGATAGATTATGTGGGAATGGAGATTCCGAATGATTTTATTGTTGGCTATGGTCTAGATTATGATGGATTGGGCAGAAACTACAAAGATATTTATACGTTGATTTCTGAATAATTGAATATGGGTGATTCCACTAACTTTGTTGATTATGTAAAAATTTTCTTTCGCTCTGGCAAAGGCGGGGCTGGTTCGGCACACCTGCGCAGGGAAAAATTTATTCCCAAAGGAGGGCCGGATGGAGGTGATGGTGGTCGTGGCGGCCATGTAATTTTACGTGGGAGTGAACATTTTTATACTTTATTGCATCTTAAATACAACAAGCATATCTTTGCCGAAGATGGAATGAGAGGTGGTGAAAGCAGGAGCTTCGGGGCAAGTGGAAAAGATGCGCTTATTGAAGTTCCTTTGGGGACTGTAGTAAAGGATGCAGAAACCGGTGAGATAATTACCGAGATTACAGAAAACAAAGAGGAGAAAATCCTTCTGGAAGGAGGAAGAGGAGGCCTGGGGAATGCTCATTTTAAATCCTCTACAAATCAAACGCCACGTTATGCTCAACCAGGAGAAGGAGGTAAAGAGGGCTGGTTTATTCTGGAACTGAAAGTTCTTGCCGATGTTGGCCTGGTTGGATTTCCGAATGCAGGAAAATCAACCCTGCTTTCCGTTGTTTCGGCGGCTAAGCCAAAAATTGCTGATTACCCCTTTACCACAATGCAACCAAACCTGGGTATGGTAAGGTACAGGGAAGATAAATCTTTCGTTATGGCTGATATCCCAGGAATTATTGAAAATGCCCATAAAGGAAAAGGGTTGGGACTTAGGTTTCTGCGTCATATAGAAAGAAATGCCCTGCTTCTTTTTATGGTACCCGCTGACAGTAATGATATCCGAAAGGAATACGAGACTCTTGAAAATGAGTTGAAACAACACAATCCTGAACTGCTCGACAAAAGAAGGATTTTGGCTGTAACCAAATCGGATCTGCTGGATGAAGAGTTAAAAGAATTAACAGAACAAAACCTTCCGGGCCTTCCGTACATTTTTATTTCTTCTGTTAAACAGGAAGGAATTACAGAAATGAAAGATCTTATCTGGAAAGAATTAAACGCTTAAATATATTTTTATGATTGAGCAAATTTTAGAACTGGATCGTAAATTACTGCTTTTTCTCAACAGTTTTCACTCAGAAACATGGGATACCATCATGTGGTGGATCAGCGATAAAGAATTCTGGTATCCTCTTTATGGAATTTTTATTATCTACATTATCTGGAAATACCGCTGGAATTCAATATTGACACTTGTTTTTATTGCCATCCTTATTACCCTGGCTGATCAGTCTTCTGTTCAACTTTTTAAAGAAGTTTTTCAGCGTTTCCGACCCTGCCGGCCTGAGTCCCCGATACACGAAATGGTACATATTGTGAATGGAGATTGTGGCGGTAAATACGGATTTGTCTCTTCACATGCAGCTAATTCTTTTGCAGCAGCTACCTTTCTTTTTCTTCTTTTCCGAAATAAATATTTTTCATGGTTCATATTCATTTGGGCTTCAGTAGTGACTTACAGCAGAGTATATCTTGGTGTTCATTATCCGCTTGATATTATAGGAGGAGCTCTTCTGGGTATTGGAATTGGCCATCTTGTATTCTGGATCTATCGCAAAACGGGAAATCGATTTCTTAAGGGAACATTTTACGGTTGATTTTGTTAACCATTATTTATCATAATAAACTCTTTTAAGAATATGATTTGCATAAAAAATCCAGATACAAATCCTTATTTTAATCTCGCGGCAGAAGAGTATGTCTTGAAGAATTTTTCTGACAATGCTTTTATGCTATGGCGAAACAGACCTTCAATTATTGTGGGAACCCATCAGAATGCTATCGCGGAGATTAATGTGGAATATGTAAAAGAAAATAATATTGACGTGGTTAGAAGGTTATCTGGTGGTGGAGCTGTTTTTCATGACCTGGGGAACCTTAATTTTACTTTTATAAAAAATATTAAAAGAGGTAAAGATAAGGTTGATTTCAGTACATATACCAAACCCATTATTGATGTGCTAAGAAATATGGGACTGAATGCAGGTTTCCAGGGAAGAAATGATATCGTGGTTGATGAAAAAAAGGTTTCGGGCAATGCTCAGCATCTGAATGGAAATCGGATGATTCACCATGGAACATTGTTGTTCTCTTCAGAAATGACAGACCTTTCAAGCGCTTTAAAAGTGAACCCTCTGAAGTTTAAAGATAAAGCTGTAAAATCTGTCAGAAGCAGGGTGACCAATATTAGTGATCACCTGAAAGATAAGATGGATGTACTAGAGTTCAGAGATCGTATTATGGAACATATTGTATCTGAGAATGAAGGTGCAGAAATTTATGAATATACAGATGAAGACAGAGCAGCAATTAATCGCCTGGTTGATGAGAAATATGGAAAATGGGACTGGAACTTTGGCGTCTCACCTGAATATAACTTTGAAAAGCTTGTGAAAACCGATGGAGGAAATATAGAATTTCACATAAATGTTGAAAAAGGTATTATGAAAGATGTCCGGATTTTTGGAGATTATTTCAACAGCCTTCCTACCAAAGATGTGGAAGAACTTCTCAGAGACACTCCGCATGAGCATCAGAAGATAAGGGAGAAACTGGATAACATCTATTTTGGTCAGTATTTTCATAAGGTAGATAGAGAAACCTTTATTAACGGGATGTTTTAAAAGTTAATTTTTACAAAAGAAATACAGCAAAGAGATTAAATTTCCCTTTATATTGTGCCCTTTTATTTTTATTTTTGAAGAAAAACAGCATGCCCGGAGTTCAGAATGATGAATATTTCATGCGCGAAGCAATTAAGGAAGCGAAAAAAGCGCTGGTAAGGGATGAGGTTCCTGTCGGTGCTGTTATTGTTTGCCATGAAAAGATAGTTGCAAGGGCACATAACTTGACAGAAACATTAAATGATGTAACGGCTCATGCTGAAATGCAAGCCTTTACAGCTGCTGCCAATTCACTGGGATCGAAATACCTCCGGGATTGTACACTTTTTGTAACTTTAGAACCATGCCCAATGTGTGCCGGAGCTTCTTACTGGACACAAATAGGAAGAATTGTTTATGGAGCAGACGATCCCAAGAAAGGATTCCTTAGTAAGGGACATAATTTATTGCATCCGAAAACGAAACTATCCAGCGGAACCATGGAAAATGAATGCAGTAATTTGTTAATTGATTATTTTAAACAAAAACGATCATAGTATATACAAATGGACGAGAATAAAAATTATTTATGGGGAGTTGATCTTGGGGGCACCAAGATTGAAGGCGTTGTGATCAGAAAAGGTGATAATCCCGAGATTCTTGCCAGAGAACGTATCCCAACAGAAAGGGAAAAAGGGTATAATCACATTATTCGTCAGATTGAAAAATTAATCGGACAGCTAAAAAAAGCAACCGGCCTGGAGCCAGAGAGGCTAGGTATTGGAGTACCAGGAACAATTGATAAGAATACAAGGAGGCTCAAGAATTGTAACACAACTGTACTTATTGAGAAACCTTTTCGGGAAGACCTGGAAAAATCTTTTTCAGTTCCGGTACGCATGGCCAATGACGCCAATTGTTTTGCTCTGGCAGAAGCCAAATTCGGAGCTGCCTACAAAATTAACCCAAAGGCAGAAGTTGTTTTCGGAGTTATTATGGGAACAGGCGTTGGCGGAGGGATTGTAGTTAATGGAGAGATTATTGAAGGATTACAAGGCATCGCCGGAGAATGGGGACATAATTTCCTTGATGAATCAGGAGGAAAATGCTATTGCGGCAGAATAGGCTGTGTAGAAACCGTGATCTCCGGTCCGGCCCTGGAACGCTATTACCAATCACTTACAGGCAAAGAGTTGAAACTGGATGATATTTCCCGGCTCCATGAAGAAAATGCAGACCCCTATGCCACGCAAACAATAGACCGCCTAACCTATTTTTTTGGAAGAGCTATTGCTTATGTGATTAATATTATAGATCCGGAGATTATTCTATTGGGTGGAGGAGTAGGAAATGTATCAGCACTCTATAAAAAAGGAGTTGAAGAGACACAAAAGCATGTTTTTAATCTTGGACTTGAAACCAAATTTGTGAAACCGGAACTGGGAGATTCAGCAGGAGTTATTGGAGCTGCCTTTTTATAAAAGAGCTTATTTTGATCTTCTTTTTTCTTTATCAAATTAAATACCTTTGCTCCCATGAATAATTACAATTTAATTGTAGTTGGAGCTGGGCCTGCAGGATTGATGGCTGCCGGAAGAGCTGCTGAGTTAGGTGCTAAAGTCCTGATTCTGGAGAAGATGATGCGTGAAGGCAGTAAACTGCTGATTACAGGGAAGGGACGGTGTAATTTGACCAATAACGCACCTGTCAGCGAGTTTATTAAGCATGTTTATCCGAAAGGACGCTTTTTACGGAATGCTTTTAACCAGTTTTTTTCTGAAGATATTATTGAATTGCTCCAAAAATATGGAGTCGATATCACTTTGGAGCGCGGAGGACGTTATTTCCCGACAAGTGGTAAGTCGGCCGATGTACTTCACGGACTTTTAGAGTGGGTACACGAAACAGGTGCTGAAATACAGTGTGGACAACGTGTCGAAAAATTGCATATTGAAGATAATAGCATCTATGGATTACAAGCGAACGGGAATATGTTTTATTCCGATAAGGTGATTCTTTCTGCCGGTGGAAATGCCTATCCGGCCACTGGTTCTGATGGAGACGGTTATAAACTGGCACGGCAGGCCGGACATAAAATAGTTCCAGTACGTCCTGCCCTGGTGCCCCTGGAGACTGAAGGTAAAAAAGCCCAAAAACTTGAAGGATTAAAACTGAAGAATGTGAATGCAATTGTTTGGGTAAACGGCAAAAAAGTGAAAGAAGCCTTTGGCGAAATGGTTTTTATGAAATACGGGCTATCAGGACCCATCATACTAACCCTGAGCCGGACTGTAGTAGATGAGCTGAATAAAGGGAGCCAGGTAGAAGTAACAATAGATCTTAAACCAGCTCTCGATGAACAAAAGTTAGACAGACGATTGCTTAGAGAGCTTGATCAAAACGGAAAAAAGAAAATAAGCAACATATTCCCCAATTTATTGCCTTCAGCTATGATTCTTGTGTTCATTGAAGCACTGGGCATTGATCCTGACAAGGAATGTCACCAGGTATCTTCAAAAGAAAGAAAAAACATAAGACACCTGCTCAAAAATTTTAGTTTTAAGGTAACAGGTTTTCGATCTTTTAAAGAGGCCATTATAACAGCAGGGGGCGTGCCTACGAACGAGATTTCACCAAAAAGCATGGAATCAAAACTGGTGAATGGACTTTATTTTGCCGGCGAACTGATAGATTTGGATGCAGAAACCGGAGGGTATAACCTTCAGATTGCTTATTCTACCGGGTGGCTGGCCGGGAACTCCTGTGTGAAGATATAGCGGACAGGTAAAAAATTTAACTTGTTTAATACTGCCTGAAAAATTTCCAGATAACCTTATTTGCGTCTATCCCCGAAGCATCATTATTTTCACCAGGCCATTGATGACTGTGATTGTTGATTTTATAATACCAGACTTCGTTTCCGTCAATTCCGTTTCGGTGGTAATAGGCCATTGTATTTGCACTGATTTCAGCAGTATCAATAGTTTGGCATTCGTTCAGTTCAGACCAGAAATGAATGATCGAATCAACTTTTGGAGCGCCGCCCCAGCCACCGGCTGTTGACATGCTCCCGTCAATGGGTACTGTTTCATCATCTTTCCCGTGAATATGCAGTACAGGAACAGGTTTTGCCTCTGCCCGGTTTTCCCATGTATATCCAGACATAACCCCCGAAACAGGAGCAATTGCTTTGAAAACATTATGCGCTTCGCACGCCAGGGTATAACTCATAAATCCTCCATTGGAAAAACCACAGGTAAATGTGCGATTTGGATCCAGGTTGTATTCTGACTGCAAAAACAGGGCTAGTTCAGAGAGAAATCCAATATCATCTGTTTTACTTATATTCAGCCCTGCATTCCAGTGAGTAATTCCATTATTGTCGTGTGAACCCTGCGGATAACAAACAGCAAATCCTGCTGTGTCAGCAATTGGATTAAACCCCAAATTATAAGACCAATCCGCATTCTGTGTATAACCATGAAGAACAAATACAAGAGGGGCATCAGCCTGTAAGTTATCTGGTTTATAGAAACGGTATTCCCGGATTGAGCCGTTATAGTTAATTGTTGAATATTTGTCATTTGTGGGCTCTGGATCCGGACTCTCACTTTCTTCTTTTGAGCATGAACAGAATATAACCAGGAAACTGAACAGGGATAATATTATGTGTTTTATTTTCATTTGTATAAAGGTATTTTATTATTTGACATTTTAAGACTTATATCTTCCAAAGTCTATATCTTTTGCTTCTTCTGCCATGCTATTCTCATGTTTTATCCATTGGTTTTTGTCTACATGTTGTTGATGAGGTTTCATCAGAGAATATACTTGCTTAGAGCAGTAAAATTCATTAAGGTTTAAATTCTGCTAAACCGTTTAGCTTTAAAATGTTGTCCAAGAGGAATATATTTAAAGCCATATAAGAAACACATAAGAGGAACCTTTTATGTGATTTTTAGATAAGTAGTCAGTAGAGCCGAGCTGTGTTTCTGTTATTCGATTGTAACTCATAAGTCATTCAATGGTTGCTCGGTTGTCATTCGGCAGCTTTTTCCAAATTTTAACCTTATACTCACTCCTCATTATTCACTTCGTTTATGAAGATAGACGTTGTTCTATTGCTAAATTGTCCTATTGCTCTATTGCTTCTTAGCGTTTTTTGCTTCTTATTTGGGTTCTCTGTCCGCCCGGTTATCATCGTTCGGACGGGCGTGAAATATTTTTAATTTACCCTTTCAGGGTGAGCTGATCTAATTTCGTGCTTGATTTACAGGGCATTGCCCGGGCTGATTTAAAAGAGCCTTTCAACCATATTTATGAATGGTCAATAAACCAATCTGAAACTTCAAACATTAAACCTTGAACGTGATACTTATTCTGCTTTTGTCTACGCAACAATCAACACAAATCTGCGAGAAAATTTTCCAAAACAAACTTAAACCTCAAACGTTGAACGTTGAACAATCAAATCTCCCACTAACTTTTACTCCCTGCCTACTGCTTTCTGCAACTGCAACTTCCTACTGTCTACTATCTACTTATTTGTTCATTCATGCTTTAATCTTATATTTGCAAAAAAATATTTTAACATGGATCAATCAAAAGTCAGGGTGCGTTTTGCCCCCAGTCCTACCGGCCCGTTGCATATGGGTGGTGTAAGAACAGCGCTGTTCAATTTTCTTTTTGCCAGAAAGCAGAAAGGTACATTTGTTTTAAGAATTGAAGATACCGATCAGGCACGTTATGTAAAAGGTGCAGAAGAATATATCATAAATTCACTGAAATGGTGCGGTATTCAATTCGATGAAGGACCTGTAGAAGGTGGTAATTACGGACCTTACAGGCAATCGGAAAGAAAAGGGTTGTATAAAAAGTATGCGGAACAACTGGTTGAATCGGGGAGTGCCTATTATGCCTTTGATACGAGCGACGAACTGGATGCCATGCGTCAGCGACTGAAAGAACAGAAGAGCGACATTCAGCAATACAACGCGGTTACAAGAAATAACATGAAAAACAGCCTTACACTCTCTTCTAAAGAAGTGAAAGAAAAGATGGAAAAAGGCGAACCTTACGTGATTCGTTTTAAAATGAAGGAAGATCAGCACATTGTTGTAAATGATCGTATTCGTGGCGAAGTGGAAGTAAACACCAACCAGTTGGATGATAAGATTCTCTTTAAATCTGACGGCATGCCAACCTATCACCTTGCAAACGTGGTAGATGACCATTCCATGGGAATCTCTCACGTAATCAGAGGCGAAGAATGGCTGCCATCTCTGCCGCTTCATTTCTTACTCTATGAAGCTTTAGGCTGGAAAGAGGAGATGCCTGAATTTGCGCACTTGCCACTCATTCTTAAACCCAGTGGCAAGGGTAAACTAAGCAAGAGAGATGGCGACAAGCACGGATTTCCTGTATTCCCAATGGAATGGACAGACCCTGAAACCAGGGAAACTTTCATGGGATACAAAGAAGCTGGTTATTTGCCTGAAGCTTTTATCAATATCCTTGCATTTCTTGGCTGGAATCCCGGAACAGACAAGGAACTTTATACACTGAAAGAACTTACTGAAGCTTTCGATCTTGACAAGGTCGGGAAAGCAGGATCCAAATTTGACCCGGACAAAGCAAAATGGTACAATCATCAATACCTGGTGAAAAAATCAGATGAGGAACTGGCAGAATTATTTATGCCCATTCTCAAGGAAAAAGGAATCGAGGAAGACCCAAAGAAGATTAAGAAAATTTGCAGCCTCGTAAAAGAAAGAATAAATTTCATACAGGACCTTTGGGATCAATCTTACTTCTTTTTTGAAGCCCCTTCAAAGTATGATGCAAAAATGGTGAAAAAGAAATGGAAAGGTCATACAAACGAACTGTTATCCGAATTAAATCAGCAACTAAAAGACCTTAAGGATTTTAACAGTCAAAGCATTAAAGAAGAAATCCAGGCCTTTACCCAGAAAAAAGAGATTGGAATGGGACAGGTAATGTTGCCCATGCGTCTGGCACTTGTAGGAAAAGGCATGGGACCTGATGTGGCAGAAATTGCTGAGCTTATTGGCAAAGATGAAACTTTAAGACGAATTGAAAAGGCCATCTCGGAAATACAAAAATAAAGATTGCTAAGTTTAATAAGCCATAAAAAACGGGCATCTGTAATTTCCAGATGCCCGTTTTTTTATGATAGCCAATAGTCTTATTTCTTTTTCTTCTTTTTCTTTTGCTGCTGCTGCTGTTTTTGTTGCTTGGCGATTTTTGCCCAGCTGTCGCGCAGGGTAACAGTTCGGTTAAAAACGATCTTCTCTTCCGGATTACAATACCGGTCAACACAGAAATACCCTTTTCTTTCAAACTGTAATTTATCTTCTGGTTTGGCATCTTTGATGAAGGGCTCCACATACGCATTTTCCAGAATTTCCAGTGATTCCGGGTTCAGGTTCGATTTGAAATCTTTTCCTTCTTCGTCAACTTTATCCGGATTCTCTGTCATAAACAAACGATCGTACAAACGCACTTCAACAGGCACAGCATGTTTAACAGAAACCCAGTGAATCGTACCTTTTACTTTTCTGCCATCGGGTGATTGTCCGCCTTTGGTCTCAGGGTCGTACGTACAATGTATCTCTGTAACTTCGCCATTTTCATCTTTAATAAAATCCTGGCAGGTAATGTAGTAAGCATATCGCAGGCGAACCTCTCTGCCTGGCGCCAGGCGGAAAAATTTCCGTGGCGGGTCTTCCATAAAGTCATTTCGTTCAATGTAAATTTCTTTCGAGAATGGAATCATACGTGTGCCCATGCTCTCGTCTTCGGGATTATTTATACCTTCCAGCTCTTCTTCCTCCCCTTCCGGGTAATTGGTAATCACTACTTTCACCGGGTCAAGCACGCCCATCACGCGTTGTGCTTTCTTGTTCAGATCTTCGCGGATGCTGTTTTCAAGAAGGGCTACATCAATAATATTATCGCGTTTGGCAATTCCTACTTTTTCAGAAAAATTCCGTATCGATTCCGGAGTATAACCTCTTCTGCGATACCCGGAAATGGTTGGCATTCTCGGATCATCCCAGGCATCTACCACGTGGTCGTTGACCAGTTCCAGCAATTTTCTTTTGCTCATCACGGTGTAGCTTAGGTTCAGCCTGGCAAACTCGATCTGTCGTGGCCGGTAGTCTCCTTCCACAATCTGGTCGAGAAACCAGTCGTAGAGCGGACGGTGTACTTCAAATTCCAGGGTACATAAACTGTGCGTTATGCCCTCGATAAAATCCGACTGTCCGTGAGCAAAGTCGTACATCGGATAGATGCACCACTCATCGCCGGTGCGCGGGTGTGTTTGGTGTCTGATTCGATACATCACCGGGTCGCGCATGTGCATGTTGGGTGAGGACATGTCTATTTTCGCACGCAACTGGTATTTTCCATCTGGGAATTCGCCGGCACGCATGCGCCTGAAAAGATCAAGGTTTTCTTCAATGGGACGATCCCTGTACGGACTTTCTTTCCCGGGCTGGGTAGGTGTTCCCCTGTTTTCCTTGATTTCCTCTGCCGTCATTTCACAAACGAAAGCTTTGCCTTTTTTGATGATCTTTTCAGCAAACTCGTATAATTTCTCAAAATAGTCTGAAGCATAAAGCTCTGTGCCTTCCCATTCAAAACCCAGCCAGCTCACATCTTCCTTGATCGAATCAATATATTTTTGTTCCTCTTTCAGGGGATTGGTATCATCAAAACGAAGATTCGTTTTACCACCATATTCCTCTGCAATGCCAAAATTGAGGCAGATAGACTTGGCATGGCCAATGTGTAAAAATCCATTGGGCTCGGGAGGAAAACGCGTGTGGATGCGCCCGTCGTTTTTATTGTTTTTCAGATCTTCTTCAACAATCTGTTCAATAAAATTTAATGGTTTTCTTGTCTCTTCGTTGTTTCCTTTGCTATTATCTTTCACGGTCAGCAGATTTTTATATTAAGATTTATGATGCTATATAAACATCTTCATTTATAAACTATATCTTTGCAAAAATATTTGATTTTATTGAATAATGAACCTTAATTCTATATAAAAACAAAAATATGGGAACAATTCACCTGGAAGACATGGAGTTTTATGCCTATCATGGGCATTTTGAGGAAGAACAAATTGTGGGCAACCAGTTCCTGGTTAATCTGACCCTGAAAACCAACATGGAAAAACCCGCTGTATCAGACCACCTGGAAGATGCTCTCAATTACCAGACCGCTTATAAAATTATACAGGAAGAGATGAGAAAGAAATCTCATTTGCTTGAAAACATTGCCTCCCGGATACTTAATGCCTTATACCGGGAATTTCCTCAACTTGAACATGCCCGGATAAAAGTTTCCAAGATGAACCCGCCTATGGGTGGAAAAATGAACTGTGTGAGTGTTTCTATGGAAAAATAAAAAAGTTTCAGAATATATTAATAACAAGCCGGGAGTTGACAACCCGGCTTTTTTTTTGTACTTTCAGTAAAAATTCATTTGTTATGATCAATGAATATGGATTTGGGAAGATGGTCATCGATGGGGAAAAATACACCGAAGACCTGATTATTACAGGTGATGAGGTGTTTCCCGGCTGGTGGCGCAAGAAAGGACATCACATGGTTATAGACGACATTCGGGAAACACTTGAATCATATAAACCCGATGTGCTGATCATTGGCAAAGGCAAGTTTGGCATGATGAAAGTCGACCAGGATGTTGAAGCATACGCGGCAGAACATGAAATTGAACTCTATACCAGGGAATCGGGCAAAGCAGTCAGGTATTTCAACGAACTCCTGGCCAAAGATAACAACAAAAAAATCATGGGCGCTTTTCATTTGACGTGTTAGGGAATAATATTTTTAATCTTATCACAATAAGGCTATAAGCCGAAGTGTTGAAAAACACTCGGGTTCCGCTTCCGGCGGAACCTTTTTGTTTTCTCTGTTTTTTAATAATCAATCTTTTGTGGGAGATCTGTTTTGGGGTTTTAGTGGCAAACTTTAACGTAACACTTCCAAAAGAAAAAGCCCTCCTATACGAAGAGCTTTTCCAAACAACTATGCAACTAAAGTTTACTATTTCTGAAATCTTAAAACATCGTGGGTTCCTTTGCTTTGGTGGAATCCTCTTCCCACACGGGCAGGTAGTGATACGGCTCATCTTCCACGGCTCTTCTGTACCACTCTTTTGAGTATCCACGCGTCTCAGGTCGTCCTTTTTCATTTTTCACATACCCGTCGTTGTACTTACAAATAAGTTCTT
>CAYWSJ010000087.1:0-13218 GCA_964461045.1 uncultured Bacteroidales bacterium | reverse complement strand
TTTATTTCGAAAATTTTATGCTGTTTTTAGCTCATATATTCTGATTCCTTACACACGTGTAGCAGCAACATAAAAAGCTGCTCTACCAGATTCGTCTGTCTCGCAAGATTCAGCCCCTAAATAAAACACAATGTAAGCATCATAACCCTTTGCTCCATGAATCGTCGAAATAGTGAGATGATTCTTTTTGAAAATATAAGTGTCTTTGTCTGGATAGCGTTTGAAAGGCTTTTTGTAGCCCTCAATCCTGTTTTCTGAATCTCTTGCTTTTATGATTTCATCAAGATCCAGAAATTCTTTCTCACTTGTGAAAAGCACAAGAATATCCTCCGGGCGAACGGAATGATTGTAAATCAAATCTAATATTTGTTTCGATATTTCATTTTTTTCTTCTTCCCTTGTCCTATATATCGTAATCCATGGTTTCATATCGCCACGATCAGCAAATTTAACATTGATGATATTTTCATCTTCTGTAATTAGATTGTGTTGTTTTAAAGTTTGTAGGTCGGCATAGGTTCTATTCTTTATTGCCTCGCTATTGGGCGCTTGCTTTCCAACAAGAACATTAAATCCCAGGTTGACAATTTCCTTTGTGTTCCTAAAGCATTCTTTCATGATGCGTGTACGATCCCCTTTCCCCAAGTCAATGCCTAACTCTTTCCATTTGGGGCGCTTTTTTGCATATAAATTTTGAGCATCATCATAAAATATTATTAAATTTGGTTCTCCAGTGCTCGGATCTTTTCGTACTAGTTTTTTGAGCAGTTTATATTCTTCTGGTGCAAGATCCTGGCCCTCATCAACAAATATAGCGTCAAACAATAAGGCGTTATAACTTTCAGGTGAATTATTCATTAAATGATCTAAATCCGCTATGTACTTGTTGGCTCTAAAGATTGCACTGCCTTCATCTTTTCTCACATATCTTATGGTATCATCACCTGATAGCTTATAAAGGAGGCCGTTTAAATGTCTTACAGTTAAAACCCTCTCTGGGAGATCCTGAAAAGTTTGTTGTTGATAGGCAGTATTAATTTTATTTTTTAGAAATTCAACCAGAGATCGATTGAAACAAATAGCAGCTATTTTCGGGGCGTTGTAATATTGTTTGAACAAGGTTTCTGAATTGATTTCTCTGCTTATATACCTTGCTGCCATATTCGCTAAAACAATGGTTTTACCGCTGCCTGCAACTCCCCTTATTAGCCGAGGGAAGCCTTTGATCGGAAGCCTTGAGAGTTCTTGCTGTTCATTTGATAAATTTTTGTCTCTATATGCGAGTTCATCAATGTATTCTCCCAAGGAATTCTCTCTGACTTCTCTCTTTAGATCTTTATGTTCAATTAAGGCCGCTGAATCTCCGAATACACCTTTAATAATTTCAATATGCGAAATTGTTAAGGGGTCGGCTTTATGGGATCTTTCTAAAGTATCTTCCACCATACGGGAGATTTTATATTTTAGTTTTTCAAGATCCTGAATTTCATCTTTAAGCAGTAGCTCATTGTAGGGCAAAGATTCGTGGAAGTTCTTTTCATGTAACTCAATTGAATCAATTTCCGGTAAAGCCACCATATACATAAATAATGGCGCCCCATTTTTCGATCTGATTTTTCTTCTTATTGCATCCTGTATATCGAACATCGCGTCTTCAGCTTGGCGGTATGGGTTTATTGGTTTTATTGAGCCTTGAGCTTTTACTAATAAATTTCCGGCTTTTATATTTTCAATTTGATTGATGCTATAACCTTTCACTTCAATGATTAAAAGGCCGACTTCAGGGTGGCATAACAAAACATCGGCTGGGCGTCTCGTTGACCTAGCAGTGCAAGGCTCTACATAAATAAAACCTTTTGCGGAGTCTCCAAATGCGCTTATTATTGCATTTAAAACTTTCCGTTGCGGTTCATTTTTGACGTCATCAACCCCTAAAATTTCAATTTTGGCTTCTCTTTTTAATGCATGCATTTTTAACCCTGCCATTTAAATTTTAAGTTGTTCAGTCGTTGGTTAAGCCCTTTACCGTTTTATTTAAAATGTGTTTAAAATATTTAAGTAGGTTAATGCTTTATCAAAAATAATAAGCCTGTATTTTATAAAAAGAATCATTATAAAATATTGTTCGGCAATATCTCCTTGTTTCTTTAATGCGGTTTGCAATGTTAAGTCGAGTAGCCTTTATATAAATTATGGCTAAATTGGGGGGCAACGAAACAGAGAAAAAAGATTGAAGGAATGGGATTTAAGATCATACACTACTGATAGTCTAATTTGTTAAATGGAGTTTTAGCTATCAACAATATTTATTAGGGGGGAAGCCTGTATTTAAACATTATTATATAGAATTTCTATCCTTGACATAACACCCCTCATATATTACATAATTTTTCAAGCATTATCCCATTAACTTCAATTCAAGGATCTGTAATGCTTTACCCCTGCATCTCTTCTCGCAAGTCTCTTAAATCTATACTTTTCTATACTTTCGTCTTTTCCTTTTTGGAGCTGGTTTTGTTCTTTCCAATACAAATCCATTCAAAAACTTCTGAAGATATAAAATCTTCAACTTACCAGAATATAAAATATCCCGAATACGGTGTTAAAATCAAAATTCCACAAAAATGGAATGAATCTCGATCCTTTGAATTTTCTTGGTGGGACGAAACTTTGATGAGAAGCCCTGCTTCCTTGAATGAGGTTAAGAATATAGCTAGATATGAATTAACGGACGCTGAAAATCCTCTTGATGTCACCATGTTTTTACAGATTTCTCAAGCAAAACGTCATATTTTTTTTCAAAGGATCGAGGATACTCCCAACACTACGCTCAAAAAATATAAGAATGCCTTGCATGATGAGTTGGAGGAATGGTTTGGAGAGGAGGAGGGAGCTTGGACCAGAGCTTTTTCACATACCTATAGTTTTAGTCCTGCTCCCTTATTTTACGATACTAAGAATGAAATATTATATTTTTTAGGTACCACCGAATGGGGCTTTTGTTTTGGAGGGGCTAAACCCACTAATTACGGTATCGCGCAGCTTGTCGGGTTTATTCAAGAATCTACGATAGATGAAAATTCTTATGAAACTGTAAATAAATTCATCAATATAATTTCGGAAATGGAAATAGATGAAAAGTTTGCTACTGAAAAGGCGTGGTATGATTTTATATATTCGGATGGATTTATAGCATTTTGTGGCTTTACCGTGTTTTTCATCATAATTTTTATACCAGTATTTACAATCATATTTGTTTTATTGAAAGTAAAGAGAAGAAAAAGTTCACATGTATCTTAAAAAAATTCAGGTGTATTTTAAAAAATTCATGGCTAAACGTCATGCCGACACAGTAATTGCTGTAGCATTATCTCTATTTATAGTGCTTCTCATTCTTACTGGACTTTACGTCAACACTAAATGGCATACATGGCAGGCTGAGAAAGCGTTGAAAGAAGCAAAAGAACATAGAAGGCAAGCAGAAGAGGCACAATATTGGAAAAATAAACTTATAGAAAGTTTTAAAGAACAAAACTGATTTAGGTGTACTTAAATTCTGACAATTATTTTGAATTCGTAAGATTTAAAACAATCTAATATTAACAAATGCTCATTATTGCGGAATAATTTGATCACTTGGTTAGGTCTAATTTCTGAACGTCTGATTACAGCTTGTTGCCAGTCGCTTCCGATCTCTTATGAGCGGGTAGTTACTGAGCTGAGTTGATACACCTATTGAAATTTTAAGGAACAATTTTATGGGATACAAATGCCCTAAATGCGGATACGAGAGGCAACCAGAGGATTTAGCTCCTGAATATGAATGTCCGAGTTGTGGGGTAATTTATGAAAAAGCTGAAAAATCAGTCGAGCAGATGGAAATTGATAATATAGAATTAGAAAAAGAGGATGGTGCAATTCCCAAAAGTCAGTCGATTTTAAAGGGTAAAGAGAGAAAAATTAATCTAGACGCATTATCTTTTCTCAATTTATTATTATTATTTGTTTTTGCTTTTGTGTTCTTCCTATTTTTAATAGGAGTTATGAGATTATCTTCTATAGCTGCTCTTTCAGTATTATCTTTTATTCTTTGGATTTGGGCGGTAGTCGAATGCTCAATTAATGAGCCGAGCCATACGAATGATAAAATAGTTTGGATAATTATCATAATTTTTGTACCATTACTTGGTGCTATACTATATTTATCAATTAGAAAACAAATAAGAAAAAAAAGTATAGATTATTCTGAACAAAGCAAAAAAAATAAAATTATTTTTGCTTCAGTTACATCAATTTTTATTTTTATCCTTTTTATTTCAATTATTATTTTCGCTATTCCAACTCATAAAAAATGGTTATTTAAAAATTCTGACAGATTGAAACCTCATAAAAAGTATTACATAGCAGAAGATTTTTTTGGATGCGTAAAAAAGGGCGATTATAGGGAATTGGAAGGTTATCTTTATGAAGGGAAGAACTTCAAATTCTATATAAGTCTATCGTCAGGAGATTGCACAGAATTTAAACGAGGCGAAGTGGTCCATGTCGAAGACACTTCTTGGTTCTGGGGGTTAGTTAAATTGAAAAGACCATATGCTAAAACAGGATATTGGACTAATATCTTAGCCTTATGGATTTATAAAAATCATGAAAAAATAAATGGAAAATGAATATTATCATTATTAAAGCTTTTCATTGAGTTAATAAAAAAATTGCCTGAATTTTATATTTCAACAAATAAAATAATATTTTCATTAAAGGGATTAATTCGTGGAATTCGTCAAACTCAACAAAGTTAATTTACAGAGCCACCCTGAATTCAATGAAAAATGGGTTCAGGAGCGAATAGCCGAGGACCCACAAATCCTTGGACTTGGTGATGTTGTCCTTAAGGATAAAGAAAGGCTTCAGCCACGTGCTGGCAGGCTGGACCTACTTTTACAGGACGTTGAAACGGCAAGGCGGTATGAAGTTGAAGTCCAGTTAGGGAAAGTTGACGAAGCCCATATCATCAGGACAATTGAATATTGGGACATTGAGCGTAAACGGTATCCGCAGTATGACCACACCGCTGTAATAGTTGCCGAAGAAATGACCAGTCGTTTCTTAAATGTCATCAGCCTGTTTAACGGTATTATCCCGTTGATGGCAATTCAGATGTCTGCATATCGCCTGGAAGACAAGATTTCGCTTGTTTTTACAACAGTCCTTGACCAGATGACCCTTGGCTTGATTGACGAAGATGAAGAA
Organism: uncultured Bacteroidales bacterium; assembly: GCA_964461045.1. Classification (GTDB taxonomy): domain Bacteria; phylum Bacteroidota; class Bacteroidia; order Bacteroidales; family UBA12077; genus JAGXLC01. The sequence continues at coordinate 7,968 of CAYWSJ010000087.1, read as the reverse complement.
GTAAGCGAAGTCGCTGATAGGGCTTATTGGGAAAAGCGTGGTACACCTGAAACAGTAAAAATAGTGGATGAACTTCTTAAAATAATCCAAGAGATATCACCAGCGGTTGAACTTAAGCACAACAAGTTTTATATCGGTCTCTTCAAAAATGAAAAGCCATTTAATTTTGTCATTTTCCGCCCGCGCAAAACCGCCGTACAAATCACCATCCGTATAGCCAAGTCTGAAGAAATTGAACAAAAGATTGAAAATTCAGGTTTGGATTGGATAGATTATAATGACCGTGAGCGTGGATACCGATTGAGGGTCAAGAAGGGTGAGGTGAAAGCCCACCGAGAACTGTTTCATGAGTTGTTCAAACTGGCAAGTGATAATTTCTCGCTATAAATAATAGTTGGGACACTTGGGACAGTAAAATGGACACTGTATTTTAAAGAGATTTTATAGGCTATGGTATCCAAATTATATCAGCGTTAAATAAATCAATGTCCCTTCTGTCCTTCTAACAGGTTTTTTTATTATGGAAAAATTGGTCTCTCAATACTGCCGAAATATCAAAAAGCGTTTCAATACCAGCATTTCAACAGAGCATACCTATCGGATGGATTTTCTGCTTAGGTAAGCAACTATCGGATATAAAGAGGCTTTAAAAAATGGAATTTATTTTAGGGGCATTAATAATAGGATTAATCCCAGCGGTCATAGCCTATAAAAAGGGCTATTCCTTTATAGCATGGTGGATGGGTGGGGCATTATTATTTATAGTGGCTTTGCCTCTTGCTATTATACAAAAACCTAACCAAGAAGAGCTTGAAAAGAGGGCACTTAGCGAAGGCATGAAAAAGTGTCCATATTGTGCTGAATTGGTCAAAGGGGAGGCAAAAATCTGTAAGCATTGTAAGGCTGATATCTCCGATGTCATTGTTGCCAACAAGAGTATTCGGCAAACTGACAGCCAAGGACGAATGTTAAAAATTTGTACCCATTGTGGAGCCAAAAACAGGGGAGAGGACCATATTTGTTATAGATGCAGGCAGCCTTTATTATGAAGAACATAATTTAACTTAAAAATTCTTTTCCTAAAATTTTCAAACCCCAAATTTTTACGTAAAATAGATGAAGTAGATGTTGATGCATATGGTGCAAAAAAGGAATTGCTTGAATTATCTATCCATTTTTATTGGGCTGTGGGAGATGCAGAATTGAAAAAATACGAGGATATCTGATCAAATCAAAAAGGTTTTAATTTGCAGGCAACAACACAATCATCATCTTTATGCTCAATTTAAATGCCCCTTCCGAACCTCCTCCGTATGTGTATCCGACACCCTGGTCCTAAAAACACTGATTGCTTGTATCGCAAATGATAGGGGCCAGGCCTCAGCAGTATATCTCGGTAAGCTCGGCCTGTCATATCCCAAAATGCCGCTATTCCGGACCCGGCTATCAAATTTCACAGAGCAGTCTGCGTTCAATCGATTAAACAAGCCCCTCCTTACCATACCCTCACGGCTTTTTATTAACCCGCTCTCTAAGCTCTTTCCCGCACTTGAAAAACGGCAGCTTTTTACCCTGCACCCGGACCGTTTCTCCGGTTCTGGGATTGCGGCCCATATAGCTTTTGTATTTTTTCACATAGAAGCTGCATAAGCCCCTTATTTCGATCCGATCTCCTTTAATCAGAGCCTCGGTCATGGAATCGAAAAAGATTTGTACAACCCTTGCGGCGTCAGCCTTGGATATGTTGCTCTCTTTTTTTAGCGCAGAAGTCAGTTCGAGCTTATTCATCCCTCTCCCCCCGTTGGTCTGTGATATTGCAGATTCTCGAAATAATTTCAGTATAATAAAAAGCCATTAAAGTTAAACAGTTCCTCCCCTATGCCCTTCTTATCGGCCTCGCGTTCTTACTATATTACCTCCCTTTCCTGTCAGATTTTTCATGAGCGGTATGGACAAATTGCTAAAAATATGCTTAGTACCAAATCCGTTGTTATATTCATGGATAGAAGAGTTGGTTTAAAATCTTCAAAGGGTAACGGTACTATATTAACTGCTGACTTTAAATACGCAAGAATAGGGGGGATAATGAAAGAAGGTAAAAAGAGCCTCAGCGAGTTTGTTGTCGATGCCTTGATCAGTGGACAGTCTTTACGGCTGGCCGATATCACGGAAAAGGTGAGAGAATTATCTGGCAGGAATGTTAAGATTCAAGACATTTCCAGTATACTGTCTAAGCTTTCCAATAATGACAAATGCGAGCTGGGCTATCTGATCAAAAAGGAGAAAGCCGAGAAGGGCTATGTTTATCGTCTTGTCAAAGAGGCATGCAGCCTTGAGCCGGAGCAACTCTATGATCTTACCCGCAAGACAGGGAAGAATAGATTTACCCTGGATGAAGCAATTAAGAAAAAACCGGGCCTGAGGAAATACGTCAAAGCGCCGAAGACAAAAACTGCCTCAAAAAAGACGGAACCCAAAAAAGCTGATGAGGCAGCCCCGGCGAAACAATCTGTTTCTGATCAGGGCGTGAATATAGCTTTGGCAGAGCTTGAAAGAATGCTTCGCGGCCAGGGCGGACTTAATGTGAATGTCAATCTCAATGTTCGGTTTAATTTCAGCGACAATTAATACATTTTTCAGGCGGTATCGAGAATGACTGATTATCTCCAGGAAATATCCTCTTACAACATCCGGGAGGCGGAACCGAGGCCCTCAAAGTGTGCGCTGCTGGTGATTGATATGCAGCGCTACTTCCAATCAGTTGCCTCCCCTATAATCGGAAATGTGCTCTCAATCATTGAAGCCTGCCGTTCCCGGAATATGCGGACCAAATTTACCCGCCATGGACATGAGGATATCTCAGAGGACGGCGGCATGCTGGCAGAGTGGTGGGGCGATTACATACCGTATGGCTCAAAGGAATGGGAGCTGCTACAAGCCCTACAGCCGAAAGATAATGAGGCGATCCTTGATAAGAAGCGGTATAATGCATTCCATGGCACAAGCCTTGATGAGAGCCTGAAATCCATAATGGTCGAGGAATTGATCATTACCGGCGTTCTGACCAATTGCTGCTGCGAAACCACGGCAAGGGACGCTTTTGTCCGGGATTATCGGGTGTTTTTCGTCGGGGATGCGACGGCCACGGTAAACGAGGAGCTGCACCTGGCCACCTTAAAGAATTTGGCATTCGGGTTTGCTCACATTCTTAGCACCGAGCAGGTTTGTGGGTATTTAAAGGGGTAAATTAAGAGAATGGCGTTAAGCCAGAGGGGAATACAAGGAAATGGTGCTGAGGAATAGTTTAGAATGCCTAATTGAATCCTGCGGGTGCATGGTTTAAAATTGTAAAAGGAAGCACTTCAATGTTTTTTAGTTGATACGGTGATTTTGGGTTAATCTATTGAAAGCAATCTTCTCTTTTATCAACCCACTTTTTCAATAGGACCTCCTTTGTTGTCTAATATCGTGCGGATCATACCGGATAATAATGAAGACAGATCTATTCCATTTGTTTCTATCGGAGTCACATTAGGAAAAATGTAATTTTTCAGGCCGGGACCAAACATTAAACCATTATAGAGGTGCCAATCTCTGTATCCAGGTGATGAATAAGAAAAGGCTTTTTCAATAACTTGAATTAAGAAGTGGTTTTGGATTTTTGAAATACAGGTTCTCTTGTCTTCACGCTGCTTATCAATTTGCCATCTCGAATACGCAACAGCTAAAGCTTCTTCTGTATTTGAATCAAATTTACTCCCAAACATTTCCCGAAATACATTGCAACAATAATGAAATTGTTCATGAAAATATGTTTTTAGTACGATCATATATGCGGTATAAATGAGATCGTTTTTTGAAAGTCGGATTGACTGATTCATCCTGGTTATATCTTGGACAATAATCCAGAAAAACTTGCTCAAGTTGCCCTGGTATAAAACTATTGTTCCGGGATTTTGTTTCATTGGAATATATAAACCAAGCAAATTCCTACTTTCAATAACTGCCTCAGGGTCTGTATCTGGTGGTTGCTCAAGAAAATAGTCAAGGCTTTCTTCGTTCCCAATATTCATGTTATAAAAAGAATTATCTTCAATAATGCTTTCGTTGGATTTGTTAGGAAAAATCCTTTGAATTTCAAATATTATTTTTTCTGCAACAAGGTTGACTTTTTTCATTCAGTTGCCTTTGCATAAAGGTTAAAGGGTGAACTATGGGAGGGTCTTTGTGTTAAGGGCTTTGCTTCATAATAAAGACAGATCGATCAATCTCGAAACTGAGAACAAGCAAATTGCTATTAATATAAATTATAGGGAAATTTATCCCCAAACGGAAGATTTTTTTACGGCTGCTGTCTTTTCGAGGCTTTGTTATCTTGAAGGGAAAATAATTGCTGAGATATTCAGCAATTGTGTGGGTAAAGATCTGGAGTTCGGAGATTTGATAGACCGACAGTTCTGGCCATCATGGAAGAACGAAAGAGGAAGCCGGGTGGAGCCTGATGTTTTTATGATTTTTGAAAATTGTGATGTGATCATAGAGGCAAAGCGGTACGATGATTTCGGGCAAGAAGAAGAACAAATTAAAAAAGAATTAGAGGCTTATTTCAATCTCGAAAGATATTCTAATGTTGTATATCTTTTTGCTATGGGGGGCGTGTCAGAAAATTTTAAGAATATCGTTGACCATATTAATTTGGAAAAAAAGAAAGCTTTTGAAATAATACCTATATCGTGGCAATCTTTGCATGACAATATCAAAAACGCTGATTTAAACAACAAGCTTCTTAAGGAAGATTTATTATGGGCATTTGAACTTCAAGGAATAAGGGAGTTGCTTTTTTTAAAAGACTTAAACTGCGATGTTAATAAAAAAATTTTTTTATCTAATTATGAGATAAACCTTTACAAACTGAATTCTTATTCCTTTCGTAAACCTTTAGTTGATTCTATAGGCGGCGCTTTCCAGGTAAACAATTATGAAAAGGCATTGGAGGTATTGCAATGGAAGTAGACCCAGAAGATCACGAGCTTAAAGATGCATTATGCGAAATAAGAAAGGCATATAGGCTTATAGTCGTATATCAAAGAAGAATAATGGATATGGCGAAAAAAATTAATCAGGGCTTCGGTTTTAAGCCCTTTTTTCAAGTAAATTTTAAATACAATGCTACTGGTAGCAAGAAGCCTACTGATAGACCATCAATTGACATGCTGCCGCTTTACTCAGGATATTGTATGCTATTTTTACCCCAGAAAGGAGGCGTGTATGATCATAAGAACCCAAAAAGAAGTGAATATATGCTGGAAATTATATTTGATAACGATACTGGCTTTAGAAATGTTTATGGAGAAGAACCAGACCCAGTAAGCTTTGCTGATCCTGGGGAATGCGAAACAAAACTTTGGTTATATGTATATGGTGTTACAGAAGACATGAAGGATACAAATTGGGACACCAATGTGCGACAGAAATTAGATTGGCCTAAAGATGGAGAACATATTTTAAATGAAAAATTATGGGCGGCAGGAAAGTCCTATGATTTGTCAGTCATTCAAGATGAAAGCGCATTAAAAATGGTCATTGAGGATTTTAAAAAGTTTGTCAATTTAAAAAGACAAGAAATAGGTGTTTGTTAACTCATTCTCCACTCATATTTTACAACGCTTTATATGCTGATTTTTATGTTAAGGTTCCCTCTCAGCCGGAAAACTGAGTTAAAGCAGGCTAACCCCTCAATTTTTAAATGAGGACTATTCAATGCTCTTAAACCCCCGGAAAACGCGGGATTATAAGTCTTTACAAAGATTTCGACTTCCCTTATATTTATTTCTAAATGGGGCTAGATAGCTATTATGTATTGAAGTCAAAATTTTGCAACAGACCATTGAATAGGGTATAAAATCTATGTATTTGGACTTATCAGATTATTTCAATTCGACAGATGAAGCGTTATCTTTTTTTCGAGAAGCTTTGCCTGATGTGATTATTGCAACTGGCCAAGAATTAGAGGGAATATTCACTCCTTTGGAACTTAGAGTGATCATCTTCGCCATGAGTAATGTTGAAATCATCCCCTGTTTAGCAGGCAGTATCATTTTTGAGGAATGTCGTGACTATTTAAGGTTCAATGCAACGCCTCTGTACCGTAATTTGTCTATAAATAGGTTTTTGGTTAAATTATCGAAACTTACAGCTTTTCAGTCCTTAGTGCTTGGGGTTTGGGCTAAAAGATATTGGGAGCTTTGTCAAGGAGTTCCGGAGCTTGAGGTTGATTCCTATATAGTTACGCTTCAAGTTGTTGACCGCAACACGCTACATTAATTTGCAACTATTCTCCGTATCATAGATGCCGATTCCCTGTCATTAATAGGGCTTCTTTTACTCTTTTTAGTTTGGCGAATTGTTTAAATCTTAAAACTTATTTTGCTTTTGTCACTATTAGTTTCTCTCCATTTATTTCAATTGTACCAAGCTCGTTTTTATGTATACCATCATAAAATTTTTTTAATATAGTCACAACAAGTTGTGTGCGTGTTTTATCAAACTCCGCTTCTTGTTTATGGTTTTTTTCTTCTTTCTTTAGTTCCATCATTACAATTTGTTGGTACATATAGAATCTAATTTCTTTTTCAAGCTCTCGAAATCCCAGAATTTCGTTTTTTGCATTTTCACAAAACTTACTACCTGGATTAAATTGCATTATGCAGTCAAACGGAGAGGAGCATTTGTTCTTTGGATCATAATGATCCGTAGCACCATAAAGATGCGCAAGCTCATGAGATGTAATTCCTTGATATAACTTTTTGACGACTGCTAACTTGCTTGATTCAGAAAGTACTTGTCCATGTGCTTCATCGCCGAAATCGTTAGGGTCATCAGGGTTTTTACAGAATTGTTTTATATCTCTATCATAAATAATTATTTTGCCTGGAATCAAAGAGTAAATATCTTCTGCAATTAGCGCATTATTAAATTTCAGTATGTTCATTATCCCATTATTTATGCACTCATCTAGTGTTTTTTTAATAGAATTTTTTAATTTTTGATCCTTATTTCCATTATGAACGTCTATATCAAGCTTCCCCGCTGTAATAGATAGCATTTCATTTTTGAATTCATTTACATATTGTTTAAGCTCGGCTACGTTGGCTTCATCCATACTGAAAAAAGTGATTGTGGTGAACTCCTTAAGTTTCTTATCCATAATTAAGCTTGCTCCTTTGGGTATAAACCGCCATTGAAATCTGCTTCAGACGTTACTCTTCTCGTAAGATATCTTTAATCGGGACTGACTTGGGGCAAAAAAAACGCTTCCCAGTAACCAGGAAGCGCTTCATAATATCCTTAGGGCAACCCGGCTATCTTCTTGAGACCCGTGGCTTTCCGTCCCCGCCTTACAGCGAGTTTGGCTTTGTCTTTTATTTATATTTTACTCTACACACATCGTTTTTTTCATGCAAGTAATTTTTTATACGATACAAAAATAGGCTGTTAGCCTCAATTTTATGTAAGCATTTCCTTATTAGCTCGTTTAATATCATGAACGTGACCTTTCTATAAATGTAGCTTATCAGGCTGGACGCAACCTGCACTTTTGCGGCCTATGTTATGTTTTCTCGCCGACTTTCCCTATATACGGAAAGTTAGCCCCATCGTGGTCGACCCCATATTTCCCTCCAGGTTTATCGCATGAGGGTCCCTTGTGCTGTAGTATAGTGATTGTTCAATCGTAAGTTATAGCCCCCACTGTCCAGTTTTATGAGACCCTCTCATATCTATCCAGGCTGAGGTTCTTGAACCCGGCCATGGAGAATGGTCCATCCTCTACCCCCGGGGGTACTCCCCTCGGTGGTCCTCGACTTCGACAAAGGCCGTATTAAAATCCAGGGCTAAAGGCTTCGAGCAGGAATAGAGGTAGCGCTCCCTTCGGTCGCGCTGTCTATTTTAGCAGGGCCGCTCCTCGCT
>CAYWSJ010000086.1:0-13245 GCA_964461045.1 uncultured Bacteroidales bacterium | reverse complement strand
GTAGTTCAGTTTGGTTAGAATGTCCCGTTTGTCAACGGGAAGGTCGCGAGTTCGAGAATAACAGTTCTTTAAATAAAATATTTGGTCCGGTAGTTCAGTTTGGTTAGAATGCCTGCCTGTCACGCAGGAGGTCGCGAGTTCGAGTCTCGTCCGGACCGCAAAGTAAAAACGCAATCTTTTGATTTATAAAAGGTTGCGTTTTTTTATTGTGAAGTGCTCAGGTTCGGGGTCAGATATCACCTCCTAAAAAAAATTCTTCTGTTGCATATACAATAAAAACTGTTTGGATTTCAGTTTTAAAAATGATTAATTTTAAATAACCGGGAAAAAATATTTATATCTCCTTTAAACCAAGAATTTATAATGAGAAGCCGGTTATGTCATAAAAAAGATAATAAAAAACAGTCAAATCAAAAGCACCAAGTGCAAAGGGATAATTGATAAAAAATTAGCAAAATTTTATACTGATCTTTACGATATAAGGCAAACAAGCGACATGACAATTTTATTGACTTTGATAAAAGAGGATGTAATGACTCTTATACCAACCGCCAGAGAATTGATTAGTGAAATTCGAAAATTATTAGAACGAGAATAACCAACTGGGCACAACTGAATATAAAAGCTATTTTAGCAGGAAAACATTCCAGCCATGCGGCAGAAGCCTGTTGTTATAAGGTGCAGCTGGATATTATACCGAAACGGTTATATATCTATATGTTTCTTTATTAAATTTTGACAACCAATGAAATTTTACATAAATTGCTTATACAAAAGTTAAATGTAATGAACAAAATTCTACTATCTTTATTAGGCTTATTGCTGTGGTCTTCAGTATGGTCACAGGCGACACAAAGTTTTAACTATCAGGCAGTAATTAGTGACTCGGATGAAAATTTACTGACAAATCAGCAGGTTGATCTGACATTCAGTATTATACAAGAAAACGCAAGCGATACTGCTATTTATTCTGAAACACATGAGCTAACTACCAATTCTCAAGGTATGGTAACCGCTAACATTGGAACTGGTAATCCTGAGGATTTTGCTGCTATTGACTGGAATGATGGGCCCTATTTTATTAAAATTAAAATGGATGATAATGTCATGGGCACTAGCCAGTTATTAAGCGTCCCCTTTGCTTTGTATGCCCAAAAAAGTGCTTCTTCCGAAGTCCTGGAGCAAGAAATGGATTCACTCTCCGATGCATTAAAAATGAAGTTAGATCAACTGGAAGAATTGCAGATGCAACAGGAGGAAAAGTACGATTCACTGAATGCTGTTCTTCTCAGTAAGGCAAATACTCATTGGACGAATGAATATTCAGGCTTCTATATAGATGAGCGTGATGGGCAGAAATATTCTTTTATAACCATTGGAGAACAGGTGTGGATGACTGAAAATATGAATATTGGAGACACACTGGAATCATCGGTTCAGCCTGCATGGAATGATACTATTGAAAAATATGCTTATGCAAATAATGTAAATAATCTGGCTGAATATGGTGGTTTGTATACATGGAGAGAGATGATGCAATTACCTGATTCATGTGATTTAGGGAACTGTTCCGAATTAATAAAATCCAGGCACCAGGGAATTTGTCCTGAGGGATGGCATATCCCTTCCATGGAAGAATGGCAGAAACTAATTGATTTTCTGGGTGGTAACTCTGCAGGTGCAGGTGGAAAACTTAAAGAAACAGGTACCATTCATTGGTCTAGTCCAAACGCAGGAGCTACGAACTCAAGTAATTTCACAGCTTTGCCCGGGGGCAAGCTTGAAGAGGGACTTTACAATTATTTTGGTCTTATAGCTTATTTTGGCTGTGCTGCGGAGGCAGACCTCCAAAACACTTATACTTACAGGCTATATTATGATTCAGATGATATTCTAAGGGTTAACACCGCAAAAAGAAGTGCTTTTTCTGTTCGTTGCATAAAAGATTAAAAAATTCCAAAATGATAAACATTTAACAATCTCTTATCATACTGAAACCTGATGGGGTGGTTTTCTTAGATTTTAAAAATTTCAGAGAATTTTTAAAATTATCAACCTAGCAATCACTTTGCTTTCCGATACCAATACGCTGCCTTCTTCTTCTGGTCCATCCGGGTATAAATGTTACCAAGAAACTCAGCATATTCTGGTTTGGGATTCAGTTTATACAATTTTTTGAAATAATCGCGTGATTTTCTGAAGTCAGGCCAGATCTTTTTCCACGCCTTCATCAGTTTATTATACTGGCTGCGGGTTCTGTTGTTTTTATAAGCCTCCATATGACTCTCATACAATTCATTAGCCTTATGATAATATTTTTTTGCATACCATTCAAGGGCAGTGATGTTATCAGCGTCCATCTTTATTATCTGACCAGCAAGCTTATCTCCCACCTTCTTATTTTCCAGGTTCTCATTAACCTTTAGATATCCGGCAAGCAGTTCCACATCATTTTGAGACTTATCATCTATTTCAGGCCACAAATCAACAGCTTTCTTCCAGTTTTCACTTTCTACGTATGTTTCAAATAACCGAATCCTGATAGTATCTATTTGATTACCCTGAGGAAACTTTTCATGGTAATCTTCCAGGGCAATGATCTCTTTGGATAAATTATCAATATTTTTATAGATTTTAGCGAGTGTTGAATAGAGTTTTGGGGCCGGATGTTCCAAATATTCTGCTGTTTCCAGATATTCACGGGCTTTTGACTGTTTTCCCAATTCCATGGCAGCCATTCCGGCTTTGTAATATACAATGCCACCTGCCTTTTTATTTTTACTTTCATAAGATTCAATAACCTGTTCAAAGGCTTTCAGTGAGGCTTTATAATCTTCAGACTGAAAAGCAGCTTTTCCTTCTTCCGTAAGCTTCTTTGTTACACATGATGGAACAATCAATACAATTAAAAGACCTAATAAAATTCTGGATAATTTCATGTTTTCATATTTTGTGAGATCGCAAATCTATGATAAAATTTGTATTTGATAACAAGATTATCTTATTTTTTGATAGTAGCTGACAATAAGAGCCTTAGCCCAGTACGGGGAAGTACAGCAAGCTTGCAACAGCGGATATACGATCTACTGCCTCTTGCTTTTTCAGTGATTCTTTAATAATTTGTTTATTCAATTTTAATTACAACTGCCATGAAAATCACGCGTAAAGCATTCCTCAAAAAAGCACTGCTGACCTTAGCGGGGATCGGACTGATTCCTAAAATATTCAGTTTGCCAGCCAGTCCAAAGACTCTCCGTGACAAAAGAAAGCTGGGCAGTACAGGAATTGAAGTCACTGCCCTGGGTTTTGGTGCTTCCAGAACACAGGAGCCATCGGTACTTCGCGCAGCCATAAACGAAGGCATAAACTTCCTGGATACCGGCCGTTCATATGCCCATGGCCAGAATGAAATAATGGTAGGCAGGGAGCTAAAAGGAATGCGCGAAAAATTTGTCATTCAGTCGAAGATGAAGGTAGACCTGGAGCATGGAAATGCAAGTACAGTCAAAATCAGAAGACAAATGGAAGACTCCCTGAACGAAAGCCTCAAAGCCCTGCGGACTGATTATATAGATGTAATGTTGCTTCATGGCGTAAGGGATAGAGAGATGATCCGGAATGAAACCATCAGGAAAGTATTTCTGGAGATGAAAGCCAGTGGTAAGATACGTGCATGTGGATTTTCCTCACACACCAATCATGTTGAAGTACTCCGGGAGGCCAACAAAGACCACTTTTTTGATGTAGCCATGGTGCCATTTAATCCCTCTGGCGGCTTTAAACACTCCCGAAGCGGCTGGTCAACCTCCTGGGACCAGGATGCACTGATCAGGGAGATGAAAACCGCTCATCAGAACGGAACTGGCATTGTTGCTATGAAAACCTGTTCGGGCGGCGAGTATGCATTTAACAAAAATTCAGAGGCCAGTCTCCCGGGAGCTGTCAGGTGGGTACTGTCCAATAATTTTGTTGATACTACAGCCGTGGCAATGGCTAATTTTAATGAAATAAAGAGCCATACCCGATTAAATAAGTAATACCTGGCTCCTTTCTAAGAAACTGGTTTAATTTTATCTGTTTTACAGACAAATATTTTATTTAGAACTGCTTACATTATAAATCACTATTCTTTTACATAAAATTTATAAATAGTGGTCTGGTTATATTCTTCTCCCGGGTTCAGAATGACTGACGGAAAACCTGGTTGGTTTGGGGAGTCCGGATAGTGTTGGGCCTCCAGGCAGAGGCCACTGCGTGATTCATAAGAAAGGCCCTCTTTTGTTTTATCAGATCCATCCAATGAATTCCCTGAATAAAATTGCATTCCGGGTGTATCGGTATATACTTCCATTGCCCGTTTGGTAGATGGCTCATAAACCCGGGCTGCGAGAGCCAATTGGCTATCCTTTTTTGTTAAAACATAATTATGATCATACCCGTTTCCATATTCAAGTTGTTCATACACTTCATTAATATTTTCTTTTATGGGATGCATTTCTCTGAAATCCATCGGGGTTCCATCCACATTCCTGATTTCGCCCGTAGGAATTAACTGCTCAGTAACCGGTGTAAAATAATCAGCATTGATCATTAGCTTATGATCTAAAATATTACTTCTTCCACCATCCTTCAGGTTGAAAAAAGAATGGTGGGTAAGATTAACGATTGTTTTCTTGTCTGTTATCGCAGAATATCTGATTTGAAGCTCATTTTCATCTGACCAGGTATAGATCACCTTGACTGCTAAATTCCCGGGATAACCTTCTTCCCCGTCATTACTATAATATGTAAGCTCCAGGGCTTCAGCCTGATCGTCCTGGAATTTCCTTGTTTCCCACAGAACATTGTGGAATCCACCCGGACCGCCATGAAGATGATTATTTCCATTGTTCCGGTTAAGTTGATATTCTTCTCCATCAAGAATAAACTGCCCGTTGGCTATTCGGTTGGCATAACGACCAATGATTGCCCCAAAATAAGGATTTCCATCAAGATATTGTTCGGCTGAGCTATATCCTAAAACAACATTTTCCTTTTTCCCATTTTTATCGGGAACAATTACAGACATAACTTTTGCCCCGTAATTGGTTATCTTCACCTGGTTACCAAGTTTATTGGTCAGTGTGAATACTTTCAGATCTTCCTTCATAATCGCGTTCTTTTGATTATTATTAATTGGTTTATCCTCACTTGTTTTATAATATACAATGAATGCTGCCAGTAAAATTAAAGGAATAAAATGTCTAAAACTAATTTTCATGTGATAACAAAATTTAAATAACTTTCGATTTCATTCACTGATAAACATGCAAATTTCATTTACAGCTTGTTAACTTTTTTGGTTATTTTACAAATTTACAAAATTGAAATCACGTTAATTACAAGAAATAGATAATCGTTGTCAATATTATTACGAAGGAGATAAATTTCGGGAGCTGCAGTGCAATACCTTGTTATGAGGACAGATTTTATCCTGTATATTATTATAAAAAAGCAAAACTCAGGCGGATATTCACGCAGTGGATAGCAGCCTGAATTTGCACTTTTTAAATGTATTACTCATGTTCCGTGTACTATTACAATGACAGACCAATCATTGTTGCCAAACTGCCTGCAATAACAAATACTATAAGTACTCCAATCAGACTAATTACTAAGCCTGCTACAGACAAACCCATTCCTTTATTTACTTTTTTCGCTTTAGAAATACCAACCGCACTAAAAATTAAGCCCAACAACCACATAATCCAACCCAATACCGGTATCCATCCGAGAAATAAAGTTAACAGGGCTAATACAAAGCCGGCTGTACCAATACCATTACTTTTTGATTCAACTACTTGAATTGTTGCTTGTTCACTCATAACTAAAAAATTTAAGGTTAATAAAATGTCCTACCATCATTCGAATTTAATATTTTTTTCCAAAAACCCTACAATGAATTTAACTTTAATTATTGAGAGACAGAAACTAATAACCTGTATGCACTGAAAAATATATCATAGCGCATAAACGGTGAAATTATACTTTATTTCTGCAATATCCTTCCTTATAAAATTTTGCAACTTCGGAATAAACATAGATTTTATTTTATGTCTCAGGCAGCAAAAAAAAAATAACAATCGTCTCCTAAATAAAAACAGTAAAAAATAAGTAATATGAAGAAATTAGTGACCCTTCTTTTTTTATTGGCATCTTTTTTAAGCTATTCACAAAAAAACAAAGTAGTACTCCCGGTAGCCGAATTTACAGCCAATTTTTGTAATTTCCCTTATGCATGGACAGCTTCTAAAGGTGAAGGTGTACAACTGAACATCATCGATTCCACAAAAAAGGAAAATTCTGAAATTTTAAACAGGATTCAGGAATTGGCTCCTGCAACTAAAATCCAGGTTCTAACTCCGAATCAGTTTTATAAAAAAGAAATAAAAAACCAGGCTATTCTTCAGTATATACCTATAAAACCTGCAAAAAACGATAAATTTCTCCAGAGAGTAAAAGAATTGAATGAACTAAACTCTGTCGTCATTCTCCCCGCATGGTTTGGGCCAATGGAAAAGGGAGAAAATTATGAGGAACATAAAAAATTTCTGAGTGCAGCATCGAAAGTGGGTGCCATTATCACAGGCTGTCATGGTACTGAGTACCAGCTGGGTGACTTAAACTTCTGGGGTGATCTTCCTATAGATATATTTGCCCTGAATAAAGAAGTTATGGGAGGCAGGTATGGTAAACCCGGCACTATGATTGATAAATCGATGCAAAAATCCTCTTTACCTGCGGCAGCAGCTGTTTGTCTTTTAAAAAGTAATAAACCCAAATACAATGCTGCTGATATCAAGGGCCATATAAGAAAACACAGCAGAAAAGTGAATTGGTCACATATTAAAGTAACCAGGAAAAATGGAAAGGAATGGGAAACCATCGATGAACACCTGGATAAAAAAGTATTTATGGAAAAAATAAGGAAGAGAAGAGAACAAGGACTTGATGTGGAAATAATAAAACATTACTCGGGGAATTGTTTGGATGCTTCTTTTCTTTTAGAGCTCCCACCTTTCAGGTCAGGTGAATGGAGAAAGAATGCCTCAAATATTGCTGAGGTCCAGAGAAAGGCAACCGGTAAAGGCGTTACCGTAGCTATTCTCGATTGGTTATTTGACAAAGAGGACCCGGTTTTTAAAGACCGCATCGTTTCTCCGTATTCTGTGATTAAGGACAAAGACGTATTCTGGGGCCAGGGACATGGCACCTGGATGGCAAAAGAGCTGGTTAAAGTAGCACCCGAAGTAAAAATCATGCCTGTAAGAATTATTGATAAGGAGCAAAGAGAAAAACAGGATGAATTTTATGTTCAGGGTATTCGATACGCAGCAGACCAGGGAGCAGATATCGTTACGATCAGTCACCCCCCGGTAAAAAAGGAGAACCAGGAAAAACTGGATGAGGCTTTGAAATATGCTAAACAGCACAATACAACTGTTGTATATATTCATTACTACGGGAATGTAAAAGGGGTAATTCCCTCCTGCCCAATTGAATTTGCAAACTCCAAATACATTAAAGAACCGGAAAAAAGAATTTTCGTAATTGGAACCAATGACTATTACAAATACAGTTTCCCTTATACATGGGGGTTTTCCCAAACTGCTCCTTTTGTTGGCGGAATTATTGCCCTTATGTTAGATATTGAACCCTCATTAAAACCGGAACAAATTCATACTATCCTGAAAAGATCTTTTACAGAAACCCGTGAAGGTTACCATTTGCTTGATGCCGGTAAAGCGGTAAAAATGTTGTAGTAAATACAACAATAACAGTTTGCTGGAAATAAAAACAGAGGATACAATTTACAGAAAACCAATTATAAAAATCTAATCAAACGAAAACACATATTTTCTGGTTTTAAAAAAATTAATTATTATTGTATGACTAAGATTAATTTAGCTGGAATTCTTCTCTAATTTCAAAACAAATGATTCTTAAATTTATTGACCCTGACCCGCTTCTTCTGCCGTATGTAAAAATTTACAATTACATCCGCATTACAAGTCAATCAGAGGTAATGAAATTTTTACCTTCTGGCTTCCCTTGCCTAATACTGAATTTAGGTTCGTCTTACACCATACACAATAAAAATTATAAAAACGGGCAAATTGAAAAAAACAATTTAATCCTGGGACAACAGGATCATCATTACTTTCTTACACCTGATAAATCATTCCATATTTTCCTGATAGTTCTTCAGCCCACCGGGTTCTACCGGTTATTTGGACAACCATTTCATGAATTTCAAAACAATGCTGTAGAAGTGGATCGTTTTGATACTGATCTTTCAGTTCTAATGAAACAATTAACAGACAAGCATGAGAACCTGGAGGATATGGTAAACCTCACCAATAAATTTCTTTTGAAGAAGTCGGGTAACTTTTATTCAGATTATTCTTTTGTAGAAAAATCTGTTGAAAAAATAAAAATTACCAAAGGACAGATATCTGTTCGCGAACTAAGTCAATATTGCAATTCCAGCGAAAGAACTTTCAGGAGAAGATTCCTGGAAGCAACTGGTATTTCACCTAAGAAATATGTCCAGATCACGCGCCTTCATCAAATTCATAAATTAGCAAACTCAAATTGTAAAAAAAACAAATGGCTGGATATCGTCTATAAATGTGGTTATTACGATCAAATGCATTTTATTAAAGAATTCAAAAAATTTTGTGGAGATACACCTGATACATTCTTCTCTAACAATCATCTGTTCCCTTCCTTGTTTACAAATCTTTTTTTAAGAGAACTATAATTTTCACCAGAATATTTTGTCCGTTTTTTACTATGAATAAGCTTTTGTCTAAGGTATTTTTGTTTTAAATAACGCTAATACCTATTAATTATGAAGAAACAATGTTTTTATTTATTGTCATCTTTTCTTTTGCTCACTCTCATTATTGCAAGTTGTGAAAAAGAAGAGGAGGAAAAAGTACTTGACGCCTGTTTTGCATTTCCTGATACGTTATATGCAGGTTTACCAGCCCAATTTGATGCATCGTGTTCAGATGCGGCCGACTCTTATCAGTGGGACTTTGGCGATGGAGAATTTGGCTCGGGAAAAAAAATATCTCATACTTTTGAGACAGCAGGAAAATATAAAGTTAGCCTGTTAATTTCCAATGTGGAAGGTGAAGGAGAAACAACTAAAAATATAGAAGTACTGGGTGAAAAAGTCGTTTATTTATCTGGTTATATTTCCGAAGACCGAACTCTTTACAATGATACAATATACGTTATCCAGAATGACCTCAGAATAAATGCTGTAGTTACAGTTGAAGCAGGAACTATTATCAAATTAGATGAAAATGCTATTATCTATTGTACTGAAGGTAAGATCATTGCTAACGGGACTTCAACATCTCGCATTATTTTTACTTCCTTTAAAGATGACTCATATGGAGGAGACACCAATGGAGATGGCTCTGGTAGTTCACCGAAAAAAGGAGATTGGATGAGCATTTCAATAGAAGGGACCAGCAACGCATCAGAATTTAGTTATTGCAATTTTTTCTATGGAGGTGGTGAAGCGTTGTATGATTATACCCTAAACATAGCTTCAGGCAATGCTAAAGTCCAGTACTGTACCTTCGCCAATAATATTTCAGAAAGCTATGGTGCACTGCATGCCGGAGATGCCGAAACAGGAGTTCTTATAAATTCCAACACATTTTATAACAACGGCATTCCTTTTTCCATTAATGGGACTTTTGATATTGATGAGTCTAATGTTTTCAGCAACCCAGAAAATCCTGCTGAAACAAATCAGAAGAACGGGATCTATTACAACGAAACTTATGCAAAGAGTATAACAGGTGATCGTTGCTGGCAGGAAACCGAAGTTCCCTTTGTTATTAATGCCCCATCAACTGATCTTACCATTAACAATGGAAATTCTTTAACAATTTCACCCGGTGTAATTGTAAAATTCCGAACCGGAATGGGGATACATGTGAATGAAGGAAGATTTTTGGCAGAAGGAACCGCAGGAGAAAAAATCATTTTCACATCACTTAAAGATGATATATACGGTGGTGATACGAATGGTGATGACGAATTAACACATCCACAACCAGGAGATTGGGATCATATAAGAATTGAAGGAGTGAATAACAACTCCAGCCTTAAATATTGTCTCCTAAGCTATGGCGGAGCAGATCCTGATTTTGATTTCACGCTGCTCCTGAATTCGGACCACACTTCTGTTGATAACTGTATTTTTAAAAATAATACAGGAACCCAGGATGGAACATTAAATGTTGAAGATGGATTATCAAATACCCAAATAACAAACAATATCTTTTTTAATAATGAAATTCCCCTGGCTATTGGAGGAAAACTAGATATAGATGATTCAAACATCTTTCATAATCCGGATAATCCTTCAGTAACAAACACAAAAAATGGAATTTTTGTGATGAACATTGACGATGGTGTGGTTGGAACAAGAAGTTGGAGTGAAACTGAAGTTCCTTTTGTCATTCCGGGGGAATATAACACATCGCTTGATATAGATGCAGGGAACTCATTATACCTTGCTCCCGGTGTTATTGTTAAATTTCAAAGCAACAATTCATTGCTTTATACAGGCACTAATCTTTATAATCACGATGCAGAAGGTGTATGGTTCACTTCTTATAAAGATGATACGAAAGGTGGAGATACAAATGGGGATGGTTCAATGACCAGTCCAAACACAGGTGACTGGGAGGGTATTTATAACAGTTCGTCGGGCCTCTATGAAAGCTGGACGAATATTATTTATGCCGGAACAGTAAAATAAATGATGTTTTCAAATTATGACTCAAAAATTTCGGGCTCTGCTGCTATTATGAAACAGAGCCCGATTTTTTTTATCTGGATTTTTATTCATCATTTAAAATCTAATCCACCCAATACCTTGGAATATCCTTTGGCAGGCGTGTAAGCAATTCATAATTCATACTGTTGTTCATGTCGCTGAAAGAACTTACAGAAATAGTTACCCTCCCTTGCTTTCCTATTAAAACCACCTCATCGTCTACTTTCACATCAGGAATATCTGTTACATCTATGACAATCATATTCATGTTTACCGAACCAATTACAGTAACCCGCTTGCCATTCACCAAAACATGTCCCAGGTTACTCAGGTTTCTGCTAAAGCCGTAAGCATAGCCAACAGGAACGACCGCAATCAAACTGTCGCGATTGGTTATATAACTTTTCCCATAACTTACATATTCCCCTTCAGAAACATGGTTTACACTTAATATTTTACTTTTCCATGAAAGTACTCTTTGCAGTGGATCTTTGGGTGAATTCCCATTCCTCCTTAAATGCAGCATCTTTGTTTCTTCACTGGGCCAGAATCCGTAGTTGGAGATCCCTATCCGGACCATATCCATCGCAGCTTCAGGAAAATTCAGTAATCCGGCAGAGCATGCAATATGTTTATATCTTGGCTTCAGACCAAAATCATGAAACCATTCACAGGTTCTTTTAAAACGTTTTATCTGCTTCTGCACACGATCATAATTTGCCATATGTTCAGCGCCCGCAAAATGGGTGCAAAGTCCTTCCAGTATTATGGTTTTGTCGTTTTTAGTCAATATCTCTGCAACTTCAGTAAGCTCATTAGGCAAAAAACCTGTACGATGCATACCAGTCTCCAGTTCAACATGTATGCGAGCAGGTTTTGAAGTTTTTTTTGCAACTCTTGTTACAGCATGTAACCTTTCCATGGTAAATACGAAAAAAGAAACCTCATTCTCAATTGTCCATTCCAGATAATCATCATCTACAAAACCCATAATCATAATCTCGCAGATATCTTTTTTTATCTTTAAAGCACGCATGGCCTCATCCACACTAAAAACAGAAAAATGAGTAACTCCAGTTTCCTCAACCATAGGCAGTATACTTTCAATCCCGTGACCATAGGCATCACCTTTAATAACCATCGAATATTTAACATCCGAACTTAATCTGTTTTTTAAGAACTGGAGATTGTTATTCAGTGCTTTTTTGCTTAGCTCAATGTAGGATGTATGTAACATAGCAATTATTTTAATTAGCAGGATGCAACTAAACTAAAAAAATAAACTGTAGAATCAAATTTTTGTTATATATTAACTTATTCGGATTATAATGCAGCAAATTGCAATATCCATAAGTAGTTATTATCTTCAAATAGTTTACTTTAAAATTAAATATTATGCCGGAAAATATATTAGAATCACTCAAAGAATTTACAGGACTTAGTTATTCTGTGCAGAATAAAATATTCCTTACCTTCTTTATCATTTTTATTTTAGGTTTTGTTCGGTTCATTATTTTAAAGGTAGTTTGGACCCAGACAAAAGATACAAAACTTAGATATTCCTGGAAAAGCGCAATATCATATCTCATTCCATTTATTGGGATAATTATCATAGCTGGAATATGGATAAGGTACCTGCTTAATATGGGAGCTTTTCTGGGGTTACTCTCTGCAGGTTTGGCTATTGCATTAAAAGACCCGTTGAGTGATATGGCGGGATGGTTGTTTATCATCTCCAGGCGCCCTTTTACACTGGGAGATCGTATTCAAATTGGAGATAATGCGGGAGATATCATTGATATTCGTTTTTTTCAGTTTACGATTATGGAAATTGGTAATTGGGTAGACGCTGATCAAAGCACCGGAAGAATTATACATATCCCAAATTCTAAGATATTTACAGAGCCCCAGGCAAATTTCAGCAAAGGATTTCAGTATATTTGGCATGAAATACCTATACTCCTGACATTTGAAAGCGACTGGAAAAAAGGGAAAGGAATTCTAAACAAAATTGCCCAAAAACATGCTGAGCATATTAGCAAGTCGGCAGAAAAACGTATCGTTGAAGCCAGTAAAAAATACATGATACACTACAGATATCTTACTCCAAAGGTATATACATCTGTTCGTGACAGTGGTGTATTGCTAACAATCAGGTACTTAAGCGATCCCAGGAGGCGTAGGGGAACAGAAAATGCCATTTGGGAAGATATTCTACTAGAGTTTGAAAAATACCCTGAAATAGAATTTGCTTATCCTACCCAACGCTTCTTCGATAATGCTGTGGAAGGGCCTTTTGCAAGTAAAAATCAGGGATCTAAATAAAATGATTTGTTAAAACTTAGAAACCGTTTTGATTTTTTTTACTTCAATAAAATAGTTTTGTGTGATTCCTA
>CAYWSJ010000085.1:0-13247 GCA_964461045.1 uncultured Bacteroidales bacterium | reverse complement strand
TTATATAAAATCATCAATAGAAATTTTTAGGGTGTCCCAATGCGGAAAACAGGAGTAAAAGCGATTAAAATTATCCTACTACTGCTTAACAATTAAACACTTCCAATAATTTATATTGATTTTAAATAAAAAAATCAATAATTTACTTTAAAATTGAAAGTGCCGGAAATTTCTTTCTCTCTCCATAAAACGGAGCAGAACTTGTTTATTATTTGTCCTAATCATCTAAGTTTAAATTCAATCTTTCAAAATGAAAAAGTTAATCTTTACTCTATTGTTTTTTCTGATTACAACAATGACTTATCCGCAGACAGCAACACAGCCCTCAGTTGGTGATGGATCAGAAGGAAATCCTTACCAAATTGAAAATCTGGAAAATTTATACTGGATTGCAGATGATAACAGCCGGTGGAATTATCATTATCTTCAAACGTCCAATATTGATGCTTCTGCAACTTCCGGTTGGAATGGAGGCGAAGGCTGGATTCCGATAGGTAACAATACTACACAATTTGAAGGTTCCTATGATGGCGGGGGCCATACCATAAGTAATTTGTATATCAATCGATCCGATGGAGAAAAACAAGGACTTTTTGGATATATAAAATATGCAGAAATTGCCAACCTGGGTTTCATAAATACAAATATAACTTGCCTGGAAGATGCTGGAGCATTAGCCGGATGGAGTTTATCACGTTCAACTATTGACAGTTGCTATAGCCAGGGAGGTACTATTACAGCTGAAACAGTGGGAAGCCTAATTGGTTATGCAGGCTATTCAACCATTAGAAAATGTTATGGCAGTTCCGAGGTTAATGGTAGAAGCTCAGGCGGATTAATTGGTAGTATTTCTAGTACAACTCTTTCAAATTCTTTTGCAACAGGAAATATATCAGTTGATGTAAGATATTCAGGAGGTCTTGTAAGTTATGCCAACAATAGCAGCATTTCCAACTGTTACAGCACCGGTTCTGTTGAAGACCAATACAGATGTGGAGGGTTGATAGGTTATAATTATAATTCAACAATTACGAATAGCTTCTGGGATAAAGAAACCTCCGGTTTAACTCATAGCAGCGGAGGAACAGGAAAAAGTTCGGCAGAAATGAAAGATATTTCCACTTACCTGGAGGTCAATTGGGATTTTAAAAATTTAGGTTCCAGGGAAATTTGGAACATAGGAAATGGACGTAATAGCGGATATCCTTACCTGGCTTGGAGATATCCCGGAGACCCGGGCCCCTCCGGACCTATCAAACCTTACGTTACAACCGACAGTGTTACAGGTATCACAGAAACCGATGCAATAATACATGCCAATATTACCACTTTGGGTATTCCATCAGCTTCTCAACACGGAGTGTGCTGGAATAACATTGGAAATCCTACAACTGCCGATAATAAGACAGAAGAGGGAGCTGCTTCATCGGCTGGTTATTTTTCTTCAACCATAAATGGATTATCAACCAATACAACATATTATATAAAAGCCTATGCCACAAATTCAGAAGGCACTCAGTATGGCGAGGAAATTACCATTATTACATGTAATACTCCAGAAGGGGTCGGAAATGAAGCAAATCCTTATCAGATTGCAAGTCTGGCTGATCTATATTGGATTTCAAACCATAAATCCAAATGGGATAAACACTATATTCAAACAGACGATATAGATGCTTCTGAAACCAGCAACTGGAACGGAGGAAAAGGATTTGTCCCTGTTGGAACAGATCAATGTTTCTCAGGCTCATATAATGGTAATTTTTATTCAATAAACGATCTCTACATCAACCGTCCTCAGGTTGATTACGTTGGAATGTTTAGCTATATTCAATATGCAGTAATAAAAAAAGTAAAACTAAAAAACGCTGATATTACCGGTAAGCGACGGACAGGCATTCTTTCCGGATCAAACTTCGATTCGAATGTAGATTCGTGTCATGTGAGTGGTCAGGTTACCGGAACGAATTACACTGGAGGGCTAATTGGCAATAACCGGGGAACCATCAAATATTCTTCATCCGATGTAAATGTAACTGGTAATGATTATGTAGGTGGGATGGCCGGGCAAAACTTCCAAAATCATGCTAAGCTTTCTTCTAGCTTTAGCTATGGTATCGTCAATGGTAATAGTTATGTTGGAGGGTTGGTCGGACGAAATTCATCTTCGTCGGTGATAGAAAACAGTTTCAGCAGGGCGGAGATAAACGGAAATTCTTTTTACATAGGAGGATTTGTTGGAGAAAACTATGCTGCAGAGATTTATAATTCATATAGTGCAGGAAGTGCTACCGGGAACAGCAATGTCGGAGGATTTGCCGGATCTAATTACTATAATACCATTGTCAAAAACTGTTTCTGGGACAAAGAGACTTCTGGCCTAACTTCCAGCGCTGTTGGTACAGGCAAAACAACCAATGAAATGAAAGAGATTGTTACCTTTACGGATACTACCTCATCCGATCTTGAGTATTCCTGGGATTTTATCGGAAATGAAAATCATGATACTTGTAATATTGATATATGGGGGTTTGCAGACACCCTAAACAATAGCTACCCATTGTTTAACTGGCAATATGTGACTTTAAATTACGATGCAGCGAATCATGGAAGTCTTTCAGGTACGTCCCTTCAGTATATTTATTATGGTGAAAACGGGGAGCCAATTGAAGCACTACCTGATGAGGGTTATCACTTTACCCAATGGAGCGATGGATGCTCTGACAATCCAAGAACCGAAACAAATGTTACTGCCGATACATCCGTAACAGCTAATTTTGAGATCAATACTTATACACTTACTTATTCGGCAGGGGAACATGGCAGTATTTCTGGAACTACTTCCCAAAATGTGAATCATGGCAGTGACGGAACAGCTGTGGAAGCTATACCGGATGAAGGTTATCACTTTACCCAATGGAGCGATGGATGCTCTGACAATCCAAGAACCGAAACAAATGTTACTGCCGATACATCCGTAACAGCTAATTTTGAGATCAATACTTATACACTTACTTATTCGGCAGGGGAACATGGCAGTATTTCTGGAACTACTTCCCAAAATGTGAATCATGGCAGTGACGGAACAGCTGTGGAAGCTATACCGGATGAAGGTTATCACTTTACCCAATGGAGCGATGGATGCTCTGACAATCCAAGAACCGAAACAAATGTTACTGCCGATACATCCGTAACAGCTAATTTTGAGATCAATACTTATACACTTACTTATTCGGCAGGGGAACATGGCAGTATTTCTGGAACTACTTCCCAAAATGTGAATCATGGCAGTGACGGAACAGCTGTGGAAGCTATACCGGATGATGGATATGAATTTTCTCAATGGAGTGATAGCTGTACTAATAACCCCAGAACTGATACTTCTGTAACCCAAAATATAAATGTAACAGCAAACTTTACTGAAGCAGCCAGTTTAGACGAAAATATCAGTCACATGGTTAAGCTTTACCCTAATCCAACAAATGGTATTATTCATTATGAATCTAATAATGTTGAAATACTTAAGATAAAAGTTACTGATATAACAGGGAAAATACTCTTAGAAAGATCAAACTTAAATTTTTCAGGAAATATGAATATATCTTCATTGAGCCAAGGTCTTTACCTAATAAATATAAAAACTAAACAAGGTAGTTTAATAATAAAACTTATTAAAGAATAAAATAGAGTAACTCCTATATGCACAACACTTTAGAAACTAAGAAAGAAACTGGATAAAAGAACCGGGAATGTAACCGTTGCTGCAGTGGCATTTCCCCTGGTTCAATCTGCCGTAAACTTTCTTAACCAGATGACTTCGTTTGAGGATGCGGGGGTTAGTAATAAAGAATAATAAAATAAAAAGAATCAAACAAGAGAACAGCCCCGATACTATATCAGGACTGTTCATTTTCATCAAACCTTATTTGAAAATTTATTTTTGTATTTAGGAAACAAGCAACAACAATCAATCATGCTGTTACCGCATCACCAACTTCCGGGCGGGGTAACAATCCAGCTTTTTCAGCAATAGAAGGAACACTCTTTTCTGCGCCTATGGCCATCAGATGTACTCCATGAACGCCTTCCATTTCTTTCATCTCTTCGATCTGTTCCAAAGCAATCTGTATTCCTTCCGCTTTTTGGTCTTCTGCCTGTTCCATCCTCTTAATAATATCGTCGGTAAAAGATATGCCCGAAACATTCTCTTTCATATATTTTGCCATCCTGGCAGATTTAAGCGGAGTAATTCCGGCAAGAATATACACTTTTTCATGCAACCCTTTTTCTCTTACTTCATTCATCCACTTACGGAGACGCTCCATATCATAAATTACCTGGGTTTGTATAAAATCAGCCCCTGCATTGATCTTTTTCTCCAGGCGGATAACACGAAAATCAAGTGGTTCGGCAAAAGGATTGGCAGCAGCTCCGATAAAGATCTTCGGCGGAGTAATATCTGCCTTTTTTGAATTCTTTATTTCATCGCCGCATTCAAATTTTCCTTCATCTCTCATTTTTTTCAGCATGGAAATCAACTGAACAGAGTCAATATCATGCACATTTTTAGCAGTCGGATGGTTCCCAAAAGACTGATGATCACCTGACAGACAGAGCATATTTCTGATTCCCATAGCAGAGGCGCCAATCACATCACTCTGAATGGCCAGCCTGTTCCTGTCGCGGGTGGTAATCTGCATCACCGGCTCCAGTCCGGAATCCATAGCAATAGCGCTTGCTGCAAATGAAGACATCCTCACAATAGCAGTCTGATTATCAGTTATATTCGCGGCATCAACAGAGCCTTTTAAATATCCGGCTTTTTCTTCTACCTTGCTTCGGTCTGCTCCCTTTGGTGGTCCTAATTCACCGGTAAAGGCAAACTCTCCTGACTTCAATACTCCTTCCAGTCTGCTGTCTGTTTTTATGTCGTTTTTAGCCATATATCGTTTCTTTTGTTTTCTTTTACAATTCTTATTTACCTGTTATTTATAAACCAAAAAAATTTCTTATAAGCTTAATCAAACATCATATCTTCTCTCACAATTTTCCTGGGTCCACCATCACGGTGAGTTGACCAATCTTTCGGAGGTTGATTCTCCAACAACTTATCCAGTTTATTCAGCCGTTTCATGCGATCATATATCTGCTGCCACCCACATTCGATATTTTCCGGGTCTACTTCACACATACCATTAGAACTTCCTCCACATGGTCCATTCATCAGTCCTTTAGAGCATCTGGCTATGGGACAAATACCTTCATACTTATCAAGAACACACTCGCCACAACCTGCACATCGTTCTGACCATACACCCTGCTGCATATTGGCGCCAAAAAATTTGGTGTTTACACCTGAACGCACAACAACATCGGGGAACAAATAAGCCACATGCTGGATTCCAACACCACAACCAACAGACAATACTGCATCGACCTCTTTTATTTTTGAGGCGGTTTGCTCATCAAAAAATTCCTCGTCGCACTGGCGTGTAATGGTTCGTTCCAGCACTTCAAGATTTTTATTCTCCTTTTTAGCTGCAAGTCTCAATTGTTTAGAAAGAATGCCTACCTCCTTTTCACCTCCTGTCATGCAGACAGTGACACAGGTTCCACATCCAAGGACCAGTATTTTGTTGTAGTCTTTAACAGCTTCAAAAATTTCTTCAAATGATTTTTGTTCAGCAACAATCATAGGATTTCCTCCTTTATTTTATATCTTTTATTTTACTGAAGATAAAAAACTTAAGCCTCAGCAATTTTTTGTTCTTCTTTTAAAATACTTTTTATCTTATCTGTAAATTCACGGGCTGTCTGGGCAAACAAAGGCCCTTCAGAAGCAGCAATATGAAACATATCAAGTTTTTCAGGGTTGATTCCCACTTCTTCCAGCTTACTTTTGGCAAACTCCACCCGTTTTTTAGCCCTGATATTTCCTTCCAGGAAATGGCAACTGCCCACTTCGCAACCAGCAACCATTACACCATCAGCTTCATCAACAAATGCCTGAAGCAGCATATTCACATCTACTTTGCCTGTGCAGGGTAATCGCACGATGTGAATATTGGTCGGGTATTGCTGCCGCATTGTACCTGCCAGGTCAGCAGCAGTAAAAGCACAATAGTGGCAACAAAAAGCAATTATTCTCGGTTCTTTTTCTTCCATAGTTTTTCTTATTTAACTTCTGTAACTTCTTCAATATCCTCTTCCAGAATATTATTAAACAGCGCAGTCTCCTGTGCATCGGTAAAAGTAAGCAGCTGAATGGCTTTGGCCGGACACGCTGCCGCGCAGTTTCCACATCCCTGGCATTTTGCCGGGTCAATTTCTGCTTTACCTTTATCATTAACAAACGGTGCATCGAACACACATTCTCTTAAGCACGTGAGGCATGAAGCACATTTGTCTTCTTCAATAACAGAGACCACCCCTCCTACTTCCAGGGTATCTTTTGAAAGTATAGAGGCGGCCCTGCCTGCTGCAGCAAGAGCCTGGGTAATGTTCTCTTCTGTATTCTTAGGCGAATGGGCCAGCCCACACACAAAAACACCTTCGCTGGCAAAGTCAACCGGCCGTAACTTGACATGAGCTTCCATAAAATTCCCGTGTTCATCAAGCGGTAATTTCATCAATTCCGAAAGCTGATGGTTTTCTTCTTCATTAGCCACAATGCCTGCACTCAACACAACCAAATCTGTCTGAATGGAGATACCTTCATTTATTACAGTATCTTTCACATGAACTGATAGTTTCCCATCCGATTCTTTTACTTCAGGATACTCTTTATCAGGGAAATGAATAAATTTAACTCCCAGTTCCCTTGCTTTTCGGTAAAAAACTTCCCGGTAGGTATAAGTCCTCAGGTCGCGGTAAAGAATATAGACATCTGCTTCCGGGTCCTTTTCCTTGATATTGATTGCATTCTTAATGGCTTCACTACAGCAAACCCTTGAACAATATCTGTGTTTATCATCCCGGCTACCCACACACTGAATCATGGCAACCGTTCCAAATTTATCCTTCTTATCAATTTCGAACTCCATATCGCGTTGGGTTTTCACCCTGTCGTCTTTACCATAGAGGAAACCATCGGGCTTAAATTCCTGTGCACCACTAGCAATAATTATTACACCATGTTTCACTTCAGTTTCTTCTTCACCACTCAATACTGTTGTGAAATTTCCTACCGAGCCGTTCACTGACTTTACTTTTGTGTTTGTCACAACATCTATCAGTTCATTCTCCTGAACTTCCTTTATCTTATTCTTTAAAAATTCCTGCCAGTCTTCGCCGTCAAGTTCCATTTTCAGATACACCATATTCCCGCCGAGATTCTCTTCTTTCTCGATCAGGTGGACTTTGAAACCCTGGTTGGCAAGCGACAATGAAGCAGTCATCCCGGATATTCCGCCACCAATCACTACAGCAGCTTTGTTTATTGAAATGTTTTTTAATTGTAATGGTTCAAGGTGATTGGATTTACCAATACTTCCACGAACCAAGCTTTTTGCCTTTTCAGTGGCTTTTTGGGGTTCTTTCTGATGCACCCAGGAGCACTGTTCACGAATATCGGTCATTTCAAACATATACTTATTCAAGCCTGCTTCTCGAAGGGTTTCCTGGAACAACGCCTCATGTGTTCTGGGCGTACATGAAGCCACAATCACCCTGTTCAGATCTTTCTCATCAATAATCTCTTTCATTCGTTTCTGCGTATCCTGCGAACAGGTGTACAAGGTATGTTCGGCGTGAACAACACCCGGTATTTTACTGATGTATTCAGATACTTTTTCCACATCAACCACAGAGGCGATATTAATTCCGCAGTGACAAACAAATACGCCAATTCGGGGTTCCACATCTTCAACCTGTTTTTCTACAGGGTATTCTTTTACTGAAGCCTCGGTATTACGGACTTCTTTCAGCATCTCGCTGCAAAGCGCAGCGGCTGCACTCCCCTGCATCACGGTTTCAGGAATGTCTTTGGGTCCGTTCCCTGCACCGCACAGGTAAATTCCCTCTTTGCTTGATGTTAAAGGTTGTAGAGGTTTTTCTTCAAAAAAGCCAAATTTATTCTGGGCTATATCTAAAATATTCGCCGTTGCAGTATTGGCAGGATTTGCAAGCAGTCCAACTGACAGCACCACCATCTCAAACTCTTCCTCTTTGTATTGGCCATCTTCAATAAACTGCAGCTGCAGGTCGCGTGACAAAGGATTCTCTTTAACAGAAGATATCTGGCTTCGAACAAAACGCACACCCGATTCGTATCGTGCCTGTTCATAAAAACTTTCAAATCCTTTTCCAAATGCGCGTATATCAATATAAAAAATGGTAGGTTCAATTTCCGGATCATGCTCTTTGGCAATCATTGCCTCTTTAATTGCATACATACAACAAACAGAAGAGCAATAATCATTACCGGTGGTTACATCTCTTGAACCCACGCATTGTATCCACGCAATTTTCTTGGGATTTTTTCCATCATAGGGCCTTTTCACATGTCCTTCATACGGTCCGGAAGCGCTTAATATTCGTTCAAACTGAATACTGGTAATCACATTAGGATAAATACCATACCCGTATTCCGGTTTCTTTCTTGCGTCAAAAGGTGTAAAGCCACCGGTTGCAATCACAGCCCCTACGTGTATCTGTCGTCTCTCATCTTTCTGGTCGTGCCTGATCGCTTCAGCTTTACAGGTTCTCACACATTCCATACATTCTGCACAGCTGGCGCATTGCAGACATCTTTTGGCTTCACGTATGGCCTCTTCTTCTGTAAAAGCCTTTTCTATTTCTTCAAAATTGCTGTTTCTTTTTTCCGGTTCAGCAACAGAAGTATGAGTTCGCTCTTTTTTACTCTTATCTATACCATCGGGCATCTCAGCAGAAGGGCCTGAATGCATAACAGGTTCCCGGTCAGTTCTTAATTCTTCTTTATCGATATATCGGGCAATAGATTCAGCCGCTCTGTGCCCTTGTGCTACTGATTCAACCAGCGATGAAGGTCCAAGCACCACATCACCACCTGCAAAAATTCCCTGTTGCGATGTTTCCAATGTTAATGGGTCACTGCTTAGCAAGCCTTCTTCCACCTCTATTTCATCCTTTATCCCCTCCAGGTCACATTCCTGACCGGTAGCCGGGATAATGGTATCTGCCTCAACAATATTCTTTTGGTCATGATCTACCTCAAGAGATCTTTTTCCATCTTTTTTGTAAATTGTTACGCATCTTTCAACCTCAAGGCCCTTCACTGTTCCGTCCTCGCGTACAATTCTGGCGGGAGACCATGAATTCCTTATTTCTACGCCTTCTTCCAGGGCCTCTTCAATTTCCCAGGAATGCGCCGGCATTTCTTTTTGGGTTCTTCGGTAAACAATCGTTGCTTTCGAGCCCAGCCGAACAGCCGAACGAGCCACATCGATGGCTACATTACCACCACCTATTATTGCAACATGAGAACCCATGGGTGGCTTTTTCCCCTCACTAATCTGCCGGAGAAATGGAATACCATAAATTATTCCCTCTCCTTCACTGTCTTCCAGCGGAATTTCTTTGGCTTTCTGAGCTCCAAGAGAAAGAAAAACCGACTGGTAACCTTCGTCTTTCAGGTCCTGTAGTGTAAAATCCTTGCCCAGCGTTGAATTTGTTTTCACTTCAACGCCTTTTCCAAGGATAAGATCTATTTCATAATCAAGGTAATCTTTAGGTAAGCGATAATCAGGAATGCCCGTGCGCATCATTCCTCCTAATTTACTGGAAGCCTCAAAAATAGTAACCTGGAAACCCTTTTTCACCAGGTCGTGAGCACAAGTTAATCCAGCCGGGCCGCCTCCAATTACTGCAATTTTTTCAGCTCTTTTTGCAATTGTATCATCTTCTAAAGACGGTTTTTTCAATTCTCCCTTTTCCAATAACGTCTTCTCGCGATCTGCAACGAATCTCTTGAGATTTCGCACAGATACCGGTTCATCTATCTCATTCCGGTTACAATTGTCTTCACAAGGATGGTGACAAACCCTTCCACAGACACCTGCAAAAGGCATCTTTTCACGTATAAGGTTAAGAGCCTCCTGGAACTTGCCTTTGGCAATCAATGCGGTATATCCCTGCACATTCACTCCCGCCGGGCAGTTGACTTTACAAGGTGCTTCCGGAGTACTCTTATCTATGGTATAAACATTAGGAATGGCCTGGGGATATAATCTGTAAATGGCTGTTCTCTCGGAAAGTTCACCATTAAAGTTATCTTTTCTGTGCACCGGGCATTCAAGCTCACATTCACCGCATCCATTACACTGATTTTCATCTACATATCGAGCTTTTTTATTAATTATTGCAGTAAAATTTCCTGCCTCGCCTTCAAGCTTTTCCAATTCAGCGTAGGAAATAATTTCAATATTGAGATGTCTGCCTGTCTCCACCAGCTTGGGAGATATCATGCACATGGCACAATCGTTCGTGGGAAAAGTTTTATCCAGTTTGGCCATATTTCCGCCAATAGACGGTTCCTTTTCCACGAGGTAGACTTTGTATCCCATTTCTGCACTGTCCAGGGCTGCCTGCATACCGGCAATCCCTCCTCCTACCACTAAAATCGAGCCAATTTGTTTGTTGTTCATATTAAAAGAACCTGTTTTCAAGTTTTTTCTAAATATCTTTATGACAAAGGCTTCATGGCCTCAAAATTCTTATCCATGCCCACTTCTTCGGGCTCACAACCAAATGCAAGTCCCATTAATTGTGTTATGAAAGGGGAAGGAACTGGCTTTTCAATGTTAAATGCCTCTCTCACTTTTCCCTGGTTTGTATCCAGGTTGGTCTGGCACATGGGGCAAGACACTGTAATACAGTCTGCCTCTCTTAAGCTTGCATCGTTCAATATTTTACCAACGAGTTTGGTTGAAATACTATCCACTGTAATGAACAAGCTGGCGCCACAACATTCCGTTTTATAAGACCAATCTATTACTGTTGCGCCAAGGGCCTCTGTAATCTTATCCATTGTCATTGGATATTCCATGGTATCGAAGGATGCCGGTTTGGGAACTCGTGTATTTAAACAACCGTAATAGCAAGCGACTACCATACCATCCAAAGGTTTTACAACTTTGGAGGAAATTTTTTCCAGTCCTACAACATTCACAAAAAAATCGAGAATATTACGAACCTTAACCTCACCTTTATAATTAAATCCGGCCTCTTTGTTTAATTCATCCCTCAGCTTTGGATCCCTATTCAATTCATACTCTGTACTTACCAGTCTGTGGTAACAAGAAGCACAGGGCACTACCAGATCCCTGATTCCCTGTTCTTCGGCAAGAGCAAGATTTCTGAGGTTTAACATCAGATTCAGTCTCTGATCGATCGATTTTACAGAGGTAGCGCCACAACAATTCCATTCCTCCATAGAATCCGAGGGTATTTCAAGAATCTCAAATACCTTTTCGATGCTTTTCAGGTAGTGGCTTGAACTTGTTTCCAGGCTACATCCCGGATACAATGCTATTTTATCGTTTTTCATATAAAAAATTCAATCATTATTTTCATATTGCTTCTCTTCAAACGAGACAAGCTTGTCATTTCTGCTTTAATACTCTCAGCTATTTTTCTTTAACAGCTTTTTAATCCAGTTTCGAAAGCCTTTTACTGCTTTAGGAGGTTGAATTTTTAATTTATTTTTTAAAAACATCTTGGGAGCCAGTAGTACGTTTTTAAAAGGTTTTCTCAAGCGTAAATTATACTCTCCCATGATTCTTAATTCATGAGCCTTACCTCTTTTCAGAATATCCTGGGCAAACGTTTGATGAAATTTATATACATCAGGCCTTTTCGGTTTAATACCCTTCTCTAAAGCTTTCTGTTTAAGGTTATTCATAATTCCGGTAATATCGATATCGTTCGGACATTTTACCGCACAGGCATAGCAATTTGCACATATCCAGATTGTCTCTGTGTTCAGGACTTTTTCCTCCAAACCCAGAGAAGCAAGGTGTATCACCTGGTGAGGATAAACGTCCATCTCCTCAATTACCGGACATCCACTCGAACACTTTGCACATTGATAGCAAAGAGAAGTGTTTTGGTATGAAATATTCTTTTCTTCCAATTCAGTTACTTCCATTTATTTAATTAATTTAGATTCAGAATATTTGATTGAATCAACATAAAACCTTATTTCTCGGGAGCATGTGGATTAAAGCTTTTTTCGTATTTGCTTTTAACCTCTTTAAATTCTTCCGATAAAGAATCATACACATCAATCGCTGCTCTTGATTTGTTCAGGGTATAAAAATGCAATCCGGGAGCGCCATTTTCCAGTAGATCGGTTGCCTGCTCAATAGCCAGTTCCAGACCTATTTTATAAATTTCTTTTGGATTATCCTGGTATGGCTCCATCTTTTTTTGGATGCTCTCAGGAATCGTAGCACCTGTTATATTGGCAAATTTTTTGATATTTTTATAATTGGTGATAGGAATAATACCAGGAATAATCCTGCAGTTAATTCCTTTCTGACGAGCTTTATCTAGGAACTCCCAATAATATCGATTATCGAAAAACATTTGGGTGATAAGAAAATCAGCACCTGCATCCACTTTCATTCTAAGGTTTATAAGATCTTCCTCTGTTGATTTGGCTTCAATATGTTTTTCAGGATAAGCGCCTGCACCTATGCAAAGATTATAGTTATCTCTTACAAAGCGTACCAAATCACTTCCATAGTTAAAACCATCAGGATTTTTCGGAAATGTTTTTTGTCCTTTTGGAGGATCACCTCTGAGCAGCATCACATTTTTAATGCCCATATCCTGTAAAATTCGCATATCGTAAGCAATTTTTTCTTTTGTAGCATTTACACAAGTATAATGAGCCATGCTAACAAAGCCAAGATTGTTATGAAACAGATCCACAAGGTTAAAAGTATTCTCCTGGGTACTTCCGCCTGCACCATAAGTTATAGAAACAAAAGAGGGATCAAGTTTCATGAGTTGTCCGGCATTAATTCCGAACTTTACTGCTGTCAGATAATCCTTTGGTGGAAAAAATTCAAAAGAATAAGTTCTTTTATGTTTTTCAAAAATTTCAGTAATCTTCATGTCTTATTTTTTCTTTTATTTTTTTTCAATTATTTATCATAGTCCAATACAGAATGCAGCCATTTCTCAGCCTCATCGACATCCATTTTAGCACGTCGTGCGTAATCCTGCACCTGGTCTTTTCCAATTTTTCCAATTCCAAAATA
>CAYWSJ010000084.1:0-13352 GCA_964461045.1 uncultured Bacteroidales bacterium | reverse complement strand
CTGCTGATTAAACAGGGTCTGCTGAGAAAACAAAATAAACTTATAATGAGCGCTATACCCATATTTATTATTTGCAAAATGCAAGGTTATTTTGAGGGTGCCAATGCCGGAGGCATGTCATCTTTGTAGGCCCGGATGTCAATCCGGGTGTTGGAAGCCGTAGAATGAAACGGAATCCCGGAGGGATGGTATATTCTACCCGATACAATATATCAATCCCTACGGGATTTTTTAACAATCGACCCATGATTTCCCGGCATTAATTTGTTTTAGCCGCCTAGCGGTTCTAAACCGCTTGGCGGCCTATTGGGGTAAATCGTTTGCAGATTTTTATGTTGGGTAATTCGCTCGTTTTTTTACCCCAAACCCGGTGTATCTTGGAGACACGCCGGGTATTTCTGCCTTTCAAATCACCACGATTTATCGTGGGTGCTCCTTCTCCGCAGTAAAACTACGAAGGAGAAGCTGTTCTCATGAAACATGCATCAACCGTAAATTGTGACGATGAGGTTAGCACCCTGCTTCAGCATGGAGAACCCTAGTTAATCTTGATTAGTTTTTCTTTAATTATTTGCTGACCTGTTCTTATCTTAATGAAATAAATCCCTTCAGAAAAATCTTTACCTCCGGTATTGATTGTTTTTGTATAAACACCTTTTGGTTGGTTTTTAAGGCTCTTTTCTGTGATTTTATGGCCTGCATTGTCAAAGATGGCTATCTGGACATCAGAGTTCTTTTTAAGTTCATATTCTGCTTTTATTTGTTCTTTGAAAGGATTTGGATAAACCTTTACACCCATTGATGATATTTCATCATTTTTATTTTGATTTTGTTCAATATTTTCAGCATTTCCGTAGTAAGCGGTTTTAATAGTCCTTGTTTTTTCGTTGTTTTCCGATTGAATGATTGTAAGCAATGGATAGCGGACCTCCGGGCAATACCATTTATAACTTACGATCCTGGATACATGGTCGGAATTTTCATATTTCTTTTCTTTAACGGATTTAAGCCTGAGTACGTTTTTAATAGCAATATTTCCGGGTAGAATCAGCTTTCCTTTCCCATCAACTGAAATAGAGTAATTTCCTGTAAACGATCGATTATTCTTTTTAGTAATCAATTCTCCTGAAAATTCTCCTGAATATGAATCTCCAAAATTAAATGGATAGACCATTTTTACAAATGGTTTGTCGTATTTAATCAGTGTATTGTTTTTAGTGATGGTTCCATAATGCTTCATCATATTTTTCTCAACTCTAAAAAAGAAATGGGTTCCATATTCTTCCAAAACTACATTGGCTTTTGGGACATCATATGATTTTTCAACTTCTGTGTTAAAAAGCATGTGGCTGTGTAATTCTCCTTTCTGTTTAAGAGATGAAAAGTTCCATACCTGGTTGTTCCCTCCTTTTTGGGAAACAACATTCTCTGCAATTATAAAATAATGTTCATCACCCGCTTGCAAAGAATGATTTTCTTTTAGCAATTCTGCTTGAGAAAAAGCGAAGGAGATCATGCCAACAAAAAATACGGCAGTTAAGTAAATCTTTTTCATAGTATTTAATTTTTAGGTTATCTTATTAAAAAAATGATTGTATTCCAAATGTAAGAAGAACGTAAATAAGAATCAAATTTAAAAAGATGAAAAGATTGAGGTTACATCAAAAGCGATAAGATTTAGTTATTATAGCTTGCAGGAGCTTCTTTCATAAAATTTTCGGCAATAAAATTTTTGAGAATTAAGGCGTTTTTTTTGTTGTTGCTACTTTTCAGGGGAATAGGGAATACTGTATTTTTATCTCTTTTATTTAATCCGTATTCGTAGGCCTTATCATAATAAGTCAGAACAATATCTATGGCAGTATAAAAATCACCTTCGTAAACGGCATTTTCTGCCTTATGGCAATTTAATCCTCCAAGGCGTTTTCGAATTTTTCTTATTGTTTGAATAAGGATTTCATTGTCAAAAGCAGCATATTCTTCAATCAGCCTGTTTATTCTTTCTTTTTTATCGATGATTATTTTAATGACGGGGCTTGAACGCATCTGGCTGAACAGTTCATCGGGGATTGAATTGCGTCCGATCATTTTGCTTTCGTCTTCAATCCAGATTGGTCCGGAGAGATCCAGGTTTTTCCATTTTTCGAAGACCAGGTTTTCAAATTGTTCTGTGCTGTATTGTTCCTCTTGCCCTATGGCTCCAAAAGCAGATCCTTTGTGGTGGGCTTTCGATTCAAGGTCAATGACTTGTTCTCCCATTTCTTTTAATTCATTGAGCAGTTCAGATTTTCCGCTTCCCGTATAGCCCCCCAGAATGAATATTTGTGCATTTTTTTTCATTTTTTTCCTGAGGGTATTTCTATATTTTTTATAACCACCTTTCAGAACATAGCATTTAATTTCTCCCCTGGAAAACAGCCAGGCCATGCTTTCACTTCTCATGCCACCCCGCCAGCAATGAACAATCAGCTTCTTTTCCGGTCCTGCGATTTCTTCTGCTTTTTGCAGTAAATCAACCATTTTTGGACCTACGAACTTCAGACCTTCTTTCACAGCTTTTTTTCTTCCTTTCTGTTTATAGGCTGTTCCCACGACAGTTCTTTCTTCATTGTTAAAGAGAGGAATGTTCAAGGCTTCCGGGATATGCCCTTTTTTAAATTCAGCGGGAGATCTTACATCAATTATGGGTATGGTCTTTCTTAACTGAAAAAATTTGTCGGTGTTTATTTTTTCAATTAAAGGGTTCATTTTTTTAGATTTGTTTATTATTAATGTTTATCCGGCGTTTGATAAAATTTTTGGTTTTACAATGGATTTTACCGCATTCATAATTCCCTCCTTGTCCATTCCGCATTCTTTATAAAGTTCGTCTTGTGTTCCATGTTCAATAAATTTATCAGGGATGCCAAGTCGTTTTATTGAAGGGAAATATTGATTTTCATTCATAAATTCCATTATGGCGGTTCCAAGTCCGCCAACTATTGTGCCGTTTTCAATTGTAATGATATGCTTGAATTTTTTGCCCACTTCATGCAGAATATCTTCATCAAGTGGTTTCACAAAGCGCATATCATAATGAGCAATTGAAATGTTGTATTTTTTTAGTTCTTTTATCGCTTCTGAGGCAAAGTTTCCAATATGACCGACAGAAAGTATTGCAAGGTCATCTCCTGATTTTAATTTACGTCCTTTCCCGATTTTTATTTTTTTCATAGGCTTCTGCCATTCTGTTGTCACTCCTCTTCCTCTGGGGTAGCGAATAACAAATGGCCCTATATTTTTTTGCTGGGCTGTATACATCAGGTTGCGAAGTTCTGTTTCATTCATAGGAGAAGAAACAGTTAAATTAGGTACATTGCGCATATACGCGAGATCCAGTGCTCCATGGTGTGTTGCTCCATCGCCACCAACCAAACCACCTCTGTCAAGGCAGAAAACTACGTTAAGCTTTTGTAGTGCGACATCATGAATTACCTGGTCATATGCCCTTTGCATAAAGGTAGAGTAAATGTTACAAAAGGGTTGCATGCCTTCGATAGCCATCCCTGCCGAGAATGTAACAGCGTGTTGCTCGGCGATGCCAACGTCAAAAGCTCTGTCGGGCATTTCTTCCATCATAATATTGAGAGATGACCCTGTGGGCATTGCCGGGGTTATGCCTACAATTTTTTTATTTTTCTTTGCAAGCTCAACAAGTGTTTTTCCAAATACATCCTGGTATTTCGGGGGCTGAGGCTCTTCTTTTGTAACTTTGTGGAGCTTTCCTGTGTTTTTATCAAATGTTCCGGGGGCCCTGTGCCAGGTTGTCTGGTTCAGTTCTGCCTGCTTAAATCCTTTTCCTTTTTTTGTAATTACATGTAGAAGTTTTGGACCTTTTATGTCTTTCAGGTCATTAAGAACTTTCGACAGATAAACTACATCATGTCCGTCAATGGGTCCGAAATATCTGAAATTTAAAGCTTCAAAAAGATTGCTTTGTTTAAGAATGGATGTTTTAACCGCATTTTCTATCTGCTGTCCAAGTTTTTGATAGTTTGGTCCAAGCTTGCTAAGTTTACCAAGAAGGTTCCAGACATCGTCTTTAAATTTGTTATAAGTCTTTGATGTGGTAATATCCAGCAGGTATTCCTTAAGCGCTCCAACATTAGGGTCTATTGCCATGTTGTTATCATTAAGAATAACCAGGATATCTGATTTTTCTATTCCTGCATTGTTTAATCCTTCAAAGGCCATTCCTCCAGTCATGGCTCCATCACCTATAACAGCAAGGATCTTCTTGTCGTGTTGGTTTTTAAAACGAGCAGCTTTCGCCAGACCCAGGGCAGCAGAAATAGATGTTGAGGCATGCCCTACACCAAAAGCGTCATATTTGCTTTCCTGGGGGTTCGGAAATCCACTTATCCCACCATATTTTCGGTTGGTATCAAATATGGTTTTTCTTCCGGTTAGAATTTTATGTCCGTAAGCCTGGTGACCCACATCCCATATTACCTGATCATAAGGTGTGTTAAAAATGTGATGAATGGCGATTGTTAATTCAACCACACCAAGGCTTGCCCCTAAATGGCCGGGATTTACGCTGGCCTGTTCAATAATGAAGCTTCGGAGTTCCTTGCTCAGACTTAATAATTCAAGCTCTGTTAAATTTTTCAGGTCTGAAGGATCTTTTATTTTTTCCAGCAATGGATAGGTATTACCCATACAAATTAAGTCTTTAAATACAATTCAAAATTAAGAATAATTTTAATTCAATGTTAAATTATAGGAACAATAAACAGTTTTTTTATCTTTGCTATATACATCTTTGTTTTATCTGGTCTGTTAAACCTACATATTAAACATTGCTGACGAATTGTAACAAAAAATAACATAAAGAAGTTCAAAATATCATTGATAATTTAAATTTGCTCTTATGAAATATAAACTTTTTCTGGCTGTTTTTATTTTATTGTCAGCCTGTGTACCCAAGAAAGAATTTCAAAAAGTCCAGCAAAGAAAGAATGAATGTGCTAGTGCAAGAGAAAAGCTGGAAAGAGAGAACCGCAAAATGAAGGTTGAAAATAAAGAACTGGAATCTAAATTAGGGGTCCTGAAGGATAAGGTTGCCCGCCTTGAAAAAGATAGTGTCCAGAGAGCCAAGAGAATTACTTTCTATAAAAACAAGAACGAGAGGCTTGAAGATAAGTACAGAAGCTTAAAGTCAACCCAGAATCAGCTTTTAAAGGGAACAGATAAAGAAACAAAGGAATTGCTGCGGGAAATACAGTCTACCCAGGAAACCTTACAACAGAAAGAAGACCGGTTGCGGTTGCTGGCTGATGATCTTAACTCAAAGGAGCAAAATTTATCTCAGTTAAGAAAGGAACTGGAGAGTAAGAAAAAACGGCTCATTGAACTTGAAAGAGTTTTACAGAAGAAAGATAGCGTGGTGCAGGCAATCAAAGAAAAAGTAAACAGTGCATTATATGGTTTTAAAGACCAGGGACTTGATGTTCATATTAAGAATGGGAAAGTTTATGTTTCGATGGATGAGAAACTCTTGTTCCCATCAGGGAGTAGTGAAATCGATCAGTCGGGAGTAGCAGCTTTGAAAAAACTGGCAAGGGTTCTGGAAAGAAATCCTGATATCAATATCATGGTGGAGGGACACACAGATGATGTTCCTTATATAAGTGATGAAGCCATTAAGGATAATTGGGATCTCAGTGTGAAAAGAGCTACGGCCGTAGTAAGAGTTCTTTTGAATAGCGGTGATATAAAAGGGAAAAGAATTATTGCGGCAGGAAGAAGCAAGTATCTTCCATTACAGCCTAATACAACTGAAGAAGGAAAAAGGAAAAACCGCCGTACAGAAATTATTTTAACACCAAAACTAGGAAAACTGCTTCAAATATTAAATACGCATTGATTTTGATTACGGATTGGTTAAACTTTATAAAGACCCTTACTGCAAAACGCTTATGGAATGCTGTAAGGGTTTTTTTAAATTACTGGATTTCCCTGGTTATTCGCAAACCAGTTATAAATCATTACCCTTACAGCCTGTCTTTGGAGCCCACAAATCTGTGCAATTTAAACTGTCCTGAATGCCCGACAGGAATGAATGTTTTAACAAGGCAGCAGGGCTACATGCGTTTTGACTTGTTTGAAAAAATACTGGAAGAAACCTCTCCCTTTTTGCTTTGGCTAATGCTTTATTTTCAGGGTGAATCTTTTTTACATCCGGATCTTCACCTTATGATTGAATATGCTAAAAAGAGATCAGTTTATGTGCATGTTTCTACAAATGGTCATTTTTTGGATCAGAAAAAGTGCAGACAGATCATTTCATCAGGACTCGATCGTATTACTATTTCTCTGGACGGAACGGACAGGAAGACTTATTCAGCATACCGGCTAAATGGTGATTTTGACAAGGTTGTAGAAGGAATAAAAACGCTTGTGGAAATGAAGAAGGATGTAAATTCAAAAAAGCCTTTTATCGAGATTCAGTTTTTGGTGATGAAACATAATGAGCATCAAACAGGGGAGATAAAAAAACTGGGGAAAGACCTTGGGGTTGACCGGGTAGTTTTAAAATCGGCACAGATTTATAATTATGCTGAAAAAAAAGAAAAAATTACGGATCATAAAAAATATTCACGCTATATAAAAAGGCATAATGAAGTAAAGATAAAAAACAGGCTGAAAAATCGTTGTTTCAGAATATGGAGTTCGGCAGTGGTTACATGGAATGGCTTTATGGTACCCTGTTGCTTTGATAAAGATGCTCAATATGCGGCAGGTGATCTGAAGCAAAGTTCGGTTAAGGACTCCTGGCAGGGTAATAATTTTATGAAGTTCAGGGAACAAATACTTCACGACAGAAATCAGATTTCTATTTGCAATAACTGTACTGAGGGGTTGTTCAAATAGAGCATTCAAATTATGAAAAATCTATTCTTTTCTTTATATTTAGCAGCAAGATATATGACTAACCTGAAAATGCACTATTTTGATTATACTGTCAAAATACATTACCTTAAAAAAAACACCCTTAAAAATCGGGTTATTGTTTTGCATTTTCTTTTTTTCTGTTCCGTGCATTCTTTATAGCCAGTCAAGGGAATATACACTCAAGGCGGTTTATATTGAAAAGTTTACCCGTTTTACAAACTGGCCTCCCCAGGCAGAGATAAAAAACAAAGAAAAATTTTTTAAAATATATGTTTTGGGAAACAAGGAATTTTCAGAAACCCTCAACAATATTTTTTCAATTCAGAAAATATATGAAAAACCAGTTGAAGTAAAGTTAATTAAAGATTTGAGGAACATTGATGACTGTCATATTCTTTATATCTCGGAAGATTTTGAGGAAGAACTTACAGAAATAATCAAATATGTTGAAGAAAAACCTGTTTTAACCATCAGTGACACGGAAGGTTTTGCTAAGAAGGGAGTTATTATAAATTTTTATATAAAAAAGAATAAATTAAGATTTGAAATTAATGAAACTGCTCTGCATTTGTCTCCGCTTGAAATGAGCTTTTTTCTGTTAAATATGGCTAAAGTTGTTGACCCGGTAAAATCAAAATAAAATGATACTAAGCAAATTATCTATACGAAATAAGATTATTACGATCATTCTGTTTGTTTCTTTAATAACAGTTATCCTGGGCTCTGTTTTTGTTTTGGTGAATTTTAAAAATACTTACCGGGAAGAGATGCTAAATAATACAATAATGAACACCAAACTGATAGGAGAGTATTGTATTGGCCCCCTTTCGTTTAATCGTCAGGAGGCTGCAGAGGAGATTCTCTCAAGGCTTGATACTATTTCTTATATTAAAAGCGGAGCCTTGTATGATGAGAATAATGTTCTTTTTGCATCTTACAAAAGGGACGACAAGATTGAACTGCCTTCTGTATTGCAAAAAAAAGAAGAGAGATACAAATTTACGGATAGCCAGATAGAGGTATTTCATCCGATTATTTTTAAAGATGTAAGATATGGTACTTTGGTTATCAATGTTACTACAGAGATTATTCAGGATAAAACCCGGGATCAGTTTTTTTTGCTGTTAATTCGTTTGGTTGTTCTTTTTGTTCTGGCTTTTATTCTTGCTGCCTGGGGCCAGCGTATAATCAGCCGTCCAATTATTAAACTGGAGAAATTTACTCGTAAAATTGCAAAATCAAATGATTATTCCCTCCGGATAAGAACAGAATCTAAAGATGAACTAGGGCATCTATATGATGCGTTTAATAAAATGCTGGACCAGATTCAGCACAGGCAAAAAGCCAGGGATGAAGCTGAAAAAAATATGATAGAGGCCAAAGAGAAAGCAGAAGAATCAGACAGGTTAAAATCTGCTTTTCTGGCAAACATGTCACACGAGATTCGAACCCCTCTTAATGCTATTCTTGGTTTTTCTGAATTGCTTGTTGCTCCTGAAAATACTATTTCAAAAGAAGAAAAAGATCAATATTTTAAATTGATTTTTAACAGTGGAAACAACTTGTTAAAATTAATGGATGATATTATTGATATTTCTAAAATTGAATCGGATCAGATTGTATTGCGGAAAAAGCCTTGCAGAATTAAACTGGTGTTAAATGAATTGCTTGAGCATTACCAGGAGATCCTGGCCCTGAAGAATAAAAAACATATAGCTCTGGAAATTGACGAGGAATCATGCAAAAAAGATATAACTTTTATTACTGACAGGTACAGGTTTAAACAAATTTATTCTAATCTGCTTGATAATGCAGCTAAGTTTACAGAAAAGGGCACGATTAAATTTGGTTATAAGATCTCTGAAGATGATCATCTTTTATTTTATGTGAAAGATACAGGAATAGGTGTCGAAAAAAGATATTCCAGTTTAATTTTTAACCGGTTTCGTAAAGTAGAACAAAACAGTACTAAATTATACAGGGGAGCCGGACTTGGTCTCACCATTTCTAAATACCTGACAGAATATCTCGGAGGATCTATATGGGTTGAATCTGAATCAAATGCAGGATCCGTTTTTTATTTTACGCTTCCTTATGAAACAAACGAAAAGGAAGAATCCGAAGAGACCAGGGGTGCATTGACAACGAAAGAATTTAACTGGAGAGAAAAAACAATTTTAATAGTGGAAGATGAACCTGCAAACTTAAAATATATTGAAGAATTGCTGAAACCTACCCTTATTAACATTATTTCTGCTTATAATGGGACTGAGGCTGTGGAAAAAGTAAAAACCAATTCAGTAGACCTCGT
Organism: uncultured Bacteroidales bacterium; assembly: GCA_964461045.1. Taxonomy (GTDB): domain Bacteria; phylum Bacteroidota; class Bacteroidia; order Bacteroidales; family UBA12077; genus JAGXLC01. The sequence continues at coordinate 4,105 of CAYWSJ010000084.1, read as the reverse complement.
TTTAATGGATCTTAAAATGCCCGGCATGGATGGGTTTGAGACAACCGTGGAAATTAGGAAAATGGTTCCGGGAGTTCCTATTCTTGCACAAACAGCTTATTCTTTCAATGAAGAGGAGGAAAAAGCCAGAGAATACGGCATGAGTGAATTTATACCAAAACCCATTTCTTCTGATAAATTTATAAGGACAATAGCCAGTTATCTTCAAAATTCATAGGAAAATAGCAGGTTAAAGTTTTCAGCAACTTCAGCGTGTGCTTTCAAAGTTACTCCAAACCTGAAATTTTCCGATACTTTCATTAGAAGGCTATATCGCTGATAGAAGTTTTTTTCAGCAGAGGGAGCATAAAGATAGGTGCCCCAGTATTGTGAAAAAATAAATTTTCCAAATTCGAAATCATGGCCGGCCAGAAATGAACCCTGGAAAAGTGAATATCCTTTTTCCTGTTTTGTTTTGTCGAATAAGGCATCAAAACCAATGTTCAGGGCGTTAATTTTGCCAACCCTGAAGCGGGTTTTTAAAACAGCACCATACACGATTTGCCATTTGGAATCTGTTTTATTGATTTTACTCGTGTTTACAACTGTTCCGTAAATTTCTGCTGAGGGGATGATCGTTCTTCCTGTGTATTTCGTTTTTTCAATTTCCCTGTACTCAACAGGTTTAAATGAGTATTGAAGACCCAACCCAAAAGTTGGGAAGTTCATCCCCTTGTTGGGCTTTTCTATTCCTCCGTTCGAGATGTGATTGTACTTCAAATATCCCATCGCCAGGTACTTTTTGCTTATTTCGTAGTAAAGGTTCATGTCAAGGTGTACTAAAAAATTCAGAGGAGTACTGAAAAAAAGATTTTCCGGGTTGGAATTTTTATCGTAAAACTTTGAAAGATAGCTTATGCCTACACCCATTCGAAGGGATGATCTGAAGTTACCCCTGAAATCAAGCATAGGTTCGGCAAAAGCAATAATTGTAGAGGAAGAACCAATTATTTCAGGGTTGTTGTAATTAATATGCAGCAGGGAAAAACCTGCTTTTGAATAACAATTACACCTTCGCCAGTTCTCTTCTCTTTGCATGGTCCAGCCGTATTCCAGTTCCAACCCAAAGGGATTCGTATGTGTCAGGTCTCTTATTTTATTTGAATGCGGAATAATAAAACCATACTGAGGCTTGACACCAAGGAAAGCTGGATTTTTGTTTTCCTGGGCACCGGCAATAAATGCGGTTAATAACCCGAAAATGACCAGGACCAATCTCATTAACATTAATATTGAAATTTTTCAAGGATCTCTTCCGGAAGAGAATTTTTATTCATCAGCAGGGATGTGGTTTTATAATTAAAATAGGCTTCAGAAACATAAATAAAACCTCCGTAAGGATTCCCTTTTCCCCATGAATTTTTTACTATGAAATAAGTTGTTCCAGACTGATCTTCGGCAAGTCCTACGATATGCATCAGGTGATCATCCGTTGTTGAGTAGTTGTTAAAATCAATTTGTCTCATTTCTTCAGTAATTTTTCTTTGGGGAACGGGTGCATTAAATACCTTTTCCTCGTTTTCCATTTCACTCCAATTTTCTTCAGGTACAATGGCCAGACCTCTGTCGTTTCGAAAGCCTTTTTCGGAGACATCGGCAGCCCAGGCCACTGTATAACCTTGCTTTAGAGAATGCTTAACAACTTCGGAGAGCTTTTTAAGCGGCAGGTTATAAATTTTTTCCATTGACCAGTTGTCTGGCGACTCAAAAACATAGGATGTATAGTATTCATGATTTGAAAAACTTGTCAGAGGAATATAATTTGAAGGGCTGATTTCCATTTTTTCTGCAAACTCTTTTGGGGAATATTTTTCATTTTTATAGTTGAAAAGTTTAGGATAGTGACCCAGGTAAGCATTCAGAATTCCCTTGAAACCATCCATCCACACGGGAGAAAGTTTACTGCTTTCATTTTCTATAATCTGGTTGATATATGCCTTAAGCGCTCCGTCCATTTCTGCATGATTATGCATTTTTTTATCGACAATTTTTCCCGGCATTGCCTTTTGTGGAATCATTCCATCATCCCTTATGACATTGATAACATCCCAGGCCTGGGCTCCCATGGTAAAATTCAGGTGTCCGTGAAACCTGACATATAATTCGGCACGATCGATATATGACTGACGCACAAAAAACATTTCGGACAGGTCTGTTTCTTCTTTTCCCATCCTGATTAATTCGCTTTCAATAAAGGAAGTTGTGGCAAAACTCCAGCATGTACCTGTTTTTCCCTGAAACTTTACCGGAGTGGTTTGTAACTTAACAATTTCAGTAAAGTTATAATTATTTTGTTTTTTTTGTCCGTAAATGTTCAGTGATAAAGACAATAAGGCGCAAGCAAACAGGCATTTGATGAAATTTATAGAAATCATAAGCAGGTGAATTATTTAATTAAAATTGCAGTTAAGGTATAAAAATCATTAAAAAATAACTAACTAACTAATCAAAGGTACTTTAATTTAATTTGTTTTTTTGTTATATTTGATTCATAATTAAAAACCAAAGCCATCACTGATATGTTGAATGACTATATTAAAGAGCTGATTGCAAGCAATAACCGTGTTATTATTCCAAATTTTGGAGCATTTTTGTTAAGAGCTACCTCCAAGAATAAGAATAAGAAAGAACTGTCAGAGAAAATTCAGGATATATATTTTAGTCCTTTTTTGAAATTTAATGATGAATTGCTCGTAAACCACATCATTAAGAAAGAAAACACCAATCAGAAAGAGGCAATGGATAAAATCGGGGAATACGTAAAAGGAATTGAAAATTCAGTTAAAAAGGATGGTGTATACAAAATAGAAGGATTGGGAGAATTTTACCAGGATGATCAGGGCAAGATACAATTTAAAGTTGCTTCAGATGAGGCTAAGGAAGAGGAAAAGCCGAAAGCTGCTTCTTCCTCCGCAAAAAAAACGACCCAGGCAAAAAAATCTTCCACTGTAAACGAAAAAGCAGCAGGGAAAAAGAAGGAGACAACCGCTTCTGAAAAAAAGGAGGAACCTGCAAAATCCTCTGCTGACAAAACACAGAAAGCACAGGAAAAACCAAAAGAGGAGAAAAAGCCTCCCAGGAAAGAGCCAGTTTCTAAGGCCACGGCCAGGAAAGGGGCACAAACTCCTCCGCCGAAAAAACCATCCGCTGCAAAAACTACTTCCGGAGGAAAAAAAGGAGGCGGAAACAAGGGGTTGGTTTTGGCGATAGTAATAGGTGTTCCTGTGGCAGCTTTGTTTGTTTGGGCTATGCTTAATTTTGACACTGTTGAAAAGATTTTTTCCGGTAAAGAAACGAAGACAGAACAAATAGCAGAAAAGACAAAATCTGGAAAGGAAAAGAAAGCAGAGGAAACTGAGAAAAAGCAAGAAAAAGAGAAACAGGAGAAGAAAGCTGATAAAAGCAAGGAAAAAACAACTCAGCAGGAAACGACAAAACCCAAAAAACAGAAGCCTGAGAAAACACAAGTTCAAAAAGCAAATAAAGGGACGAAAAAGTTTTATATTGTAGCCGGAAGTTTCCGAAATCTTGAATATGCGAAGAAATTTAACCAGGATCTGATCAACCAGGGATATAACTCGGAACTGATTGGCGAAAGAAACGGGATGCATGCTGTAAGTTATAATTCATACAAAAATAAATCACAGGCCGTTAAAGAATTGCAGGAAATGCGCGATAAGGGCCTTCAGGTTTGGCTATTGTATTATTAACCCAATTTATATAATGCAATTTATGAATCCGGCTTAACTCCATTTGCCGGATTTTTTAGATCCGTTTTTTTATGTGGGGTGTGTGGGTGGAAGCCGGCAGGCTGGTGTATTTTTTACTCTTTCTCCTTAGTAAGGCTACGAAGGAGAAGCTATTCTCATGTCGTTCAACCCCGTGGGTTTTGGTTGAATTACACCAGGGTTGTTAAGTTTTCCAGAAAACCCGATATTAGTGGTCCAACCATCCAAAATAATCCTGGAGGGATGACATGTTTATTGCGTGGATTTTTGAAATATACCATCCCTAATGGATTCCGTTACGTTGCATGGATTCTGTCACCCGGATTTACATCCGGGCC